>JAEWUH010000233.1 GCA_023397245.1 Bacillota bacterium | reverse complement strand
CGCTTCGTTTGTCCGCTGCTCCTCTTCCTCCGGCGGCAGGAACTGGCGAATGTACCGCCCTTGTTCAATCCGGCAGGGAATCCGGCCGTCCGGAAAGAAGGAACCGATGCACCGGTTCTCCATCTCCGACCAGAATTCAAAGAAATCGGTAAGGATTTCAATAAGCGGCTGGCTCTGCGTCCTCATGGAAACCCGAAGCTCTCCCACGGTCGGTTCGCATTCGCGGTAAAGCTCCAGTACGTAGCGGATGGTGGGTTTGTATCGGTATTTCAGCGCGCTCCGTATCGAGATCATGGAATCGCTGGGCTGAAACTGCACCTGAAAGCACCGGATGTCCTTCATCGTCTGCTCCACGCTCTCAAAAATGTCTTTCATGCGCATTTCCGGCGTGGGGCAGGAGAGGTATTCGGCAAGAATCTGATTAATCAGGCTGCTCCGGCTGGTATTTCTTTCATACGCCATTCGGTCCACGGCTTCCACGATATCATCGATCAGCACCAGACTGTAAACGTTTCTTTGCATCCTTATCCTTCCAATCTGCCTTTACTCTGATTTAATATTATACTGATGTTATATAATTTGTCAATACGATTATATAAAATTAATTACAATATTATTGTATAGATAAGTGTACTATATACACATAGTATAACACACTTAAAAATTGAGATAAAAAAGAGCCTCCGAAGAGGCTCCAAACCGGCGGAAAATCCACACGGCTTTTCGCGGTACAATGTTTTGCCCGCAGCCTGACAGGCTTGGGAATGAAAATTTTAATCGTGCTTTTTATATCCTGTGCGGAAATCAACGAGATTATTCAGCTCCAAGCCGTCCATATACCGTTTCAGGTTATCGGCACAAAGCGCCGAAACACGCTCGTAGGTTTCCGGAAGATTGAAATTTCCCGCGACATGGGGCGTGATCAGAATGTTTTTGGCTTCCCACAGCGGGTGTTCCGGCGGCAGCGGTTCCGGGTCGGTCACATCGAGTACCGCGCCCCCGAGACGGCCGGAATTCAGCACTTCACAGAGCGCGTCGGTATCAATCGCCATGCCGCGTCCGACGTTCAAAAGGATTGCGTCGGACTTCATCCGCGCCAGTCGCTCACGGCTGAACAGCTTGTGCGTCTGCGGGGTTTCCGGCAAACTGAGCGCCACCACGTCCGCGCGCGGCAGAAGCTCGTCGAGTTGATCAGTCAGGTAAAGCTCGTCTATAAAATCCGGCTTTTTCCGGTTGGAACGGCGGACGCCGACGGTGTGCCCGCCCATCGCCTTGAACCGCTTCGCAAACTCCCCGCCGATATCTCCAAGCCCCACGATGAGGGCGGTGGAGCCGTAGATCGATTTGATTTTTCCTTCCCCGTGCCAGCGGTGTCCGCGCTGGTTTTCCGCGTACTGCTGCAGGTGCAGAAATAAGCTGAGCACTGTGGCGATCATATATTCCGAAATGACCAGTCCGAAGCAGCCGGTGGCGTTTGTAAGCAGGACGTTCTCCGGAAGTATGCCGGCGCCCACATATAAATTTGCGCCGGCACTCCCCAGCTGCAGCCATTCCAAATTTCTTGCGCCGGAAAGGAGCGCGGGATTTGGGTTGCCGATAATAATCTCGGCGCGTTCAATTTCCTGCGGGCTTACGGAATGCGAGTCCGCATAAACGATATCCGCCTGCGGCGCAGCCTGTTCGAACAATTTTTTATGCGCATCGTCTGCGGGCAGAAGAATCAGTACATTCTTTCTTTTATTCATTTTAATCATCCTGTCGTTTTATTGAATCCAGTGCGGCACGGTGCGCGTGGAGATAGGTTGTGTCAAAGAGGGGGACGGAGGTATCACTTTGCTTTACCAGCAGACCGATCTCCGTACATCCCAAAATAACGCCCTGCGCGCCGGATTTTGCCAGTTTATCTATGAGACAGAGAAACGTATGCTTTGACTTTTCGCTGATGACCCCGAGGCACAGCTCATTGTAAATAACGTTGTTAATAAAGAGCCTTTCCGAGGCGTCGGGTATCAGAACGTCAATTCCGCGGTCGAGAAGCTTCTTCTTATAGAAATCCTGCTCCATGGTATATTTTGTCCCAAGCAGGGCTACTTTTTGAATGCCGTGTTTTTCCAGTTCGTCCGCGGTTACGTCGGCAATATGCAGGATTGGAACAGAGATATTTTTTTGAATCTGGTCGGCAACCTTGTGCATGGTATTGGTGCAGATCAGGATAAAATCCGCACCGGCCTTTTCAAGACCTGCGGCAGCATGCGAGAGAATTGTGGCGCTTCTGTCCCAGTCCCCACTTGACTGGCATTCCTCGATCTCCTGAAAATCCACGCTGTACAGAATGCATTTTGCGCTGTGCAGTCCGCCGAGTTCCTCTTTTACCGTATGATTGATGATTTGATAATACTCCGTTGTGCTTTCCCAGCTCATGCCGCCGATCAATCCGATTGTTTTCATTTCGCTTTTCTCCTTTTCAGCATAATATAGCTCCCCAACTCCGTAAATCCGATTTTCCGGTAGATGCTTCCGGCTTCGGGATTATCGTAGAACAGGCACAAAAACTGTTTGTTTTCGTTCAGAAAATCCTCGCAAAGTTTTGCAACTAGACTGCCGGCAAGCCCCTTTTTCCTTTCCGGAGGAAGGGTGGCAACGCCCACGACCATGGCGGAAACCGAGTTTTCCGCGGCGGTTGAGGCAATGGAAATCAGAGTTCCGTTTTGGAATACTCCGTAGGAGCGCCCGCCGTTCTCCAGATTAATCCGTATTCCCTTTACGCCTTTTTCAATATCTTCGCTGTAAAGGTCGCGGAATTCTTCGATTTGAAGATACAGGGCTACAATATCCGAAGCATTATCCGGTGTAAGACGGCGCACCTCCGCTCCGTCAGGCATAACAGGCAATGATTTTACTTCGTTCAGGCGGGAAAGAAAAGCTCTTTCGCCGTACCGGTCCGGCAGGAAGGGGAGAAGCTTTTCCACAATGTCACTTTTGCCGTTGATGCATTTTGGATTGGCCTCGGCTATAAATTCCGCTGCTTCCCGTACATTGTAATTCGTATGATCGCTGTACAGCAGGAAATTATCCAGATAACGGAGCAGCAGGTAATCGTAACCCGTATCGCTGTCCGAAGCAAAGAGTTCAACATCTTTGTTTTCAAAGCCAAAATTCTCGATATCCCCGATAAAAAACAGGTTGAATTCAGGTTCCTTAAGAATATAATCCATGACCTGCTTCCGGTCGTGCTCCGTCAGTTTGCGCATCATTTTACCTTCTCTCACAATAATAAATTCCAAAGATTATATCATAAATCCCAAAAAACAAAAAGGACGATATGGAATAAACTTTCCATACCGTCCGGCATAATTTATAGTCAATATAATTGACCGGCTTCAAATTTTTCGCGCCACATTTCCTCCAAAACCTTCAGATCATCCGTAAACTCCTTGGATGTCTGGTCTTCTTTTTTATTCAATTCCTCCAGCACTTCAAAGCAGAAAGAATTTTTTCCGTATTCCGTCCAGTCTTTCTGCAGTTTTGGGTTAATGCAGGAATTCATTTTCTGCGAAAATTCAAATCGGTTGCGCATTCCCTGCAGATCCGGGGCGGTGAGCAGCAGAAGCTTTCCGTTTGCGGTATTTTTTACGGCGCATATCCCGCCGATGACCTTCCGCTCCTTATATTCGGCGGATATCCGCTTTTTATTTTCCTGGTCCATAGGTTTCTCCTTTTCTGTATTAGTAGCCTGCTTCCTTTAAAATTCCGGATAAAACTTTGAGCCGCTCGCTGATCAGCTCGTCGTTTTCACTCAGAACCTGAGAAAACAGCCGGATATCCTCATCGATCATCGGGTTTTCGGTGCATACGGCAACCGTCATGGCGTCACCCTGCAAGCCGATTCGGTCGATGCCGGTATGATCCGGGGCGTAAAATTTTTCATAGCGATAGGCTTCGCTGAAATATTGCTTTGCCCTGCAGATTAGAATTGCCATGTCGATTACCCGGTGGAGGGGCAGTTCTTCCGACTGCCGCGACCATTTTTCGCCGGTATAGCGCCACACCTTGGCGGAAATATCGACCTTGCCGCGGTCGTTCCATTGCGCCAGACCCAGAGACAGCCCCTTCGCATCGGAATGATAGGCATTTTTGCCGTCGACATTCTCGTAGTCGTCCGCCACAATTACAGGCTTATGTTTCAAAGAAGTGGGAATATTCATAAAATCACATCCATTCAGTAAATCAGTAATTTACTAATTTAATAGTATTATATGCCGTTTCGTATAAATTGTCAATTCCTGAATAATGTCTGCGGAATAAACCATTAAAAAATCGAAGTTCTACCCAACCGTTGTGCGCTCCCGCACGCCGGGCAAGAGTGGGTGAGGGCAGCGGGTCCGCACTTTTCGATCCGCCGGAGCGAAAAGGTGAACTCCTGTTTCGGCAGGCATTGAATAATGATACCGCATAAAAAGCGGAGCAGGCAAAAACCTGCTCCGTTGATTCCGCTGAAAATGAATTTTTTAGCCCATCATGACTTTTACGGCGTGTTCCTTACCGTCGTTGCAGACCGGAAGGACGTTTCCGTCCACCGGGTTTCCGTCGATCGTCATGCTCTTTACGCCCTTCTGTACGCCCGCTGTGTTGTCAACTTCGATGTTGTAGGTGGCGCCGCAGTACTTGCGCTTTACGGTAAAGCCACTCAGGGTTTCCGGAATGCACGGGTCGACCTCAAGACCGTTGAACTGCGGGCGGATTCCCAAAATAAACTGCGAAACATTGTAGAAGGTCCATGCGGCCGTGCCGGTCAGCCAGGAGTTTTTCGCTTCGCCGTGCCGCGGAGATTCCTTGCCTGCAATCATCTGGGAATAGACATACGGCTCGGTGCGGTGAATTTCGCTGATTTCCTCAAGGTAGGCGGGGCAGGTCTTTTCATAGACCTCAAAAGCCCGGTTGCCGTGTCCGACTATTGTTTCGGCAATGGAAATCCATGGATTGTTATGGCAGAAAATGCCGCCGTTCTCCTTGAATCCCGGCGGATAAGAGGAAATCTCACCGAGGTTGAGCCGGTAGGCGGTATAGCAGGGAGAATTCAGTACAATGCCGTATTTTGTATCCAGACGTTCCTTTACGGAGTTGAGGGCGCGCTCGGCAAGCCCTTCTTTTACGCCGATGCCGGCCATAATGCAGAAGCCCTGCGGCTCAATAAAGATTTTGCCTTCTTCGCAATCCTTGCTGCCGACCTTCTCGCCGAAAGCGTCATATGCGCGGAGGAACCACTCGCCGTCCCAGCCGCTTTTCAGCACCGCTTCGGTCATATTGCCGACCTCCTGCTCCGCGTGCTGAGCCTCCCCGGCCATGCCGGATTTCCGCAGAATTTCCGCGTAGGCCGGGCCGATTGCGACAAACATGCCGGCAATAAATACCGATTCCGCAATTCCGCTTTCAAAATTGGTGCAGGTCTGGAAGGACTCGCCCGGGGTTTTGGAGAAGCAGTTCAGGTTCAGGCAGTCGTTCCAGTCAGCCCTGCCGATCAGCGGCAGCTTGTGCGGGCCGAGATGGGTGAGCGTATATTCAAAGGAGCGCCTGAGATGCTCAAGCATCGGCGCGGCTTTGGAGTCGTCGTTGTCAAACGGAATCTGTTCCTTCAAAATAGACCAGTCGCCGGTTTCTTTTATGTACGCGGAAACGCCGAAAATCAGCCACAGCGGGTCATCGTTAAAGCCGCTGCCCACGTCGAGATTGCCGCGCTTTGTAAGCGGCTGATACTGATGATAGGCGCTGCCGTCTTCCATCTGGGTGGCCGCGATTTCCAGAATGCGCTGGCGGGCGCGCGACGGAATAAGGTGAACAAAGCCCAGAAGGTCCTGCGTGGAATCACGGAACCCCATCCCTCTGCCGATTCCGGATTCAAAATAGGAGGCGGAGCGGGACATATTGAAAGTTACCATGCACTGGTACTGGTTCCAGATGTTGACCATCCGGTTCAGCTTTTCATCCTTGCTTTCCATGTGGAACGTGGAAAGCAGGCTGTCCCAGTATTCTTTGAGCTGATCGAGAGCCGCGTCCACCTGGGCGTCGGTTTTAAAAGCGCTCAAAAGCTTTTCCGCCGGAGCCTTGTTGATGACATTCGGGCTTTCCCATTTCCGGTCTTCCGGATTTTCACAGTAGCCCAAAACGAAAATAAAGCTCTTTTCCTCGTCCGGAGCAAGCGTAACCTCTATGTAGTGCGAGCCAATGGGTGCCCAGCCGCTCACGACGGAGTTGCGTGCTTTGCCTTCGGCTACAACGTCCGGCTTATCAAAGCCGTTGTAAAGGCCAAGGAAGGATTCACGGTCGGTATCGAAGCCGTCGACCGGAGCATTTACGCTGAAAACAGCGTAATGGTTGCGGCGCTCGCGGTATTCCGTTTTGTGGTAAATCGTGCTGCCGATAATCTCAACCTCGCCGAGGTTGTAATTGCGCTGGAAATTGGTCATATCGTCATACGCGTTCCAGAGACAAAATTCTATAAATGAAAATAGCTTAAAGCTTTTCGGCCGGCTGCCGGTGTTCTTTAGAATAAGGCGGTGCACTTCGCAGTTATGGCCGATCGGTACAAAGGAAGTCTGCCGGGCTTCAAGGCCGTTTTTACTGGAATCAAAGATACTGTAGCCTAAACCGTGGCGGCACTCGTAATGATCCAGCTCCGTTCTTACCGGAGCCCAGCCGGGGTTCCAGACGGTATCTCCGTCTTTTATGTAAAAATATCGGCCGCCCGCGTCGGTTGGCACATTATTATAACGATAACGCGTAAGACGGAGCAAACGCGCGTCTTTATAAAAGCAATAACCGCCGGATGTGTTGGAAATCAGCGAGAAAAAGTTTTCACTGCCCAAATAGTTGATCCATGGGTAGGGGGTATCCGGCCGTGTGATTACGTATTCTTTCCGTACGTCATCGAAATGTCCAAATAACATAGTTTATCCTCCTATTAGCTCTGTTCAAACCAAAAATATTACGAAAACGTTTTAGAT
This sequence comes from Bacillota bacterium, assembly GCA_023397245.1. Lineage (GTDB taxonomy): Bacteria > Bacillota > Clostridia > Oscillospirales > Acutalibacteraceae > DATAML01. The sequence goes on along the minus strand of JAEWUH010000233.1, from coordinate 22,752 downwards.
GAACAGGAAGGGTATTTCAGCTACTACTTATAGTAATTGCAAACGGAAATAAAATCAAGTGCTTTTTAAGATTTAGCGGATTATACAAGCGAATTTAGCAAATAATCGTTATGTTGCATAAAACATATATAATGTATATATAAAATTGATACAATGTGCTGATTCAGCAAAATAAAACAAAATAGGAGCAATTTTCGAAAAACGCGCGCAATATTATATGATATTCATAGTATTATATTTACGAAAACAATTTCGGTATTTATGGCCAAAACAGAAAGAAAATAGTAAAAAAGTTGGGTTTTCCTATAAAAATATCACTTATAAAATAAATTTATCTATTAAATTTTAAAAAGCACTTGCAAAATTGGTAAAAACAGATTATACTAAAGGCACGAAAACGATTTAGAAAATAATGAGACGGAGGTGATCGTGTGGCGAATATTAAAGATATAGCCGTAAAATGTGGCCTGTCTGTTTCCACGGTCAGCAAAGCGCTCAATAGCTATAATGACGTAAGTGAAAAAACCAGAAACCGCGTTTTAAAAGCGGCGGAGGAATACGGGTACTTCCCCAACTCCAATGCAAGGGCCCTGAAAACAAACCGCACTTTCAATATTGGAATGCTGTTTGTGGACGATGCCCAAAGCGGTTTAAAACATAATTATTTTGCTGCTGTTCTTGACAGCTTTAAGGTAGAAGCCGAAAAGCACTGCTACGATATTACGTTCATTAATCATAATATCAATGTGGGAAACCGGCAGCTTACTTTTCTGGAGCATTGCAGATACCGCAATTTTGACGGCGTATGCATCGCCTGCATCGATTTCCAGCAGCCGCAGGTCATTGAACTGATCAACAGCAATCTGCCGGTTGTAACGATTGACCACCTGTTCAACAATCACACCAGCATCAACTCCACAAACGTGCAGGGAATGCGCGAACTGGTAGAATACATATACAGTATGGGACATCGCAGGATTGCGTATGTCCACGGCGAAAAATCGGCGGTCAGCGAACAGCGCTTGACCAGCTTTTGCAAAACTATGAAAGACTTTGGCATGGACGTTCCTTCGGAATATTTGATCGGTTCCGCTTTTCAGGACGTCGTCAGGACAAAGCAATGCGTCAAAAAGCTTTTAAGCCTCCCCAGCAGGCCGACCTGCATTATTATGCCGGACGATTTTGCCGCGCTTGGGGGGATTGAAGCAATCGAAGCCGCCGGTCTCCGGATTCCGGAAGATATTTCAATTGCCGGCTACGACGGCATTCCCCTTTCTCAGGTTTACAAGCCCCGGCTTACGACCATAAAGCAGGATACCGAAATGCTGGGTCGAGAAGCGGCCAAAAGGCTGATTGAACAGATTGAAAGCCCGCTGACCACAATCACGGAAAATGTTACAGTACCCGGCAAGCTGATTGAAGGCCAGTCCGTGGGAAAAATTTAAATTGCAGTCTTTTGCGGCGGACGCCGCAATTTGGCGGAGGAAGCCGCCGAATAGCAGGAGGAGAAGACATCGTTTTGAATTTTGGAGGAGGTAATTTCTTATGGATGCTTCGGCAGCAAAGCTAAGCAGGCCGGCAAGCGCAGCACCAAAGGCACAGAGTAAATTTTTAAAGGGATTTAAACAGAATTTCCCGTTTCTTGTGATGATGCTGCCCGGACTTTTTGTTCTTCTGATCAACAATTATCTGCCGATGTTCGGCGTGATTATGGCATTTGAGCAGTACCGTTTTAAAGACAATTTCTTAACCAGTCTGTTATCCAGCAAATTTGTGGGACTCGATAATTTCAAATTTCTGTTTGCATCACCGAATATTTTTGAGGCGACAAGAAACACCATCCTTTACAACCTGGGTTTTATTGCTCTTGATATCATTATCCCGGTTGTGATGGCGATTGGTTTGACCGAATTATGGCGCGTAAAGCTTTCCAAATTCTTTCAGAGCGCAATCTTTCTTCCGTACTTCTTATCCTGGGTCGTAGTAAGCTACCTTGCTTATTCCTTACTCAGCTTTGACAATGGTTTTGTAAACCGTTTCATTCTCTCTCCTTTGGGAATGGAAAGCATAAATTGGTATAACGAACTTGCCGCCTGGCCGTTCATTCTGGTATTTTTCCATCTGTGGAAATACACCGGCTACAATCTGGTTGTTTACATGGCTTCCATCTCCGGTATCAGTGATGAATACTATGAGGCCGCAACACTGGACGGTGCGACAAAATGGCAGCAGATCAAATACATAACTCTTCCGATGCTCAAGGCAATCATGATTATCACAACGCTTCTTGCAGTGGGAAGAATCTTCAATGCGGACTTCGGCCTTTTCTTTAATGTTCCGAGGAATGCCGGCGCACTTTATAAAGTAACGAATGTTATCGATACGATGGTTTACATGTCCATGAAGAACTCCGCAAACGTCAGTATGACTGCTGCCGCGGGTCTTTATCAGGCGGTCGTCGGCTGTATCACTGTTTTCACCGCGAATTTTATCGTCAGGAAAATAGACAGCGACAGCGCGTTGTTTTAAGGGAGGAGTATCGATATGGCTTCAGCAACCAGTATTCGAAATTTTAAATTCAACCGGATTTCGGGCCGGAGCAATGTTCTCTTGAATATCCTTTTTACGATTTATATTCTTCTTTGCCTTTTACCGCTTGCACTTGTAATTATTATTTCCTTTACGGATGAAAGGACGATTTTACAGAATGGCTACAGCTTTTTCCCGGCAAAATGGAGTGTGGCTGCGTACGGCTATCTGTTTAAGGGCGGTTCGGCAATCCTTCGCGCGTACGGCGTTTCCATTTTTGTTACGGTGATCGGTACGATTGTAGCAGTTTCGGTTATGACTTTATATGCCTATCCGCTATCCCGCAGCAATTTCAAGTACAGAAAGCAGTTTGCGTTTATCGCTTACTTCACAATGATCTTCGGCGGCGGACTGGTTCCATGGGTTATGGTCTACTCCCAGCTTTTCAGAATCATCGATACGGTCTGGGTCTTGATTTTCCCCTTCCTTGTAAACGCCTGGAATATCATTATTCTGCGCACCTTTATGAAGCAGGGGATTCCGGAATCCATCATTGAATCCGCGAAGATTGACGGCGCGGGCGAAATAAGGACATTCTTTACGATTGCCCTTCCTCTCTGCAAGGCCGGACTTGCAACCATCGGGCTGTTTGCCATGCTCGGTTATTGGAACGACTGGTATCTGCCCCTCATGTTTATCACGCATAAGGAAAATTATAATATTCAGTTCTTAATGTACCAGATGCTGATGAATATTCAGTTCCTGTCCAACACTACCGTAGGAAATGCCTCCGAAATCGCTGCTTCGCTTCCCAGCGAAGGCACAAGAATGGCGGTGGCGGTCGTTTCCGTAGGACCGATTATCTTTGCTTATCCGTATTTCCAGAAGTTCTTCATTAAAGGTCTTACGATAGGCGCGGTGAAAGGCTGAAATCGGATTTATCCGATTTTCAATAAAATTTATCAGGAGGTTATTGAAATGAAAAGCGTAAGGAAAAGCATAAGTTTGGTTCTTGCACTCTGCTTAATGGCATCAACCACACTTGCCGGATGCGGTAATTCCGCACCCGCGAGCAGCGCACCTGCTGCAAGCACCGCCGAGGCTAGCTCGGCTGCTGCAAGCCAGGCTGCCAGCGAAGCCCCCAAGGAGGACGTTACCATTACATTCTGGACTGCAGGTACCGCACAGGATCAGCAGAACAGAATCGTAACAGCGGTCAACAAGTATCTGAAGGAGACAGCGAAGACAAATATCCAGATCGATTATCAGGAGCTTGGATGGGGCGACGATTACACCCAGAAGGCGAACAACGCACTGAGCACAGGTCAGGGAGTCGATGTTTTATTTACGGCAAACTGGGTTGCAAACTTCCAGCAGAATGCGCTGGCAGGCAACTTCCTTGAATTGGATAATTATCTTACAAAGTATCCGGATATTGTAAAGATCCTTGATCAGAGCTTTATCGATGCTTCCAAGATTCAGGGCCACACCTATGCCCTGCCCTGCAACAAGGAAAAATTCCACAGCTGGGGCTATCTGCTCAGAACTGACCTTGTAAAGAAGTACAAGATTGATGTTACCAAGATCAAGTCTGAAAAAGACATGGAACCGATCTTTGACCAGATCCTTAAGGGCGAGCCGGGCATCACTCCTCTTTGCGTAGCAAACATGGACGTTCCGGGCTACAAATTCCTTGACTGGGATAACATCAGCGACGATGACGTTCCCGGCACACTGTATCCGTCTGCAAAGGGCGACACCAAGATTGTCAACCAGTTCACCACTCCCGAATCCGTTGCTTTCTACAAGCAAATGAAGACCTACCTTGCCAAGAAGTACATCAGCGCGGATGCTACGACCGTAACAGGCGTAAGCGATGCTCTGAAGACCGGCAAATATTTTTCAGCAGTTTCTTCCCTGAAACCGGGCAAAGATGCTGAAATGAAAGCAAGCACGGGTATTGAATGGACACAGGTACAGATCACTGAAAACCGCATTACAAACCGTGAAACAACCGGTGCTATGATCGCGATTGCAAAACAGAGCAAGCATCCGGACGAAGCAATGCAGTTTATCAACATGCTCTACACCGATGCAAACCTGCTGAACCTGTTCATCTACGGCGAAGAGAACACAGATTATACTAAGAATACAGATGGCACGGTCACATTGAAGGAAGGTTCCGGTTATGCTTCCGGCAATGGCTGGAGATTCGGCGATCAGTCAAAAGACTTGCGCTTGAGTTACGAATCTGCCGACAAATATGATTCATGGGCCAAGATTGCCAGCACTGCGCCGAAACTTCAAAGCTACGGCTTCATCTTCAACAACACAGACACAGCTACCCAGACTCTGATTGCAAACTGCAGAGCGGTATCTCAGGAATACTACAAGACTCTGTTCATGGGCCAGGCTAAGGATGTTGACGCTACCGTTAAGGAAATGGACGCCAAGTTCAAGGCAGCCGGCGCAGACAAACTGATGGCTACCATGCAGCAGCAGTATGACGATTGGGCAAAATCCAAGAAATAATCATCACTTCATGAATTGGTCCCTTAATATTGTACTGTTTGATTATCACTAAGGGCAGACAACAGAAAAGTTAGAAGAAGGCTGCCATATTGTCCTGCGGATGATATGGCGGCCTTTCTTTGAAAAAATCGCATTAATTTTTTATCTCTTTTCCCCGCGGGATGGGAGAAAGAGATAAGAAATATAAGAGCGTTCCGGCACAAATTAAAATAATCTGGGAAAAGGATGTAAGAGAATGCCCTTTTGTAAGGATTTTATATGGGGTGCGGCTACTGCCGCCTATCAGATTGAAGGCGCAGCCGGAGAAGACGGCAAGGAAGATTCGGTTTGGGATGAATTTTGCCGCATACCGGGAACAACTTTTGAAAATCAGACAGGCGAAACAGCCTGTGACCACTATCACCGTTATAAAGAAGATATTGCGCTCATGAAGCAGCTAGGCCTTAAGGCCTATCGGTTTTCCGTTTCTTGGCCGCGTGTTCTGCCGCAGGGAACCGGCGAGCTCAATGAAGCCGGCGTACGGTTCTATCAGGACCTGGTTGATGAGCTGACCGAAAATCAGATCGAACCGTTTGTTACTCTTTTTCACTGGGATCTCCCGGCAGCGCTGCAAAAACGCGGCGGGTGGCTGAATCCGGACAGTCCGCTTTGGTTTGAGTATTACGCGGAACAGATCGCAAAGATTTTCTCAGGAAAAGTCAAATATTATTTTACACTGAACGAGCCCCAGTGTTTTGTCAGTCTGGGGCACGGCAACGGAATACACGCTCCGGGACTTAAGCTTTCGGACAGCGATAATTTTCTGACGGCGCACCATATGCTTTTGGGACACGGACTTGCGGTAAAGGCGCTCAGAAAATACGGCGGTAGCGGGCTGCAGATCGGAATTGCGCAGAACGGGCGAATCCGGACTCCTCAAACCGATTCCGCCGGAGATGCGGAGGCCGCGAGACAGGCTACTTTTGATGTGCCCGAAAACTGCTATGACGCTATTTTCAGTATCGCGTTCTGGAGCGATCCGGTTTTCAAGGGCCAATATCCCCGTGTCTGCCATGAAAAGTTTTCAAAGGTCATGCCGCAGATCGGCAGGGACGATATGGAAATTATCAGCCAGCCGCTCGACCTCTTTGCTTTGAATGTTTACAATTCTACCTGTGTCCGCAAGGACGGGCGCGGATGGAAGTTCGAAAACTTCCCCGCAGGCACCGCAAAGACCGCCTGCGGCTGGCCTGTTACGCCGGAATGTATGTACTGGTACTCCAAGTTTTTATACGAGGAATATAAAAAGCCTGTCCTGATCAGCGAAAACGGAATGTCGGCCCACGATACGGTTTCTTTGGACGGTAAGGTACATGATCCAAACCGCATTGACTTTTTAAACCGTTATCTTCTTGCGCTGCGAAAAGCCGCAGAAGAGGGAATCGATATTCGGGGTTATTTCCATTGGTCGCTCATGGATAATTTTGAGTGGGCGCTGGGCTATAACGAACGTTTCGGCCTGATTTATGTCGATTATCAAACACAGCAGAGAATATTGAAGGACAGTGCATATTGGTATAAAGAGGTAATCCGGCAAAACGGGGAAAACCTGTAAATTAATTCAATTACAACAAACTTCTCCTTCGGTAAAGGTACCTGAATTCACTTCTCCCGGTGATTCAGGTACCTTTATCATTGCAGATAGGGTTTAATTATCCGGTAACTCCGCGGTTCTAATCGTGAAAGCCCTTACCGATGATTTCGCTCGTATTGGAAATAAGGATAAACGCTCCCGGCTCAACCTGCTTGATGTACTGCCGCAGCTGCACCGCCTGGTGCCGGCGCAGAGCAGTCAATACGATATATTTGTGGGTGTGGGAGTATGCCCCCTGCGCTTCGCAGATGGTAGCGCTCCGGTTCAGCTTATTCATAATAAAATCGCAGATAACGTCCGGGTTGGAGCAGACTACGTTAAAGTATTTGGCCAGATTGATGCTCTCAATCACGTTGTCGATCACAAGTGATTTGGCCAAAAGGCCAAGGAATGAAAACAGGGCGGTCTTTATATCAAACAGAAGGAAGGCGGAAAGGGTAATCAAAAGGTCGCTCAGCAACACGGCCCGTCCAATGTCAACGTTGGTGTATTTTTTAAGAATCAGCGCGATGATATCCGTACCGCCGCTGGAAGCGCCGATATTGAACAGCACCGCGGAGCCGAAAGCCGGAAGCGCGATTGCAAAAATCAGCTCAAGCATCGGTTCGTCGGTAAGCGGGTGCTTTAGGGGATAAACATATTCCAATGCGGAGAGCGACAGCGAAAGCAGCATGCTGGAATAGACCGTCTTCAGCGTAAAGCTTTTGCCGATGAAAATAAAGCCGACCAACAGAAGAAGGGTATTCAAAATAAGGTTTACGGTGCTGGGGGAAATAGGGGTAATTTTGCCAAGGACAACCGAAAGGCCGGTAATGCCGCCGAAAGTAAAATTATTGGGAAATTTAAAGAAATAAACGCCCGCAACAATCAAAAGCGTACTGGCGGTAATCAGGGAATATTCTTTTATATATTTATTGATTTTCATAGCTGCCCCCATCAGGCTTTCGATAAAGCCGCGCAATTTTGCTTGCTGCGTTGGCCGCGTTTACAAATAGCGGTCACATACAGCAAGCAGGCTTCTTCATTTGCTGCGTCTGCCGTCCTGTCTTGCACGGTCTCTCGGCGCCTGACGAGTTCTTCGACACTCTCCCCCATAGATAGAATAATTTCTTTCTTTATTATATATCAAACATTGAAACAAATCCATAAACAGTGAAGGATTGCCTTCCGGTTACAGACAAACCTGCTGTAAGCGAGAATTCAGAAAGGAATATGGAATCGATTATTCGGCGATTAATATTATTTATCTTGACTAAGTATATCCTTTGCAAAAATAAGATGCAAATTTACGTACATAAATAAAATAGTTCTTGACAGGATGGCCGGCTCATGGTACTATATTGCCATAAGTTGAGAATAATTACTATTATTAATTAGGTGAAGAAATGGAGAAGAAACAGAATTACAGCAAAAAACGCGAGGCAATCCTGAACGTAATACGCGGCACGACCAGCCACCCGACCGCCGAATGGGTTTACCAGCAGCTGAAGCCGGAAATTCCGGACCTGAGCCTTGGCACGGTGTACCGCAATATTGCCCAGTTCAAAAACGATGGCGTGATCATCAGCGTCGGTGTGGTAAACGGGCAGGAGCGGTATGACGGCAATCCAAAACCTCACACGCATTTCGTCTGTTCCGGGTGCGGAGCGGTAATCGATATTCCGGGAGAATATCTCGGCAAAAACGTCGGTGAGGAGATTGCCGAAAAATATCACCTTCGAGTCGATTCCGGAGAAGTGCTTTTCCACGGAATCTGTTCCGAATGTCTGCGAAAGCCTGCAATTTTATAAACCGGAGTACCTTATCGTTGCGTGTGCTATTGTGTTATATAATATAGAAAAGCCCGTATGCTTTTCAGCCCGAAAACCTGTATGCTATATAAGCGTGCAGGTTTTTCACTTGGAATTTTAGGCGCAATGGGCTATACTATCAATGTATATTTCTGTAAATAATTTGGAGGGCGTTATGGCTCTGAAATTTGATCTGGCCGTTGTCGGCGGCGGTGCCGCCGGGCTGATGGCTGCCATTGCCGCTGCGGAAGAAAGCCGGAAGAACCGCCGCGGGCTGAAAATTGCGGTGCTGGAAAGCAATGCCCGGGTGGGGAAGAAGCTGCTTGCAACCGGCAACGGCCGGTGCAATCTGACCAACACCGGCGTTTCGTGTGAACATTATCACGGGGACACGCGCGCCTTGAAACCGGTTCTTGACCGGTACGCCCCGCAGAAAATCACGGATACCTTTCATTCTTTCGGCCTGCTTTGCAGGGAGCAGGATGAGGGGCGCGTCTATCCTTATAATATGCAGGCTTCGGCTGTACTGGATATTTTGCGCCTTCAGCTGGAACGGTTCGGAGTGGAAACAGTCTGTGATTTTGCGGTGACCGGTATTCAAAAGGGAGGGGACGGATTTAGAATCTCCTCCGCTCAAAGCAGTGCGGAGTCAAAGCGGGTCGTTCTGGCCACCGGCGGATTGGCATATCCTCAGCTCGGTGCAAACGGCAGCGGGTTTCAAATCGCAAAATCGCTCGGCCACAGTACGACGAAGTTGTTTCCCGCACTGGTGCAGCTCAAGACGGATCCCAAACGCGCAAAACCGCTCAAGGGAGCCCGCAGTGCTGCCGCAGCCACGCTTCTCACGGACGGAAACCCGGTAAAAACGGTGAGCGGAGAGGTGCAGTTTACGGAAAACGGGCTGTCCGGAATCTGCATTTTTGAGCTTTCCCGGCTTGTAGGGGAGCTTGGCGCTTCCCGGAAAACAGAAATTTCTCTGGACATGATGCCGGAGTATACCGCCCGGCAGATTTTTTCAGTAATCAAACAAAGAAGTGGTATGGCGAAGGAGCTGCTTTCAGGCGAATTGCTGAACGGCTGCCTGAACAAGCAGGTCGGGCCGGAAGTGGTCAAATCGGCGCTTCCGCACGCAGCGAAATATGCCTGCGAACTCAAAGAGGACGAACTTATGGCGGTCGCCGGCGCGGTGAAGAACTTTGTTTTCCCCATAACCGGTACGCTTTCCTGGAAAGACGCGCAGGTCACGGCAGGCGGTGTTCCGCTCAGCGAGATGGACGAATCCATGCAGTCGCGGCTTTGTCCGGGGCTGTATCTTGCGGGGGAGCTCTGCAATATTGACGGGGACTGCGGCGGATTCAACCTGCACTGGGCGTGGAGCAGCGGCATGATCGCGGGCTGCGCCGCCGCGCGGTCCTTATTATGAATAAAGGTGAAATTATGTACAGAATATCAGAAATCAGCCTGCCTTTGGACGGAACCGAAGAGGATTTAAGACTGCTGGCTGCAAAAAGATTAAAAGTCAAGCCGGAAGCCATCCGTTCTTTAAAGCTTTTTAAAAAGTCCGTGGACGCCAGAAAAAAGGACGACGTGCATTTTATCTGCACGGTAGACGCGGACTGCCCGGTCAATAACAGCCCCAAAGACCCAAAAATTACGGCGGCGGAACCGTACCGTTATGAAATCCCGCCCTGCAGAAAGCCGGACAAACGTCCGGTTGTGATCGGATTCGGCCCCGCGGGGCTGTTTGCCGCGCTGATTCTGGCGCAGGCAGGGCAGCAGCCGGTCGTATTTGAGCGCGGCAGCGCGGTGGAAAAGCGGCGCGAACAGGTAAGCCGTTTCTGGCAGACCGGGGAGCTGGACACGCGGAGCAACGTCCAGTTCGGCGAGGGCGGCGCGGGTACTTTTTCCGACGGCAAGCTGAATACCGGCACAAAGGATTTCCGTTCGCGCAAGGTGCTGGAGGAGTTCGTTTCCGCGGGCGCGCCGGAGGAAATCCTTTTTATGGCAAAGCCCCATATCGGCACCGACCGTTTGGGCTCCACGGTAAAAGCTATCCGGGAAAAGATCATTTCCCTCGGCGGAGAAGTGCATTTTGAAACGGCGCTTCAAAATCTTCTGATGAAAGACGGCAAAATAACCGGGGTTGAGGTTAAACCGTGGGACGGTTCCCCGTACCGGGTGGAAGCCGACCGCGTCATTCTTGCCGTGGGGCACAGCGCACGCGATACCTTCGAAATGCTGAACCGCCTTCAAATCCCGATGGAGCAGAAGCCGTTTTCCGTCGGCGCACGGATTGAGCACCTTCAGGAACAGATCAGTATTGCACAGTACGGAAAGTTTGCCGGGCATCCCAGCCTTGGCGCGGCGGATTATAAACTGGCGGTTCACTTGAAAAACGGCAGGGGAGTTTATACGTTCTGCATGTGTCCGGGCGGCAGCGTGGTTGCGGCGGCAAGTGAAGAAAACCGCCTTGTGACGAACGGAATGAGCAATTTTGCACGCGACGGCGGTAACGCAAATTCTGCCCTGCTTGTAGGGGTAGAACCGAAGGATTACGGCAGCGACCATCCGCTGGCGGGCGTGGAATTTCAGCGCAGGCTGGAGGAAAAGGCATTCCGGCTCGGCGGGGGTGATTACCGCGCGCCGGTGCAGCGCGTGGAGGATTTCCTGCAGCGCCGCGCTTCCAAATCGCTCGGCGGGGTGGAGCCGACTTACCGGCCCGGCGTTACGCCCTGCAGCCTGGACGACTGTCTCCCGGAATTTATCACAGACTCCATGCGGCAGGGCATCCTTCTGATGAACAGCCGGCTGCGCGGCTTTTCCTGCCCGGACGCGGTATTGACGGCGGTGGAAAGCCGCAGCTCGTCCCCGGTACGTATTCTGCGCGGGGAAAGGCTGGAATCCCCTTCGGTTTCCGGGCTTTATCCCTGCGGGGAGGGCTCCGGCTACGCGGGCGGAATTATATCCGCCGCGGTGGACGGAATAAAATGCGCTGAAATGGTATTGCAGCCCGCTGAATAGCCCACATAAAGGATATTGTTAAAACACTCCGAAACGGCAAGCGTTCGGAGTGTTTTTTTATCAATATATAAAGATATTCCGAAAAAGCGTTGTAAAGTATGCAGTGTAAAAGCAGGGATTTGCCCGCACAGCCGGAAATTTGGACACATTGACAAATCATATATTTTCAAATAAAAATCCCCCTTGTGTATAATGAAAAAATAATTGTTAAAAATAATACAATCATTCTTATAGAGACTTCAAAAGAGAATGGAAAGTGTTAGTATAATAAATATCAAATGATTGTTATAAAATTAACAATCAAATCTTATAATTTGGAGGAACCAGAATGGCACGTTTTACTTTACCGAGAGATATTTATTACGGACCGAATGCGATCAGCGAGCTGAAAAATTTGAAAGGCTATAAAAAAGCCTTTATCGTTACCGGCGGCCAGTCCATGAGAAAGACCGGATTTTTGAAGAAGCTTGACGACGTATTGAAGGAGACCGGCCTTGAGACCAGGATTTATGACGGCGTTGAGCCGGATCCGTCCATCGAACGGGTTTATGACGGCGCGAAGGCAATGCGTGAATTCCAGCCGGATGTGATCGTTGCCATCGGCGGCGGCTCCCCAATGGACGCGGCCAAGGCAATGTGGGTATTCTACGAGTATCCGGAAAAAACCTTTGACGATATCAAGAATCCGTTTACCATGCCGAAGCTCAGAACAAAAGCAATCTTCGCGGCGATTCCTTCCACCAGCGGCACCGCCTCCGAAGTAACGGCTTTTTCCGTTATTACCGATTATTCCACCAACATAAAGTACCCTCTTGCAGACTTTGAGATCACCCCGGACATTGCGGTTCTGGATACGGATATTCCGCTTACCATGCCCAAAATGCTTACCGCCCATACCGGCATGGACGCCCTGACCCACGCGATTGAAGCGTATGTTGCCTCCGCCCGTTCCGATTTCTCCGACGCGCTTGCGTTAAAGGCGATCTCCGATATTTACGACTCTATTGTGGATTCTTATAACGGCGACGTGGAAGCCCGCGGCAAAATGCATGTTGCCCAGTGCCTTGCCGGCATGGCCTTCTCCAACGCGCTGCTCGGAATTGCGCACAGCCTTGCTCACAAGACCGGCGCGGTGTTCCATATCCCGCACGGCTGCTGCAACGCGATTCTGCTCCCGAATGTAATCCAGTACAACTCCAGAGTATGCATGGAGCGTTATGCCCAGATCGCAAGAGCCATGGGCCTGCCGGGAAATACCGACAAGCAGCTCGTGAACTCCCTTGTGGATGCGGTCCGCGCCCTCAATAAGAAGCTGGATATCCAGCAGAGCTACAAGGACAACGGCGTCAGCGAGGAAGACTTTAAGGCGCACTGCAGCGACATTGCCAAAAACGCGGTCGGCGATCCCTGCACAGGCTCCAATCCGAGAAAGACCGACGAAGAGAATATGCTCAAGGTTCTTACCTGCGCTTATTACGGCGAGGACGTCACTTTCTGATCAATCACGCATCGTTATACAGATCACAATGCCTCCGGTTTTTGCCGGAGGCATTTTTATGCGAAAAAACCGCTCCGGCCGGCGGCCAAAGCGGTTTCCATCTCTTCAAAACGAAGTATATTGATTTGCGTTCGGAATGCTGCAGATTACTTTACGTACTTCTTGATAATGACCGGGTCGGGAGAAACCATGTCGAGTTCGGACTGCTGAATCACGAAGTCCGGATAGGCAAGAGCGCCCATTTCTTCCATATCAAGCCCTTCGATTTCAACTTCCGGCTTTACTCTGAGACCCCAAACCTTGTTGAGAAACTTGAACCAGATGTAGGAAACGCCGAAGCCCCATACAATCAGAACCGCAACAACGATCATCTGAGCGGCGAACTGTCCGGCGTCGCCGTAGAAAAGACCTTTTACGTTGCCGGAAATACCGTTGATACCGTCGCCGTAGGAACCGTCCGCGAACAGGCCGGTTGCGATTACGCCCCAGAGACCGTTTACGCAGTGAACCGAGATTGCGCCGACCGGGTCGTCAAGCTTGAGTTTGTTCTCAACAAACGGAACAGCCACGCAGACAAGGATACCGGCAATCGCACCGATAATAAAGGACATAATGCCGTTTACAAACGCGCAGGGAGCGGTAATTGCGACCAATCCGGCAAGAGCGCCGTTCGCGGTCATGGAAGGATCCGGTTTGCCGTATTTGATCCACATATAGAACATGGCAACCAGACCGCCGATTGCACCGGCAATCATGGTGTTTGTGGCAACAACGGCAAGACGGAAGTCACCCGCGTTGAGGGTGGAGCCTGCGTTAAAGGAGAACCAGCAGAAGAACAGGACGATTGTGCCGATGATGGCCATCGGGATGTCATGGCCGGGGAAAGCTCTTGCGGTGCCGTCTTTCTTGAATTTGCCGATTCTCGGCCCGAGCACGATCGCTCCGGCAAGAGCCATCATACCGCCCATGCAGTGAACAACCGCGGAACCCGCAAAGTCAACGCCGCCGTGGCCGAGGCCGAAGTTTTTACCCATGGTGGAGAGCCAGCCGCCGCCCCACATCCAGTTGCCGAACAGCGGATAATAAATCATCGATACGAAGAACGAGGAAATAACAACCGCGGAATACTTTACACGCTCTGCCATAGCGCCGGTCGGAATGGTAACGGTTGTATCCATGAACACCATCTGGAAGAAGAAGAGCGCGTAGATGCCGGCGTCATAGGTACCGCCGGACTGTAAGAAGAAGCCTTTATAACCCATAATTCCGCCGAGCCCCGGTATGGAAAGCATGCCGTTCAGAACCGAACCGCCGGTTCCAAGACCTGCCGCGCCGCCGGAACCGCCGAACTGGAGGGCAAAGCCCATGAGAAAATAACCGACTGCGCCGACGAGGAATACCATGAAGTTCATGGTCATGGTGTGCGCGGCGTTCTTTCCGCGGCAGAAGCCGGTTTCAACCATCGCAAAGCCGCACTGGAAAAAGAAAACCATGAATCCGGTAATCATAACCCATACATAGTTTGCGCTGAGCTGCGCTTTGTTTGCCGCGACCGCAACGTCCTTTACGGTTTCGGAGCCGGTTGCCACCGCGTAGGAAGCGCCGGTCGGATCGGCGCCGGTGCTTGCCGCAAATACCGAAGTGGACAGCAGCATCGTAGCGATTACGATGAGGGAAGCTAAGCCGAGTATCTTCCATAATTTTTTCATATCAATATCCCCTAACTTAATGTTTTTATAGAAACGTAAGCCTCATGCGGATTACAGCGCGCTTTCGCCGCTTTCGCCGGTACGGATTTTGACCGCTTGTTCCACATTGTAAACAAAGATTTTGCCGTCGCCGACCTCGCCGGTTTTAATGGTTTCGGTGATCTTTGCAATGAGGGGAGCCACCGTTTCGTCAAGGACAACGGTTTCCACCTTGATTTTGGGAAGAAGGTTTATACTGAATTCGGTACCCCGGTAGACCTTCTTGCGGCCCTTCTGGTTTCCGCATCCGGAAACCATGGTGGTGGTCATGCCGTGAATATCCAACTGATTCAGGATTTCCTTCACATCTTCAAGCTTTTCCGGCCGGATGATCATTTCGATTTTTTTCACTGTTTCCATCTCCTATTCAGATTGTTGTTATAAAATGAAATGCCGGTTCCGAAATTCATCGGAACCGGCACCTTTGCCCGTTCATTCAATATCATATTATGATTTTTAAACGCCGAAGGTGTGATACTGCTATCTCACTAAAAGATAGACATCTTTGCGGTTAATTTTCCGCCCAGCGGCGTCCTCGTCGTCGGCGGGCGCCAGCCCGCTTTCCTCCTTGTCCTTGCCGGACGAAAAATTCCCTCGCAAATCTCGTCTCCCTTTTAATGGGATAACAGTATGAGAAACAAAAAAGGCGCGGAACAGTCTTTTGACTGACTCCGGCGCCTTTGCCTTCTCATATATCGTTACTTGTTTTTTGCTTTTTTGAAGTTATCCCAGGAAAACCGGGATATGGGTTTAAAAACTTCCTCTTTCAGCTTCATCAGGGACATTAAGTAACGAGCCCCTAAAAACAGAATGACAACTCCAAAAATAACTCCGGGAATCTGCGAACCGAGCACCTGAAAACTCACGTTGTTCAGGAAGCTGTATGCTGCAAGCGCAGCGCCGGAAACACAAATTGCGGCGGCAAAAACAAACAGAATAAAAATCACAATTTTCTTTTTGAACTCAACTGGCACATTGCTTTTAGATCGCATTGTCACCACTCTCTCCTGTGCGGATTCTCACAGCCTGTTCAACATCAAAGACGAAAATCTTTCCGTCGCCGACCTCGCCGGTCTTGATCCGTTCGGTAATCCTGGCGATTAAGTCGGAGATGACTGCGTCGTGAACCACCGTCTCAATTTTGACTTTGGGAAGGAGGTTAATCTCGCATTCGGTTCCGCGGTACATGCTTTTTCTGCCTTTTTGGTGCCCGCAGCCCGAAACCATACTCACCGTCATACCGTAAATCTCAAGTTCGTTCAGGATTTCCTTCACTTCTTCAAGCTTCTCCGGCCGGATAACCATTTCGACTTTTTTTATAACCTCAGTCCCCCTTTACAAGAAACAATTTGAAATAGAAATCAGGAGATTTCATTTGCCCGGATTCTATCCGTTCCTTTAAAATCATCATACACGAAATGCATGAAAAGTCAATCCCTGTTGTTCACAGTCTGTTAAAATTCATCGTTTTGCCGAAAATGTACAAAATCACCGTCTCATAATTGAACAATCCTCCAATTCCATCTTTTGCGTTTTTATGCTGTTTGGAAAATAAATGAAATAAAATTAATATTTTTACAAAAACAAGGGCAAAAGTAAAAGTGCAGTTGAGAATAAGCTTATTTATATTAATTTAGCGCTCTTGCAGAAAGCAGGCAAAGCAATGCAACAAATGTCCATATTTAAATTTGATAAGAAAGATTAAACGGACTTCTTCTCAAGCCGCTCATCCCGATTATAACCGCCGCGGCTGGCTATAATAATATTAAATATTTAGGGAAAGTGATAGCACAATGCAAAAACAAAACAGAACGCGGGCAACGGTGCTGACCGTTGCGGTGGGAACCTTTATGTCCGCGCTTGACTCAAGCGTGGTCAATGTTGTGCTTCCGGTCATCCAGACAAGCTACGGCGTGCCGCTTTCCGCGGCGGGATGGGTCGTCGTCGCTTATCTTCTGGTGATCAGCAGCCTGCTTCTCACCTTCGGCCGACTGTCCGATTTATACGGCCACAGAAGGATCTATGTAACCGGTTTTGCCGTTTTTACCGCGGGTTCCCTGCTGTGCGGCCTTTCCGCCAGCATTCTGATGCTGATCGCTTTCCGGGCATTGCAGGCGCTGGGCGCGGGAATGATTTTTTCCGCCGGCCCCGCCATTATTACCGACGCCGTCCCGGAAAACGCGCGGGGCAAAGCGCTCAGCGTAACGGCCGTGGCGGTGGCGGTGGCGCTTTGCAGCGGGCCGGTTCTGGGCGGGATTCTCGCCGGGCTGGCGGGCTGGCAGAGCATTTTTTTCATCAATGTGCCCATCGGTCTGGCCGGCACTTTTTTAGCGGCGAGAAATATTCCAAAGGATGACAAAAAGGGCTCCGGCCGGTTTGACATTCTCGGCAGTGTGCTGATCTTTGCCGCCCTGATCCTGGTCCTTACACCTCTTGACCTGCTGGGAAAGGAAAACCTGAACCCGGTTCTTTTTTACGGAATGCTTGCCGCCGGAATACTGGCCGGGGTGAGCTTTGTTCTCTATGAAAAGAAGTTGGAGGAGCCGATTCTGAACATTGCGCTTTTCAAAAGCCGGGTGTTTGCCGCCGGAAATTTTGCCGCCGTACTTAATTTTATGGCACAGAATATGATGATATTCCTCGCACCGTTTTATCTTGAAAAGCTGCGGGAGTTCTCCCCGGCAACGGCGGGAATACTGTATATGCCGATGCCGCTGGCGACCCTGCTGATTGCCCCGTTCAGCGGGTATGCAGCCGACCGTTATGACAGCAGGTACCTGTGCTCCGGGGGCATGGCGGTTATGGCCGGCGGTCTGGTGATGCTCAGTTACCTGAAAGCCGATACGCCGGTCTGGTATATTGTAACCGCAATGGCGCTGGCCGGGCTGGGCTCCGGGATGTTCCAGACGCCCAACAACAGCGCGGTTATGGGCAGCGTGCCCGCAGAGTACCGGGGTACGGCGTCGGGGGTGCTGGCGACGATGCGCAACACCGGCATGGTTCTGGGCGTTGCGGTTTCCGGCGCTTTGTTTTCCCTGAATTTTAACCGGGCGGGCCTCCTTTACGGCGCGCAGGGGTTCAAGGCCGCAGAGCTGCAGCAGGCCTCTTTTCTTTACGCACTTCACTTCACGTTTCTCACCGCGGCGGGCGTGGCACTGCTTTCCATGCTGGTATCCTTACAAAAGGGAAAAGTGCGGACAAAACTATGAATTTTCAGTTGACAAATGAAAAGTGGAAGGATATAGTTATATTATAAACTTTTAAAAGTATTCAACAAAAGCGTTTTCCAGTAAGGAGGATTATATTGAAAAAACCGGAAAAGAACAGGATCCTTATCGTCATTATTTTCCTTGCATTTATCAGTCTGGGATTCCCGGACGGAATCACCGGGGTGTCCTGGCCGGCTGTGCGGAGCGCCTTCGGCCTGCCTTTGGGGAATCTCGGCATCATCACAACGCTGCTGCTCTGCATGTCCGCAATCTCAAGCTTTTCAAGCGGCCATATCATCGCAAGGTTCGGCACCGGCCGCGTGACATTTTTCAGCGCGTTTTTGACCGGTTCCGCCCTGCTCGGCTACTCCTTTTCCGGGAATTTTCTCTGGATTCTTCTCTTCACCGTGCCGCTCGGACTGGGGCAGGGCGCCGTAGATTCGGGATTGAACCTGTATGTTGCCGAACACTATACCTCGCGCCATATGAACTGGCTCCACTGCTTCTGGGGCGTGGGCGCTTCCGTGGGGCCGCTGATTATGACGAGGGCCCTGATGCAGGGAAACCAGTGGAGGCTGGGCTACCGTACGGTTTCGCTGATTCAGCTTACCATTGCCGCCATACTCTTTTTCAGTGTGGCGAAAGGCCTGTGGGATACGCAGAAATCCCAGATCGGGGCAGTCGAGCAGACTCATCTGCAGAATGCCGAAATCGGGCTGAGCTCAAGGGGCGCCCAGATGCTTGCGATGTTCCTGTTTTTTCTGTATTCCGGGCTGGAATTTTCCGTGGGTGCGTGGATGAACAGCGTACTGATTGAATCCCGCCATATGCCGGTCTATCTTGCGGGGATTGCTTCCTCCCTGTTTTACGCAACCATCATGTTCGGACGTTTTCTCTCCGGATTTATTGTCAATAAGGTGGGGAATACGCGCATGATCCGTTTGGACATGGCGTTGGCGCTTGCCGGGCTGATCTGCCTGCTGACCGTAAAAAACGACGCGGGCGAGCTGATCGGCGTTGCCATGGTCGGTCTGGGGCTTGCTTCGGTGTTCCCGTGCCTGATGTACGAAACGCCGATCCGCTTTAAAAAGCAGGTGAGCGACCGGCTGATCGGCTACCAGGTGGGCGCGGCCTGCCTTGGAGGTTCGATCATATCGTCGGGAACCGGCATGCTGCTTTCCCGTTTCGGGCTGGAGCTGCTGTTTCCGATCCTGATTCTCCTGTTTTCCCTTACCTTTGCGGCAAACGAAATTCTGGGCCGCGGCGCAAAAACCGCCGCAGCAGCTTATCAAGCTGCCGCTCAAAATACATAAGTCCATAATATGCCGTCTGAGATGTTCGGCATCCCTGTCGCTTTGAGATTTGCCTGTCAGCAATCATGTTCCGCCAAAGAAGGCGGGGTAAGCCGCGCCTTTTCCTGCCTCCCTTGCCAAAGGGAGATGCGCAGAAAGAGATTAAAATTCCAGCACGATCCATGCAGCCTGACCGCCGGGAAACCGGCGGTATTTTTATTTCTTTACATTCTAATCAAGCCGTCCGGCGCGTATAGCTTATGACGGGATCCGGTTGAACAGGAAAACCGGGAAAGCGGGTGGGGAAATGAAAATCGCTGTATTACGGACGTGCGGCGCCAAAAGAAAGCGGAAAAATTCCGGCGTCTTTTGGCTGCTGATTTTTATGGCCGCAGCGCTGTGCTGCATTCTTTTTATTCAAAGGAATTCCGGAACGACCGATAACCGGGAATTGACACGGAATCTTAATCCGCACAGCGGAGTCAAGACGAATATCGGGCTTGCCAATTTTGCGTGGAACGCACTGGACTGCCGATCCGCCTACGTATTCGGCGCGGCGGGGCAGAGGGTAACGCCGGAATTCCTGCACCGGCAGGCAAGCCGGTTTGCCGGAAATCAGAGAGCCGGACTTTCCGGCTCCGAACTCGGTTGGATTTATGCACGATACGGGGGCAGGCCCGCTTTCGACTGCATCGGTCTGATCAAGGCCTATTCATGGATCGACGAAAGGACGGGCGAAATATCCGCAAAGCATAACAACGCCATGCCGGACTGTACCGCCAACGGCCTGCTCGCGCAGGCTTCCGGGTATGGGCCAATCGCGGCCATGCCGGATATCCCCGGACTTGCGGTGCAGATGAACGGGCATATCGGCGTTTATGTCGGCAGCGGTGAGGTGATTGAAGCGCAGGGCAACCGCTCCGGCGTGAAAAAGACAAAACTGAACGGGCGCGGCTGGAAATGGTATGTTAAAGTACCCGGAATTCGTTATGAGGAGAACGGCACCTTTCTGATCCACGGGCGGCAGATAACGTTAAGGCGGGGGAAAATTTGCCAGACGAAGGTAATTCCCGGTATTTTTGGCCAAAAACCGCAGTAAACAGGGAAACGCCCAATTATAATAACGATAGAATAAAAACGAAAGAAAAGCAAAAATATTGTCAAACTAAGATTGGAATAGTATAATATTCTATATTACCTGCGGGACATCCGGCAAGCCCGGCTGTCCCAGTCTGAAGTCAGAAAGGGCATGGTCGTGAGAATGAGCAAGGTTATTTCTGTTTCCAACCAAAAGGGCGGCGTGGGAAAAACAACAACAACCTGCAATTTGGCGGCGGGGCTTAAGAAAAAGGGATTCCGTGTGCTGGTCATCGATCTGGACCCGCAGGGCAATCTCGGCTTCAGCATCGGCGCCGAAGTCGATACCAGCGCGACGATTTATGACGTGCTGAAGGGCGACGTAAAAACCCAGTTCGCAATTCAGAAGACAGATACCGCCGACCTCATCCCGTCCAGTATCCTGCTCAGCGGAATTGAACTGGAGTTCACAAATACCGGCAGGGAATTCCTGCTCAAGGAGTCCATAAAGCCGATTCAGGATCTGTATGATTACATTCTGCTCGATACTCCGCCCGCACTCGGAATTCTGACCATCAACGCGTTTACGGCGTCCGATTATATCATTGTGCCCATGCTTTCCGATATTTTCAGCCTGCAGGGAATCGCGCAGCTTTATGAGACGGTGGAGCGGGTCAAAAAATACTGCAACGCCGGTCTTTCCATCGCGGGCATTCTGCTCACCAAATATAATCCGCGCACTCATCTGGGCCGCGAAATCCGCGGTACGGCCGAATTGATTGCGCAGGATTTGCATATACCCGTATTTGAAAGCAACATCCGCAACAGCGTTGTAGCCAGTGAAGCCCAGTCCGTACAGGATAACTTGCTGGACTATGCGCCGAGCAGCAGCATTGCGAAGGATTATGTCGCGTTTACCGAAGAGCTGCTGTCAAAGGGGGTATAAAGAATGGCGAGGACGAAAAAAGAAATCGACAAGGAACTGATGTATAAAAAGCTGATGCCTTCCGGCCCCAAGACGGCAAAAACGTCGGAGGATGCTGCGGAACAGACTTCCTATGCGCCCAATTTACGCCCGGAAGCGGAAGAACCGTTTACCCAGCGCCGCCCCGCCGCACGCCGCGACGTGGAGGTTCCGTTTATGGATACTCAGTCCACCGAGCTGGTGAACGCAATGGAATCGGTTGTGCTGGAAAAGCTGGATGGCGTTCTTGCCAAGTTCAAATGCTGCAAATGTGACCGGTGCAAAAAAGACATTGTGGCCATCGCGCTGAATAAGCTTTCTCCAAAGTATATGGTTCTGCCGCACGGCCAGTCCGTGCCGGATATCGACCCCCAGACCAACGCGGCGGTTATCACCGCTATGATTCAGGCGGTTCTTGAGGTTCGCGCCCACCCGAGACATTAAAATCGGCCATTAAGACAAAGAGCCTTCCTTTTCAGGAAGGCCTTTTTTATTGCCTTTTTCGGTACTGCGAGGGCGCGCAGCCCATGGCTTCACGGAACACATTGATAAAATAGCTGAGGCTGTTAAAGCCGCAGTCCAGCGCGATATCCAGAATTTTGCGGTCGGTGGTTTCCAGCATTTCCGCCGCCTTGGAAAGCCGGCAGCAGTTAAGGTATTCCACCGGCGTTTTCATGGTGAACTTTTTGAAGGTGCGGCAGAAATGCCCGGGGCTTACGCTGCAGAGCCGGGCCAGCATTTCAACCGTTATGGGATCCCGGTAGTTTTCCTGCATAAAACCGATCGCTTTTTTTATGTTTTCCGCCGCCGCCGTTTCCCGCACGGAGGCTTCGGCGCACGCGTTTCCCGTCCGGATCAGTCCGTTCAGCAGGAAATAGAGATACGCTTTCAGCAGAATTTCATAAGCGGCGGGTTTTTCCTCCAGCAGAGCATAAATCCGGTCAAAACAGTCCTGCAGGTTCCGCTCCTCCTGCGTTTCCTGCCGGAACTGCCGCTGTACCGAGAACCTGCCGCTTAAAAGCGGGGTCAGATATTCCAGCTGGATTTTATCCTCCGAGGGGCCTTTCAGCATATCGGGCGAGAATACAACGGCCTGAAAGGAAAAATCCCCGTTCTGCTCCGCCATCGCGGAATGCAGTTCTCCGCGGTTGACGAACAGCAGGTCCCCCGCGCTTACGTCATAATACCGGGAAGCAATCTGGAAGCGGAAACGGCCCGCTGTCGCTTTAAAAAGCTCCAGTTCCTCATGCCAGTGGCAGTCCAGAAGCATTTTGTTATTTTTAATCTCAATTTTATAATTGCTGATCGGCAGTAAAATGCTCCCGTGCCGCCGGTTTTCTTTCAGCGCCCGATCCTGCATAAAATATCCCATCCTATCAAAATATTGCAATTATATGCCTGTTTATCGCAAGTATTTCTATAAAATAAGCATTATATTATAACTATAATACAACGGATG
>JAEWUH010000208.1 GCA_023397245.1 Bacillota bacterium | reverse complement strand
GTGCAGAAGACCGCCCAGCTTTCCTCCGAGCTCAAGGAGAAGGACCGTACCATAGAATCGCTCAACTCCAAGCTTGCCGCCCTGCAGATTGACGGGCTTTTTGCGGGTGCTAAGGAAGTAAACGGCGTGAAGATCATTACCGGCGTGTTCTCCGGTACCGAGCCGAACGCGCTGCGCGCCATGTGCGACAAGATCCGCGACCACGCGCCGAATATGGTTGCGGTATTGGCCGGAATCCGTGAGGGCAAGGCGAATATCGCCGCGTGTGTGGCAAAGGACGCCCTGCAGAAGGGTGTAAACGCCGGTCAGATCGTGCGCCAGGTTGCGCAGATTGCGGGCGGAAACGGCGGCGGCAAACCGGACAGCGCGATGGCCGGAGCAAAGGACATTGATAAGCTCGAGGAAGCCCTTGCCGCGGTTGAAAAAGTTGTTGCGAATATGATAAAATAATACTATAATAGGTTTGTTTGCAAAGGAGGGATCAGCGTGGACTGTGTATTTTGCAAGATTGCAAACGGAGAGATTCCGAGCAAAAAGGCTTATGAAGACGAACGGGTTCTGGCGTTTTATGATTTGGATCCGCAGGCGCCTGTGCATATTCTTATTATTCCGAAAGAACACATTCAATCTGCAGAGGAGATTACCCCGCAAAACAGCGCGGTGGTTGCCCATATTTTTGAGGTTGCGGCAAAGCTGGCAAAAGAGAATAATCTGACGGACGGCTTCCGTGTGGTCAGCAACGTCGGCAAAGACGGCGGGCAGAGCGTACCGCATCTGCATTTCCATCTTCTCGGCGGGCGTTCCATGAAGTGGCCTCCGGGCTGATTCTGTGCCCTGTACGATTGAATTGAATTTGAAAGGTCGATCTATTTATGGGAGAATATTATAAAATGACAATCGCCGGCTGCAAACGGGAGCTGCCGATTTGCCCGATCAGCGATACGCTTGATATCGCGGGCTTCGTGATGCTGGGCGATGTGGAGATCACAGAGAAAACAGCCGCGGCTCTGCTGGCAAAATGCCCAGAGCACGATGTGGTTGTTACCGCCGAAACAAAGGGTATTCCGCTCTGCTATGAGATGGCGCGTCAGGGCTGCCGCAGATACATCGTGGCCCGCAAGAGCATAAAGGCTTATATGCGCAATCCGATTCATGTGGAAGTGAAGTCAATTACGACCGACCATGTACAGAAGCTTTATCTTGCTGAAGACGACTACAAGGGCCTGAACGGCAAACGCGTTCTGATTGTGGACGACGTAATCAGCACCGGCGAGTCTTTGGCCGCGATGGAGAGCCTTGTAAAGCAGTTCGGCGGCAATATTGTCGGGCGCGCCTGCGTGCTTGCGGAAGGCGACGCAAAAGACCGGGATGATATCATTTATCTTGACCCGCTGCCGTTGTTCTTTAAGTAATTTTGCTGAACAAACGCTCTAAACCCTTCGCCCCAGCGGAGCGAAAAGTGCGGATAGTTTTCTTTTGTTCAGAAAGCATTAAGTAAATCGGTATTCCGGAGGAATTTATATGAAGCGGCCGCTTGCGTTGGTAGGATTTTGCTATCTGCTGACTCAGGCGGCCGCCGTTTTTTTCGGCGCGCAGATGTCGCTGATTTTGGCCTGCTGCTGTCTGCTGGGGTTTACGGTTTCGCTTTTCCGGCCGAAAACCCGCGCGGCCGGTGTGTTCCCGGTGGCTTTGCTAACCATGTCACTCGCATTCGGCAGCTTCTTTGCCGGATATCAGACAAAAACGGAGCCTTCTCTGGCGCTTGACGGGAAAGATGCAGTGATCGACGGCGTTGTCTGCGAGCTTCCGTATCAGGCTTATAACCGGTCTTATTACGTGGTTGAGGTTCAGAGCTGCTCACTCCCGGGTGTACCGCCAAATCTCAAGCTGCGCCTGTCCTCGCAGGGTACGCTGAACGCGGGGCCGTATTCCCGTATCCGGGGCAGGGTGCATCTGTTTCTGCCGAACGGCGGGGAGGGTTATTCCTCCCGCTCGTATTACGCGTCAAAGGGAATCATGCTGTTTGCTTATCTGTACGAATACGAAAACGTGCAGGTCACGCCTCCCGTATGGAAGCCTCCGTATTATTACGCCTTGAAGCTGCGTTCCGCGCTCTTGAGATCCGTGCGCTCCATGCTGCCGCCGCAGGAGGCAAGGCTTATAAACGGGGTGCTTTTCGGCGACCAGACGAGCCTTTCGCCGGGAGTCGCCTCGGATTTCCGAACCATCGGGATTTCACATATCCTTTCGGTGTCCGGGCTGCATATGACGACGATGGCACAGCTTTTGCTGATGCTTCTGCTGTTTTTCCGGGTGCCGAAAAACCCTGCGGCGCTGATCGCCGCAGCGGGCGTGCTGGGGTTTATGGCCGTCACCTGCTTTGTGCCTACCGTAACGCGCAGCGGGGTGATGTGCCTGCTTTACCTGTTCGGCATTGTCCTGTCGCGCCGGCCGGACGCGATGAATTCGCTCGGCGCTTCGGTGCTGCTCATCGGACTTTCCAATCCTTACGCCGCGGCAGATGTGGGGCTTCTGCTGTCCTTTTTCGCCACACTGGGGCTGATTCTGTTTTCCGGAAAGGTATCCTGTTATTTAAACGATAAATATGATAAAATAAAATATATCGGCTGCAGCCAAATGGGAACCTTGCAACGAGCCGTGCAGGTCAGAGGAGCAAGCGGCACAAACGGCGGGGCATCCTTTCTGTATCTGACTGAAATTTACAGGTGCGGCCAATGCGGCAGGCAGAAATGTACGTCGATTCTGCGGCTGCGCGGCTTTACCGCCGGCCTGAAGTATCTGCGGCTGCTGGCACGCTCTGTGAATGAAACGGTCGCCACGACCGCCGGAGCCACCATATTCACCCTGCCGATTGTCATTTTATTTTTCGGCAGCGTTTCGCTGATTGCGCCGCTTTCCAACCTGCTTTTGCTTGTGGCGTCCACTCTGCTGATGGAATTTGCCTCGGTTGCCGCGGTGCTGAACCTCATTGCTCCGCAGTCATACCTCGCAATGCCGTTTGCGCTGGTTTCCGGGCTGCTTGCAAAATATATGCAGGCCTGCGCCCATTGGCTCGCGCAGATTCCCTACGCAAGCATTCCGGGCTCTTACGGCTATGTGCTGATCTGGCTTTCCGGCAGTATTCTGCTGTTCGCGGCGGCATATTTTGTCCATAAATCCAAGCGCATTTTTAGAGCCGCCGCGTGGCTGTCTGTGATTCTGCTCCTTACAGGAATGTTTTCCTACCAAATTTCCGTTTACAATGTTACCCGTATTGCCGTTCTGGATGCCGGGAGTGCTCAGGCCGTGGCGATCACGCGCAACGGCCACGCGGCGGTGGTGGGCTGCGGAGGGTTCTCGTCCAATACGGTAAGCAGCTACCTGCGCAGTCAGGGCATTTCCCGGCTGGACTTTCTGCAGCCGCTTACGCAGGACGCAGAAGAACTGAAAAACTGTGCGGAGTTAATGAAAGCGTTCCAGCCCCGGCAGCTGCTGATGCGGGAGGATGACTGTATCGACGGCTTCATGCGGCAGGCGCTTCCCAAAGCCGGAAAAGTGACCGGCTACCGGGAAGCCGCGCAGTCGCGGCTTTGGGGGAGCGAGGAAATTTCGGTGCGGAATTGCGGCAAAGCCGCCGCGGCGCGCATCACGGCGGACGGCGTTTCGGTGCTGCTCTTTCCCGGCGGAGCGGATTATGCCGCCGTGCCTACGGAATGGCGTTGCTCAGATATTCTGGTTCTGGATAAAGTGCCGGAAAACTTCACTTTACCGGAACCGTATTTTACCGTGCTTTCCATGGATGAGGAAGACCTCGGCAAAGCCGCCGCCAAGGCAAAAAGCCTCCGCCCGATTGTGACGGGCGGCAGGGGCAGCGTGGTTCTGGAGCTGAGCGGCAGCCGGACAATCAAAATAAGGAGGGAATAGGCATGCCTGAGATTACCGAGGCGGATTTAAAAAAGCAGATCGAAAAATCTGCATTTTCCAGCCTGTATTTCCTGCACGGAGAAGAAAAATATCTTGTCGGCTATTACGCCCATAAGCTGATGGACAAGGCAAAGGGAACCGCCTTTGAGGATTTCAACTTCCAGCGCTTTGAGGGCGGCACGGCTTCCGTGGATGAAATTGCGTCCGCGGTGGAAGCGCTCCCGTTTATGGCGGAACGCAAATGCGTGGCGGTTTCAGACCTGGACGCGGAAAGCCTGCGCGCGCAGGAGTTCGACAAGCTCATCGAACTCGTTTCCAATGTTCCGGATACCACCGTGCTTGTGATTTACCTTCCCTCTGTAACGATCGATTATAAAACGGATAAAAAATGGAAGAAGTTTATCACTTTGGCCGAGCAGAAGGGAAACAGCATTCAGCTGAAAAAGCGCACGAATGCCGACCTTGAAAAGCTGCTGTGTGCCGGTGCGGCCAAAAAAGGCTGCGCGCTTTCCCGCACGGACGCCGGACGCGTTATCACGTACAGCGGAAACGATCTTCAAACGCTTTACAATGAACTGGAAAAGCTTTGTTCCTATGTGGGGGAAGGGGAGATTACGCCGCAGATCATTGACCGGCTTGTGACAAAGAATTTGGAAGCGCGGGTTTACGACCTTTCCAAGGCGATTTTAGCCGGACAGTATGACAAGGCCTACGGAATACTGGACCTTCTTTTCTACCAGAACGAGGAGCCGGTTTCCGTACTGGCGGTGCTTTCCTCCGCCTATCTCGACATGTACCGTGTACGCACGTCGATACAGGGCGGATACGGTGTTCTGGAGCCCGCAAAATACTTTGATTACGCCCGCAAGGAATTCCGGCTTACAAACGCCGAGCACGATTCCAAACGGCTCACGACCGCCATGCTGCGCGAAAGCCTGCAGACGCTGCTTTCCGCAGACACCGCCCTGAAAAGTGCCCGCGGCGACCGGCGCGTGACGATGGAAAAACTGATTGCACAGCTATTATTGATCGCAGAAAAGGAGCGAACCGCTTGATTAAGGTAAAAGAGGCCATTATTGTAGAAGGCAAGTACGATAAAATAAAGCTTTCGTCCGTGATTGACGGCTTGATTATAGAAACCCGCGGCTTTCGGATATTCGGAGATAAGGAACAGATGGATTTCATCCGCCGTCTTGCGGATACCCGCGGAATATTAATTCTGACCGACAGCGACGGGGCAGGCTTTCTGATCCGCAATTATCTTACGGGTTCCATTGCGCCGGAGAAGATCAAGCACGCGTATATCCCGGATATTCTGGGCAAGGAACGGCGTAAGCAGAAGCCTTCCAAAGAGGGCAAGCTCGGGGTGGAAGGCGTGCCGGTAAAAACAATTGTGGAAGCGCTGAACCGGGCCGGCGTTGTCTGCGGCGGCGAAGAGGCTCCTGCCGGGCGAAAAATCACGAAAACGGACTTGTATCTTGCCGGGCTTTCCGGCGGTGAAAACAGCACGCAGAAGCGGCAGAAGTTATTAAAGGAGCTGTCTTTGCCGGAGCATCTGGCGGCCAATTCACTGGTCGGCGTCCTGAACGGAATCATGAGCTATGAGGAGTTCCGGCAGCTCCTCGACAAACTTTTTAAATAATTTGTTAGTATGGGTTGACAAAAACGTCGTTATAATGATATAATACTTCTTGCTGAGTCGCGCGAGTGCTGGAATTGGCAGACAGGCACGTTTGAGGGGCGTGTGTTGTATGACGTACGAGTTCAAGTCTCGTCTCGCGCACCAACTAAAAGGCCGCATTGTTACTGAAAAGTCAGTGACAATGCGGCTTTTCTTATTTCTTGGGTTAGCCTGTGCCGTACTCATTCATACTGTTTTGGACACTTTTAAGAGGACTAAATGTGCACTAAATGGGCAGAAAGCAGATGGTTTGTGGAAGCAAAAAGACGGGGTTGTACAGCATTGCGTACCGTAAGTGACCTCCATACAGGCGAAGAAGAATGGAATGAATTTTTAGAAGTACCGAAAAAGCGGAAGAGGTTGGTATAATCAAACTGTAAAAAGGGAAAATTTAGATTTAACTTACAATTTGAAAAGAGGCAGTTTGACATGAGTGGATTTTTCGGCTTTTTGGCATTTGCTGCATTTATAGCTTTTATTGTCGGCATGATTAAGCCGTCACTTGTAGTGTTTTGGGGAAAGAAAAAGACCCGTGGCCCTGCTTCCTTGTATCTCGTTGCAATGATCCTGTTTACAGTCATTGCAGGGAGTACCTCTGGTAATATACCTCCGGCGGCATCGGCTCAATCCAGCACAGCACCGATATCATCAGCGGTTTCAATCGTATCAGCCGCTCCGGCATCTCAAGCCAAACAGCCCTCCGCAGCTCCTGTATCGTCCGCGGTAACGGCATTAAAACCGTACAGTGCGGAATTAAGCAGTGGCCATTATACTTCCGGCATAGATTTCCCCGCAGGAACGTACACCATCACTGCGGTAAAGGGGAACGGAAATGTCTCTACCTCCAATATGTATTCCGGAGGATTAAACGCTGTTATAGGGGTTAAATCCGGAGATATGTATCAAAAAGAGTTCAAAAATGCAAAGATTCCGGACGGAGAAGTTCTTTCTGTTTCAGGGCTGACTGTTAAAATTTCAAGTGTCGGAAATGTAAACACACAGTTGAAGAAAAGAGAAAATACTGCAACCAAAGAAGTTACATTTTCAGCCGGCAATTATGTAGCGGGTACTGATTTTCCGGAAGGGACATATGATGTTGTTGCCATTAAAGGTTCCGGAAATGTATCTTCAGACAATATGTATGAAGGTGGTTTGAATGCAGTAATGAGTACAAAAACTGATGATATGTATATAAAAGAATTCAAAAATGCTGATTTTAAATCCGGCGTAACTTTGACAATTTCCGGTATTACGGTAAAACTTGTGCCCAGCAAGTAAATGAAAGCGATCCTCCGGTTCTAACAGAGTGGTTCATTGACAGCACAAGTTAGTCTCGTCTCGCGCACCAACTAAAAATCCGCATTGTTACTGAAAAGTCAGTGACAATGCGGATTTTGCTATATAATGCTCGTTCTAGTTCGGAGTTAATCGGAACGGAATGGGGCGTTTAAGCAGGTGTTCTGGTAGGTGTGCTTACTTCTCCAGAAATCATAATGCATGTTACCACCCCGCCAGTCACAAACAGTTGGCGGAGATCATTTTATGTCTGTTCCGTAAATGCAATCAATTCTTTATTAAATAAATCCATTTGATCGTAGAAGAGAAAATGGCCGCACTGCCGAAATGAAACAAGTTTTGAATTTCTTATTCCCTTATTTTGAGACAGAGCCAACGGATATAGACAAACACGGTCATTATATCCGTGCAAAATTAAGGTTGGAACTTTAATTTTTGCCATATCGTTAAATAATACTTCATTGATCCATGTATTTGCAATAGCCGCAGTTGACCAGCTTGCCGCCTGTAACCCTAATTGGAAAATCCAATCAGAGAGTGGGGCGCCGACATGATGGTAAAAAATCATATTGCCGAAATCTTGCAGCATTTTAGGACGATCTTCGTATGTGCCTTGTATGATATCCAATATGGCTTGCTTCTTTAATCCATATGGGAAATCGGGGCGTTGTATAAGGCTGGGTGCCGCAGCGGCAAAGAGTGCAAGTTTGTTTACTCCGTAGCCGTTATGTCTTGCCATATAGCGTATACAGATCGCTCCACCGGTTGAATGTCCGCCTAATGTAATATCTTTCAGCTGCAAAACGTCAATGACGGTACGTAAGTCATCGGCCAGTTGGTCATAACCGTATCCGCTCCAGGGCTTATCGGATAAGCCAAACCCGCGGCAATCTATTGCAACGCATCGATACCCGAGTTTTGGGAGCTGGTTTAATTGATATTCAAATAAATTATGATTTCCCGGCCAGCCATGAACAAATAAGATCGTCTTTTCTCCTGCAGGATTCAGATCCTCAACAAATACTTTTACGTTAGGTTCCACCTCAATATAAAAGCCCATAAAATCACCTTCAGCATAAATACTAATAGAGTATTCGTATTAGAATATTTATGTGACATACAATCCTGTACGGAAAAAAGCTGAGGCCGCAGGCGGCAGATATACGGGGCGGAATTTGCACGGCCTGCTGCTTTGCACATCGGCGGCCGGCTGAACCAAGGATTAATCCTAACTGAAATTTTAAGGGATCAGAATTTGGAGGAGAGCCCGGAAATTCAATGTGCTCACCGCTTTGTGGGTGCATTTATTTTATATAGAAGCATATTAACTTTTCAGCAAAATGGACGATATATGCAGTATAAGCAGAAAAATGTGAAACGCAGAGAACGGATTCACTGCGGCCGTGTTGCTAAGGAGTATAATCATGCGCATTCAGCATAATGTGAGCGCAATGTTTGCACTGCGGCAGATTGCCATCAACCAGCAGCTGTGCGCAAAAAGTATCAGAAGGCTTTCTTCCGGCTACCGCATTAACTGTGCGGCAGACGATCCGGCAGGGCTGGCCGTTTCTGAAAAAATGCGCGCGCAGATTCGCGGGCTTGACGCAGCCCAGCGGAATACGCAGGAGGGAATCGATTTAATTCGGACGGCGGAGGGCAATCTGAACGAAACGCATTCAATTTTGCAAAGAATGAAAGAGCTTGCGGCGCAGTCCTCCAACGGAACTTATCAGAACGATACGGACCGAAGAAATTCAAGCAAGGAATTTGACGCCCTGAAACAGGAGCTTGACCGTATTGCAAACTCCACGCAATTTAACGGAATCAATCTGCTGAACGGAAATCTTGAGGAAAAGCCGGATAAGAAGGGCGGCATGACGCTGCAGGTCGGTACGGACAGCAGCGCCGCCAGTCAATACACGTTCTATATTCCGAACATGGGAACAAAGGGGCTCGGAGTCGACGGGGCATCCGTCGGCACCCAGCAGGACGCGAGAAATGCGATTGACCTCCTCAAAAAAGCGATCGACACGGTTTCAGGCGCCAGAGCGGATTTAGGCGCTGCGGAAAACGGGCTGAATTACACCTTGAGCAACCTTGACACCATGCAGGAAAACCTGATTTCCGCCGAAAGCCGAATTCGGGATGTGGATGTCGCGAAAGAAATGATGGAACTGACGAAACACGAGATACTCGTGCAAGTGGGGCTGGCTATCCTTGCGC
>JAEWUH010000179.1 GCA_023397245.1 Bacillota bacterium | reverse complement strand
CGCCAACACGAATATTCCTCAATAGCTCAGCCGGTAGAGCATGCGGCTGTTAACCGCAGGGTCGTTGGTTCGAGTCCAACTTGGGGAGCCAAAAAAACCACTTGTTGAAAAACAGGTGGTTTTTTGTTGTTGTCCGAAAGCTACCCGGCTATGCCGGGAGTTCCGAAAGCTCTAGCGATGAGTATAATGGCTCTATAATAAACTGAAAATTTAGGTCCTCTGCCAATGGTTGGGGTGAAACCTAAAATGGGAACCGAAGGGGCAGCGTCAAGCCGCCCTTTTCTGGGTTAAAATAACATATTTTCGCATAGCAATTTACTTTTTCCCCAATATGTGATGTAATAATTATAATAAAAATGTTGCCTGCCGAAGGACTGAAGGTGAAATCACGAAAGACATCGATCAAATTCAGAAGCTTGTCGGGAATGCAAGCGCAGAAGATTTAAAATATGTGGATTGCTCTGTTTCGGAGGACCTTGGAATCTTTGTACCCAGCATAGGTTTCTGTAATTATGCCATCACTCCCCGGCATGTTCATCCTTCTTATATGTTTAATCTGTTTGTAGCGCCGGAACACTGTATTGTGGAACAAGGAACGGAGATCCCTGAAAATTACTATCTGGCCGTTGTCTTATCGCCCGGCATTCCACATCAGGAAAATAAAGAAGATTTTTTTAAGCGATATTATGCGATCATGATAGAAAAAGATTATTTTGATGATGCATATGATTCCTATACAAGCACCAAGCCGCCCGAGTTATTCTGGAAACAGTTTCTGGTGAGCAGTGAGATTATGTTTTATTTGAAGCAGTTCATTTTTGAATACGAAAACAATATCGGTAATTCGGGACAAGTCCTTCAAAGCCTGTCCTTGATTATCACCCATAAGCTTATAAGAAATCTGCTTCATATTGAAGGTAGCGCGGAGCCGGTATCAAGTGTTTATCAAATTGAAAAAACGGAACAGTATATCCATCAGAACTTCGGAAATAAATTAACGGTTTCGTCTCTTGCGGAAACGGCGAATATGTCGGAGTCGCACTTTATGAGAGTATTTAAAAGGGAGACGGGAATTTCTCCGATGGAATATCTGATTAAGGTACGAATTGAAAAAGCAAAAAAGTTTCTCAGCGGCAGCGATAAGAATATAACAGAGATTTCATTGAACTGCGGTTTCGGCAGCACGTCGCATTTTTCTTCCTGCTTTTTAAAACAGACAGGGCAGACCCCTACGGAATACCGAAAAATATACCGGGCAGAATTATAAAATAAAATGATAAAATATTGATATTTTTGATACTTCCAATATGATAAACTTTCTGTAAATTCAAATTTTGGAGTGATCAATTTGACAAAACAGGAAATTTTGGCAGCTATCAATAAAGACCCGGTATTTTATCTGGCAACGGTAGAAGGTGACCAGCCAAGAACAAGAGGAATGCTTTTGTATCAAGCAGACGAAACCGGGATTATGTTTCACACAGGAAAGAGCAGAGAATTATATAAGCAGCTTACTGCAAACAATAAGGCTGAGCTCTGCTTTAACTGCGACGGTGCCCAGATAAGGATTAGCGGCAGGCTTGAATTGATTGAGGATAACAATCTGAAAGACCAAATAGCCAATCATCCGACCCGTACATTCTTAAAGCCCTGGAGAGACAGCATAACCGTGGAGGAGTTTCATAATCAATTCGCAGTGTATAGATTAAAAGGCGGCGTTGCAACCATTTGGACAATGGAAAAAAATCTTGATCCAAAAGAGGTAGTACAGCTATGAGAAAAGGGACGGCTTAGGCCGCCTTTTCTATTTGTTCGTGAAATTTGCTTTTCCTGCTTTTTTGCATTATAATTTATCTACAATAAAAGTTACGGGGTGCTAATATGATCGGAATTATCGGCGCGATGCGTGTGGAAGTGGAAGATTTGATCGGTATCATGGCCGACGAAACAACTGAAGCTGTCAGCGGTATTACTTACCATATCGGAACAATCAGCGGGGTCGAATGCGTGGTGGCTCAGTGCGGCGTAGGGAAGGTGGCCGCAGCCGTCTGTGCGCAGACGATGATTCTGAAATATCAGCCGGATGCGCTCATTAATGTCGGGGTTGCCGGCGGAATCGGCGAAAACATCCGTATCGGCGATATCGTTATTTCGCGCGGGTTGGTTCAGCATGATATGAATACCTCCGCAATCGGGGATGAAAAGGGCCTTATCAGCGGCCTTAACCTTATCACTATTCCGGCCAGCGAAAAGCTGGTCGACCTGGTTGCCTCCCTATCCGATGAAATATTCGGGCAGGGCGTGCATACCGGAATTATTGCAACCGGGGATCAGTTTATTTGTGACCGGGAGAAGCTTCAGGCGATTGCCGGTGATTTTGGCGCGTCCGCCTGCGAGATGGAAGGCGCAAGCATCGCGCAGGTCTGCTATATCAACAAGGTCGACTTTGTCGTCATCCGTTCTATTTCCGATAACGCGGATGAGGAGGCCAGCGTCGACTTCAATGCGTTTGCGGTTGCTTCCGCCCATAAA
The DNA here is from genome assembly GCA_023397245.1 of Bacillota bacterium. Classification (GTDB taxonomy): domain Bacteria; phylum Bacillota; class Clostridia; order Oscillospirales; family Acutalibacteraceae; genus DATAML01. Next base: position 3,335 of record JAEWUH010000179.1, on the reverse strand, counting down.
TTAACGGAACTGATCCGCAAGTTGCTGCCACATATCCAATAAGAAGGTGATACCGTGAAAATCTTCGATGTCTCACGGGAACTGTTCGGTACCCCGGCGTATCCCGGAGACCCTCAGCCGTACCGTGATCGGATCCGCCGCATGAACATGGGCGATACGTGCAATCTTTCCGGATTCTACACGGGCTGTCACAGCGCCACCCACGTGGACGCGCCGCGCCATTTTATTGAGGATGGCAAAACGATCGACGAACTTGGTTTGGAGCGGTTTACGGGCAGATGCACCGTCGTGGAGGCAAGCGGTATCATTACCGGCTCGGATATCGACGCGATTCTGCCGAAATCGGAGAAAATGATTCTTTTCAAAGGGGGCGGAAAGGCTTTTCTAGCCCCAAGCGCCGCCTTTGCGCTTTCCGATGCCGGAATTACGCTGGTGGGGACGGACGCCCAGAGCATCGAAATGGAAAACGAAGCATATCAGGTTCACAAGCAGCTGCTGGGAGAGGAAATCCCCATTCTGGAGGGTCTGGAGCTTTCCGGGATTCAGCCGGGCAGTTACCGGCTGATCGCGTTCCCTTTGCTTCTGGGCGGAGCCGAAGCTTCACCGGTGCGCGCTGTTTTGATCGAGGAGTAAAAAAAGATTATTTTATAACGGATATGAAAAAGCCTGAAAGAACATGGAAGCTCTTTCAGGCTTGATTTTTGTATGAAACTGCTTTCGCATTGCAAAAGCATAATTTTACTGTACCTTTGTATCACTGATAATAGCGGAATACGGCGACAACCTTGCCTAAAATCAATACATCGCGCGTGTAAATCGGGGAATAGTCCGGGTTTTCCGGCTGCAGGCGTATCCGGTCCTTTTCTCGGTAAAAGCGCTTCACCGTCGCCTCGTCCTCAATGAGCGCTACCACGATCTCACCGTCGCGCGCGGTTGGCGTTTTGCGGATGACTACAATATCGCCGTTCAGGATGCCGGCGTCTTTCATGCTTTCGCCGCGGACGTTCAGGGCAAAGTATTCTTCGCTGCCCTCGTGCGGAAGGCTGTACGGCACATAGCCCTCCACTTCCTCCACGGCCAGAATCGGCTGGCCGGCCGCGACTCTGCCGACGATGGGGACCTGGATTACATTTTGCTCTCCGGCAAGATGAATTGCACGGTTCAGCCCGGCGTCACGGCTGATATAGCCCTTCCGCTCCAGAGTTTTAAGGTGTGCGTGTACGCTGGATGTGGATTTTAAGCCGGTTGCCGCGCAGATTTCCCGCACAGTCGGCGGAAGCCCGTTCTGAGTTCTGGATTTCAGATAATCATATACCTTTTGCTGGCTTTCGGTCAACATAATGATGGTCCTCCCCGTTTCTTTGGTTCATGTATGTATTATAACATAACATTTAGAAAAATACAAACAAATGTTTGGACTTTTTCAAAAATTCATAAGAAGTTCATAGCTGTGTAACAACTGATTTTGGCAAAGCCGCTATAATATGGTTGTAATCAAGAAGATGGAGCCGCACCATCCTTGATTCATGTTCTACCCTCCTCAATATACCCCTCAAGCTAATGAGAAAGAACCTGATCGTTTTGGATCGGGTTCTTTTTCTTTTGCCTGCATTCTTTTAAAATTTAATTGATTCCGCCGAATATAACCAGAAATATTTGGTCAAAATATATTCGGAGGTGGCACGAATGAATAATTTACATCTGCTGAATAACGGACCAAGAAAAAATAATTCCAAGGGATTTTATATTGCACTGGGCGTATGCCTGATCGCAATCGGCGTGGCCGCATGGACTACCTATGACAGCGTGGTAAACTATACCGCGCCGGATGAAAAAACAACGAGCAGCGCCGTGGCAAAACAGACGAATGAAGCGGTAAGCGGTATCAAAGTAATTAACAGTGAACCGGCTGCGGTATCATCCGAGGCACCCTCGTCCCAGGCGGCATCCTCTGCGGCTCCCAAGAAGACCGCGGCGTCGGTTCCGGCGAAAAAAACCGTGGCTCCGGCACTCACTTTCTCCTATCCCGTGGGCAGCAGTGTTCTGCAGAAATACAGCGGTCAAAATTTAGCCTATTCCAAGACCATGAAAGACTGGCGCGCCCATACGGGCACTGACTTTGCGGCAAAGCAGGGTGAGGCCGTAAAAGCCGTGGCCGACGGTACGGTCAAAAATGTTTATGCGGACGGGCTGTACGGAAATACGGTTGTAATAGCCCACGGCGATGTGGAAGCCTATTACTGCGGGCTGTACCAGACAACAGCAAAAAAGGGCGTCAAGGTCAAACAGGGGGATAAGATCGGCACGGTGGGCACCGCTCCGCTGGAGAGCTCGGACAGCGCGCATTTCCATCTGTCCATGAAAAAGAACGGCAAATTTATTGATCCTATGACCGTTCTGAAATAACCTGCCCCCGTACTCTAAGCGATTAGGGGCAAACCACAGCCGCAGGACAATGGCGTTCTGCGGCTTTTTTTGTACGCCCGGCCTGTCTTCCAACGAATAGGAAAGGTTTTTTCGGAACGCAGCAGCGTTGTAAAAGAAGGCGGGAGAGCGTGGGACTTTTTAGCGGTTGAATTGATACGGATTCCATGATATAATAAAATAAATTATATAAATATCACAAAATTTGTCGACTGTATAATTAACACATTGTTAATGATTTATACAACTTCTATTACCATAAACTTGTTATAATTAAATTACGAAATAAAAGGAGGTAGAGAAGTGAGAGACAAGGCAGTAATCCTTGTTTGCGTTACCGGGCAGCACGATTGTGACAGACTGATTCGGGCGGGAAGAAAAATTGCCGATGAACATCATGCTTCTTTGCAGGTACTGAGCGTTCAGCCGGTTTCCGCGGGATTTGAAACAAGCTGCGAGGAGCTTGAATATCTGCGGCAGACGGCAAGGGATGCGAAAGCGGAAATGACTGTTTATTTTAACAGCGACCCGGCATTGGTTGCCGTGAGTTTTGTTAAGAAAATCCGGGCGACTCATCTTGTAACGGGAATGGCGGAAGCGCCGGTGAACGGGTTTATTGAGATCATTCACGAGCTGTTGCCTAAAATGCCGATTTCGATGGTGGCGAAGGACGAAACCGTTTATAACATCTGCCCGTCCAATGTCGACACCAAACCGGGAAAGCTGATTCTGCAGCACTAATCAATTCGAATAATATACAGGAATACATAGCCGGAGCGTATACTCCGGCTTTTTCTTATTATCTTGGGGATCTTTTCCTTTCATAAGGGCGGAGCGGAAAAAGCTTGCAAATTCGGGTGAAAATGATTATTATCATATTGTGTATCTTAACAGACAGGGTGATATTTTGT
>JAEWUH010000161.1 GCA_023397245.1 Bacillota bacterium | reverse complement strand
CCCCTGAGCTTGTCAATCTCCGCTTTATAATCCCTTTCCATTTGCAGGTTGTCCGCGTCAGGTTCCCCGTTCCAGTACCACAGGTTGAGGTCGCCCGCGTGGTAGATGCAGAGCCCATCCGCCTTAACAAGGAATGCGGCGCCCGTATCCGTGGAGTCCAGCACGCGTACGCTCAGATCGCCCAGATCGTAGGTGTTTCCGGGATGTACGCGGAGTGCGTTTTCCTGCGTCCTGATATCGTCGGACAGGACATAGCGGATCTTATTCACCGCCTTTTTCCAACTGAAAATGCGCGGATTGTAGTGGTCCGGGTGTACGTGGGAAGCAAAGACCACCACGTCAAGATCACGGATCTCGTTCGGATCGATTACACCCTTTTCCAGCCCGCAGCCTCGCGGCGTATCCAGATAATAATCAAAAATAAGAAAATGACGTTCTGTTTTTACCGTAAAACCGCTGTTGAACAGGTAACGGATTTCTGTGTCCATAATCTTCTCCTTTTCGTGCAGACCGTAAATTTTCCAAACGGACTGCCGATCAAGCCGCGGCCGTAAAAATTACGCGGCAATTCTGCACCGGCCGGCGGCAGGCTGTTTCTTAAGTATGCCCATTATCCGCCGGTTCCCGGCTGGTCTGCGCTGACAGGATTTCCCATGTTCCGTATTGTGATTTTAATAAAATATGTTATGATGTATGTATTATTACGGATAAACGGCTTTCCTTATTTTATACCGGTTTTAACCAAAGTACAAGTACAGCGGACTTGCGGCAAGCCTGCCGGTATATTTCAATATGCTATTTTCAGGAGGTAATCCCAGTGAACTTTCAAACAATCGGCGCGCAGATCGCGGCGGGCCTTCAGGCCGAGCTCCCGCGTCTGGGCGGAGCCCTTTTGATTCTGGCGGTCGGCTGGTGGGCGAGCAATCAGGCGGCAAGGCTGATGTACCGCGCGATGAAGCGCTCCCGGGCGGATACCGGCATCATCACGTTCCTTTGTTCTCTGGCGCGCGCGGCCTTTAAAATCATCGTCTGCATTATCGCCGCGGAGCAGCTCGGCATGAACATCAATTCCATTATCGCGGCCCTCGGCGCGGCCGGACTGACCGTTGGTCTTGCGCTGAAGGACAGCATGTCCAATATCGCCAGTGGCGCCCAGATCATCTTTACCAAGCCGTTTAAGGTGGGGGATTACCTTGCGCTGGCCGATACGGAGGGTACGGTGGAACGGATCGAGACCATGTTTACCACGCTGCGGACTTTTGACAACAAGACCGTCATTATACCCAATTCAAAAATCACGGTCAGCGTGATCACGAATTATTCGGCGATGCAGACCCGCCGGCTGGATTTAAAATACATTGTAGGGTACGATGAGAGCCTTTCCAAAGTGAGGGAGCTGCTTTCCGGACTGGTACAGGAAAACCCGCTTGTTTTGCAGGAACCGGCCCCGGTCATTGCGGTAGGAGAGCATACCGAAAACGGCGTCGCGATGGGGATGCAGCTCTGGTGCAAAACAGAGGATTACTGGACGCTGTATTCCGATATGCAGGAAAAGGTAAAGCTTGCTTTTGAAAACGCCGGGATGGAAACCCCTTTCCGCAGGCTGGACGTCCGCATGAAAACTTCCGGCTGATATTTGCCTTATTTTTATTTCGCAATAGGGAGGCGGAGCAATGCAGATCAACCGGCTGTTTGAAATCGTGTATCTGCTGCTGGAACAGAAAAACATCTCCGCAAAGAAGCTGGCGGAGCATTTCGAGGTGTCCGAGCGCACCATCTACCGCGATGTGGACAAGCTGTGCGAGGCGGGCATCCCGATCTACACGGAACGCGGTCTGGGCGGCGGAATCCGTTTGATGGATGATTTTGTCCTGAATAAATCGCTGCTTACATCGGGCGAGCAGAACGAAATATTGGCCAGCCTGCAGGGGCTGAACGCCATTCACGCGCCGGATGTGGAACCGGTGCTTTCCAAGCTTGCCGCGCTGTTTGGAAAGAAGCGGACAAGCTGGATCGACGTGGATTTTTCCAACTGGGGCGGCGGGACGAAGGAACGTGACAAATTTATCCTGCTGAAAAGCGCCATACTGCAGAACCGGGTGATTACCTTTGAATATTACGGCGCCCGCGGGGAGAAAACCTTCCGCACGGTGGAACCGGTGAAGCTGTGGTTCAAGGGGCAGGGCTGGTATCTTTTCGGCTATTGCAGGAGCCGCGGGGATTGGCGCGTCTTTAAGGTTTCCCGCATAAAGAACCTGCAGTCCGCGCAGGAGGTTTTTGACCGTGAAATTCCGGAAAATATGTTTCCCGAAGCGGAGCAGCCATATAAGCCAAGAATGCTTCATTTGAAGCTTAAAATTGACGCCTGCATGGCGTTCCGCGTTTACGATGAATACGAGGACGAAAATATCCTGAAAAATCCGGACGGCAGCTTTGTGGCAGACGTTGATTTCCCCGAGGGTGACTGGGTTTACGGCTATGTTCTGTCTTTCGGCGCCGCGGCGGAGGTTTTAGAACCGGAACAGCTCCGGCAGGAAATTGTTCAAAAACTGAAACAAACACTGAATCGGTATCAATAATCTGACACACAGGTGTCATATTTTCCATGGTATGCTCAATGTATCAAATTTGAAAGGGAGTATTACCATGAATTATGAAATCGTGAATCTGGAGCAGAAAACCGTAGCGGGGATCAAAATTCGCACAAGCAACAGCAGCCCTTCTATGGAGCAGGAGATCGGCGGAGCGTGGCAGAAATTTTACGCGCAGGGCATTTATGAATCCATTCCGGGTAAAGTTAACGGCAAGGCGATCGGCCTGTATACGAATTATGAGAACGGCCCTGCCGGGGAATATGATGTGCTGGTCTGCTGCGAGGTGAACAGTTCGGAGAGCCTGCCGGACGGGCTTGAAACAAAGGTGATACCGGCCGGGAAATACGCAAAGTTCACCGTGCAGGGAAATATGGAAGCGGTGGGAGCCTGCTGGGGCGAAATCTGGCAGACAAAGCTGGACCGGAAATTTGACTGTGACTTTGAAGAATATCAGGAATGCAGCGATATGGAACACATGGAAGTCTATACGTACATCTCGCTGAACTCTTAAAGGGAGACGCGCCGAAATGACGGAAAAGCTGGATTATAAAAAAGAGTACCGGGATTTGTATCTGCCCGGCGGAAAGCCGGTTTCTATTGCCGTTCCCAAAATCAGATTTATCATGGTGGACGGGCGCGGCGACCCGAACGGGGAAGAGTACGGCAGCGCGGTGGGGCTTTTGTATGCGCTGTCCTATACCATAAAAATGAGCAAGATGGGCGGAAATACCCCGGAAGGCTATTTTGATTATGTTGTTCCCCCGCTCGAGGGCCTCTGGGACTGCGGCTGCGACGGCTTTGACGGAAAGCACAGGGAAAGCTGGAGCTGGACCTCCATGATCCGTCAGCTGGAATTTGTAACGCAGGAGGTTTTTGACTGGGCCTGTGCGCAGGCGGCGAAAAAGAAGCCGGAATATGATTATAAGAAAGCGCGGCTTGTCGATTACGACGAGGGTGAATGCGTCCAGATCATGCATACCGGGCCGTTTTCCACCGAGCCGGAATCTGTGGAAAAGCTGGAACGGTTCATCCGAGAAAACGGGCTGATTGACGACTGCGGAGAACGCCGGCATCATGAAATCTATATGAAAGACCCGCGCAAGTGCGCGCCGGAAAACATGAAAACAGTTCTGCGCCACCCTGTGCGCAGACTGTGATTTGGTGCTGCGAAAAGGAGGCTTTCTTATGAGTAAGCAAATGAAAATAATCGGAAACGTTTTGAGCATAGCGATGCTTTTGTTGGCGATTTGGGGATTCTTCGTTTTTACGGTATTCCTAAAGGCGTCTTTTCTCCAATGGATTATGTACAACGTATGCGCTCCCACGGAAATTGCTTTCTTTGTATTTCTGATGGTTCTGAATAAAAAGCCCCAGTATCTTCAGTACCTTCTTATCATGGTTGTTCCTCTGACATTTTTTGGGACAATGGGACTGTTTGTTTTTCCATGGAGCGGTCAGGGTGCGTTGACAACACAGTTATCCCATATTTTAATGACGATATCCGCCGGATGGGTAATCTATGCAAACAGAAAATTAATCGCTGTTAGTCCGAAAGTGATATATTGGATTTATGGAGTCTCATTACTGATTGCAACCCAGCAATGGTACTGCAGAATTACAGCGGACGTTTTAAAGAAAATGCTGAATGTATAGCATACAAAGGAGGGGCCGGAATGCTTGAGATACCGGAGAGCAGCACCATCGCGCAGCAGCTCAACCAGACCGTTAAGGGGAAAATCATCCAGAATGTAACCGCCGGTTATACGCCCCACAAATTCGCGTGGTACTGCGGCGACCCGCAGAATTACCACGCCCTGCTTGCGGGCAGGCAGATTTATTCCTCATCGGCGCTGGCGGGGCAGGTGGAAATCCGGGCGGGCGGCTGCAGCATCCTTTTCAGCGACGGCGTGAACCTGCGCTGGCTTGCGGCGGGAGAGGAGCTGCCGAAGAAGCACCAACTTTTCATCGAGTTTGAAGACTTTTCCCATTTGGTTGGCACGGTGCAGATGTACGGCGGGCTGTGCGCCTTCCGGGAAGGGCAGTATGACAATCCCTACTATCTCGTCGCGAAAGAAAAGCCGTCCCCGCTTTCGGACGCGTTCGACGAACGGTATTTTGAGTCGCTCTGCGACTGCCCGGGATTCTCAAAACTCTCCGCCAAAGCGTTCCTTGCAACGGAGCAGCGTATTCCGGGGCTTGGCAACGGCGTGCTGCAGGATATCCTGTGGAACGCGAAAATTCATCCGAAGCGCAAAATGGGGGAGCTCACCGATTCCGAGCTGGGAGCAATGTTCCGTGCGGTGCGGGATACCCTCATGGAAATGACCGTGCAGGGAGGCCGCGATACCGAACGCGATCTGTTCGGCTGCCTTGGCGGCTACCGTTCCGTGCTCAGCAAAAATACCGTTGACCGGCCCTGCCCGGCGTGCGGCGCAGCGATTCAGAAGGAAGCATATTTGGGCGGAAGCATTTATTACTGCCCGGGCTGCCAAAAATATGAAAAGCAGCCGAAACAACAGTCTGTTTAGGAGGTGCGAGCATGACAATCGAATACCTGATGGAGTACAAGGACAATATGGAAAAGCTTGCTGCACAGCTTTCCGCCGAAGATATCGATTTTCTCGTAAAACTCCTGAATGAAAAGGATAACGATATCCGGTACGCGGCGTTTCAGGCGCTGCAGAAACGGAGCGAAATCAGCGGCGACCTGTATTCCTACTGGGATTCTTTTGCCGCGCGCCTCTCAAGTGAGAACTCCTACCAGCGGAGCATCGGAATTATGATGCTCGCGGAAAATGTCCGGTGGGACAAGGACGGCCGGTTTAACGGAATTTTTGAGGAATATATGACGCACTGTCAGGATGAAAAATTCATTACGTCCCGCCAGACCATTCAGAGTATCCGGAAATGGCTGCCCTATCAGCGGGAGCTGGTTCCTCAGATCATCCAAATGCTTTCCGCAATTTCCATTGAAGAACTTGCCTCCACGCAGAAAAAGCTGATTCTGGTAGATATCATCAATGTGTTTTTGGATATTCAAAAAGCGGAACCGCATGACGAAATTACAGACTATATTCTAAAGGCGCTGAGCGGCGGGCTGCTGGATAAAAAAACATCAAAGAGCATTCAGCAGGCGCTTAATCTATAAGAAAGCCGGGAGCGGCTATGAAAAAACTGATTATCCTGAACGGAACGATGGGCGCGGGCAAAACGACGGTAGGCAGGCTGCTGATGCAGAAGCTGCAGCCGTCTGCTTTTCTGGACGGCGACTGGTGCTGGGACATGAACCCCTTCGTCGTAAACGAAGAAAATAAGGCAATGGTATTGGACAATATCACCCATCTGCTGAAAGCATACCTGAACAATTCGGGCTATGAATACGTCATTTTCTGTTGGGTGATTCACCAAGAAGAAATCTTTCGGCAGATTCTGGAGCCCCTGTGCGGCATGGATTTTGAACTGCATAGAATCACGCTGATGTGTTCGGAGACGGCGCTTCGGCAGCGGCTCGGGCTGGATGTTCAAAACGGAATCCGGCAGCCGGATGTCATCGAACGCAGCGTCGCTCGGCTCCCGCTCTATGAAAAGATGGATACGGTAAAAATCGATGTGAGCGGAATTTCACCCGCGCAGGCAGCGGAACAGATTGCAGGCTTAATGAAATAAAACGCTTTACGAAAAAACAGCCTGCCGCGAAAGCGGCAGGCTGTCCGTTTATTTCAATCAATCGACTATAAAGAGTTTCGCGCCTTTTTCCGTATAGGAACGGTGCGGATTTGCGTCTTCGGCTACCTGGTAGCTCATGCCGGGCGTTAATGTGAACTTACGCCCGTCTTCCAGCTCGGTGGTCAGTTCTCCTTCCAGTACAAGAAGAACATGGCCGCGGCTGCACCAGTGGTCGGCATGATAACCGGGAGTGTATTCCACCATGCGGACGCGCAGGTTACCCATTTCAAATGTCCGCCAATAGGCTTTTCCGGTTGTTCCGGGATGCTCTGTGGGTGTAATTTTATCCCATTCCACCGTGCAGAACGGAACATCCTGAATTTTCATTTCTTAACCTCCCACGCGATTGTTTTCTTCAATTTATCCGATTATTTCGGATAGTTGGAAAGGTTCTTTTCTTTCAGAACGACATCGTGGTAGCCGCCCTCCACAAGGCTGGTGGGGGAAACAAGCGTGATCTTCGCCTTCTTCTGCAGCTCCGGAATAGACAGGGCGCCGCAGTTGCACATAGTGGAGCTTACCTTGCTCAGGGAAAGTGTCACGTTGTCCTTCAGGCTGCCCGCGTAGGGAACATACGAATCGACACCCTCTTCAAAGGAGAGCTTGCTGTCGCCGCCCATATCGTAGCGCTGCCAGTTTCTTGCGCGGTTGGAGCCTTCGCCCCAGTACTCCTTCATATAACTTCCGTTTACGTTGACCTTGTTGGTCGGGCTTTCGTCAAAGCGGGCGAAATAACGGCCGAGCATGATGAAGTCCGCGCCCATGGCAAGCGCCAGCGTCATGTGGTAATCATAAACGATGCCGCCGTCGGAGCAGATCGGGATATAAATACCCGTCTCCTCAAAGTATTCGTCGCGCGCTTTCGCAACCTCAATGATTGCGGTGGCTTGTCCGCGGCCGATACCCTTTTGCTCGCGTGTAATGCAGATGGAGCCGCCGCCGATGCCGACCTTTACAAAATCGGCGCCCGCCTTTGCGAGGAACAGGAAACCTTCGCGGTCAACCACGTTGCCCGCGCCGACGCGTACCTTTTCGCCGAAGTGTTCGTGGATATATTCCATCGCCAGCTTCTGCCAGTCGGTAAAGCCTTCGGAGGAATCGAGGCAGAAAACATCCGCGCCTGCTTCCAGAAGTGCGGGTACGCGCTCCGCATAATCTCTGGTGTTGATTCCGGCGCCTACGATATACCGCTTGGAGCTGTCAAGCAATTCATTTGTGTTTTCCTTGTGGGAAGCGTAGTCCTTGCGGAATACCATGTATTTTAACCGCTGGTCCTTGTCGATCAGCGGCAGGGCGTTCAGCTTGTGCTCCCAGATGATATCGTTCGCTTCCTTGAGCGAGGTGGTATCGTCCGCGCAGATGAGGTCATCGAACTTTGTCATGAACTCATATACTTTCGTATCGGAAGACATTCTGCTTACGCGATAATCTCTGCTTGTCACAATGCCGAGGAGTTTTCCGTTCGCGGTTCCGTCGTTGGTGACGGCAACGGTGGAATGTCCGGTTTTATCCTTCAGCGCCAGAATATCCGCCAGGGTGCTGTCGGGAGTAATATTGGAATCGCTTGTTACGAATCCGGCCTTGTAGCTTTTTACCCGTGCGACCATCTGCGCTTCGCTTTCAATCGACTGTGAACCGTAAATAAACGAAATTCCGCCTTCTTTGGCAAGAGCAATCGCCATTTTGTCGTCCGAAACCGACTGCATGATTGCGGAAACAAGGGGAATATTCATGACGACATCCGGTTGTTCACCCTTTTTGAATTTCACAACCGGTGTTTTCAAGCTTACGTTTGCCGGAATACAATCTTTAGAAGAATAACCCGGCACCAGCAGATATTCTCCAAACGTATGCGATGGTTCTTCAAAGTAAAAAGCCATATTCATATCTCCTCAGCAAATGATTTACTAATAATACTATCATAATGCGGAGGTAAAAACAAGCGGATAATCCCGGAATTGTCATCTCTGCAGAACGGCGGAGGCTTCCGCCGGATTTTTTTGTATTGAAATACAGGGAAGATTAAAAAATGGAGCCTCCGGTAGTACCGGAGGCTCCATTTTGCCCTCATCTCTCCACCGCTGCGGCGGTCCCCCTCCCTTTTGCAAGGGAGGCTAAGGATGATGGGGTAATTTCTGCTTCCCTTGTTAAAGGGAGATGTCATCCGCAGATGACAGAGAGATCGTTACTTTGTATACTCTCCCGGAAAATGGCACGCAACCAGCCTGCCGTCAAATTCCCGCAGCTCGGGTTCCTTTTCCGCGCACATTTTGTCGGCAAACGGGCACCTTGTGTGGAAGCGGCAGCCGGAGGGCGGATTGACCGGACTGGGGATTTCCCCGGTCAGCAGGGTCCTTTCCTTGTTCCGCAGGGTCGGATCCGGCTGGGGGACGGCGTCGATCAGAAATTTCGTGTAAGGATGCAGGGGGCGGGTATAGATTTCTTCGGAATTGCCGATCTCGCAGATTTTACCCAGAAACATGACGCATACCCGGCTGGATATGTACCGCACAACGCCGAGGTCATGGGAGATAAACAGATAAGTCAGCCCCTTCTGCTTCTGCAGGTCGCACAGCAGGTTCAGAATCTGGGACTGGATGGAAACATCCAGTGCGGAAACCGGTTCGTCGCAGACGATGAACCGGGGGTTCAGCGCGATGGCGCGCGCAATGCCGATACGCTGGCGCTGGCCGCCGCTGAACTGGTGCGGGTAGCGGCTGGCTGCCTCCGGGCGGATGCCGACGGTGTCCATCAGCTCCTTCACCCGGTTTTCAAGCTCCTCTTTTGTTTTGAATACCTTATGGGTTCGAAGGGGCTCCGCAATAATGTCGAAGACCTTCATCCGGGGATTAAGGGACGCGTACGGATCCTGAAAAATGATTTGCATTTTCTGCCGCATTTTCCGCAGATCGTTCTGCCCGAGCTTCGTCAGGTTGGTTCCCTCAAACAGGACGGAACCGGAGGTGGGGGGGATCAGGTCAAGCAGGAGGCGGCCAAGCGTGCTTTTGCCGCAGCCGGACTCACCCACAAGGCTGAACGTTTCGCCCTCGTATATTTTCAGGCTTACATCGGATACGGCGTGCACGACGCCGTGCGCTTTCTTCCCGAAGAAATTGGCTACATCAAAGTTTTTAACCAGGTCGACCGCTTCGACCAGTACCTTATCACTCATGATTCTTCACCCCGCTGTCATACAGGAAACACCGGACATAATGGCCCTTTTCAACCTCTTGGAGCTCCGGCTCCTCTTCAAAGCAGCGTCCGGAGGCTTTTTCGCAGCGTGTACAGAAACGGCAGCCCTTTGGCAGATCCAGCAGGTTCGGAACCATGCCCTGAATGCTGTAAAGCCGCTCCCCGGCCGAGGAAATCCGCGGAATGGAACGGATGAGGCCGTCTGTGTAGGGATGAAGGGTATTGCGGAACAGATCGTATACGTTGGTATATTCCATGACCTTTCCGGCGTACATTACATAAACCTCGTCGCAGATTTCGGCTACCACGCCCAGATTGTGTGTGATAATCATGATGGACATTTTGCTTTCCTTCTGCAGGTTTTTCATCAGCTGCAGAATCTGCGCCTCAATCGTGACGTCCAGCGCGGTGGTAGGCTCGTCCGCAATCAGCAGATCCGGATTGCACACCATGGCCATACCGATCATGACTCTCTGACGCAAACCGCCGGAAAGCTGGTGCGGGTAGGCGTTGTAGCGGCTCTCGGCATCCGGTATGCCCACCTGCTGAAAGATATCGATGACCTTTTTCTTTGCCTCGGCGTCGCTTATTTTTGTGTGCAGTACAATGGCTTCCTTTACCTGTCTGCCCACCGTGATGACCGGGTTCAGCGAGGTCATCGGCTCCTGAAAGATCATGGTGATCTGGTTGCCGATGATGCTGCGCATTTCCTTTTTGCTCAGCTTCAAAAGGTCGCGTCCCTCAAATTCAATGCTGCCGGAAACAACCTTTCCGGGGCTCTGCAGCCCCATAACGGACATGGCCGTCATACTCTTGCCACAGCCGGATTCCCCCACGATTCCGATGGTTTTCTCCCGCGGAATTTCAATGGTGACGTTATCCACCGCGTTCAGCACGCCCCGTCTGGTAAAGAAGCTGGTTGTTATTCCGTTTATTTTTAAAAGAGGACTTGTGTCTTCTGCTCTGTTGTCCATTATCTTTCCCCCGTTACTCATTGCTGTAAGGGTCTATCGCGTCGCGCAGGCCGTCGCCTAAGAAGTTGAACGCCAGCACGACGACCAGGATTGCCATGCCGGGCGCGATAATCAGCCAGGGACTCTGGAAGAAGTACTGCTGTCCCTGCGAGATCATCAGTCCCCAGCTGGTATCCGGCGGCTGCGCGCCCACGCCGAGGAAGCTCAGACTGGCCTCGGAGAGGATGGAACCGGGAATATTCAGGGTGAACAGGACGATCAGGGTGGAAAGGCAGTTCGGCAGGATATGCCGGAGCATGATAATACCCCTTTTTACGCCCATCGAATTGGCCGCTTCAATAAATTCCTCTTCCTTCAGGGAAAGCGTCTGCGAGCGCACGACGCGCGCGGTGCCCGCCCAGCTGATGATGCTGAGCGCGATAAACAGGTTGAGGGTACTCGCGCCGAGGGTGTACATGACGACCATCGCGAGCAGCAGGGAAGGGAAGGCCAGAACGATATCCGCAAGCCGCATGATAAGAAAGTCGGTCTTTTTTCCGAAAAAACCGGAGATGAGGCCGAGAACGGTGCCGATTACCATGGAAATAAAGGTAGGAATCAGGCCGACCTGCAGGGAAATGCGGCCGCCGTAAAGCACGCGGGTCAAAACGTCACGCCCGCAGTCGTCCGTGCCGAACCAGTGCTCGGCGGAGGGGGCCTTTAAACGTTCCAGCAGGCTGACCTTGTTCGGGTCATAGGGCGCGACAAAATTGGCAAAGGCGCAGACCAGAATATAGAGCAGGATGATGACCGCGCTGATCACGGCAAGCTTATTGTTCCGGCACATATCCAGCAGCTTTGCTTTCAGGCTTTCCGATTCCTCCACACTGTCCGCCGCATTGTCGGAAAGGTGCTCCGTATTCAGATGTTCCTCGTTTGCGTTCACTTCGATCCCCCCTATTGCACACGGATTCTCGGGTCAACCACGGAGTAGAGAATATCCGCAATCAGATTTCCGAGAATAATGATGATGGTTGTAAAGATGACCGTGCCCTGCAAAAGGGGCATGTCCCGGTTTGTAATCGCGGTTACGGAGAGCCTGCCGATTCCCGGAATGCCAAAGATGGTTTCCGTAATGACCGCGCCGGATAACATATCGGCGACCTGAATCGCCATGACCGTGATAACGGGGAGCAGGGAATTTTTCAGCGCGTGCCGCGAAACAACAAGGCGTTCAATCAGCCCTTTCGCGCGCGCGGTTCTTATGTAATCGCTTTTCATAACGCCAAGCAGGCTTGAACGGGTAAGCCGCGCAATTCTGCCGGCGGCGTTCCAGCCCAGAACAACGGAGGGGAGAATGAGGTGCCTCCAGCTTGAAAAGCCGGAAACCGGCAGCATCCCCTGAAAGAGGTACTGCAGAATCAGGCCGATAAAGAATACCGGCATGGAAACGCCGAAGAGGGCGAAGCCCATGGAGAAACGGTCCGCCAGGGAATTCTTTTTCACAGCCGAAAACACCCCGACCGGAATGCCGATAAACCAGGAAACAAGCGAAGCGCAGACGGCAAGCAGCAGCGTGTTCGGGAATGCTTCAAAAATCAGGCTGTTCACGGGACGGTTCATTTTGTACGAAGTCCCCAAATCCCCGTGGAGCGCGTCTCCCACATACCGCAAAAACCGAACGTAGATCGGGTCGTCCAGATGCATGCTTGCCCTCATATTTGCGATGATATCCGGCTTGATATGTTCGTTCATCATGATGGTGACCGGGTCGCCGGGGATTACATTGAGCATGATGAAGATAATCAGAATGACGCCGAGCAGCACCGGTATGGACAAGAGGATCCGCTTGGCTATGTATTTCCCCATAATTTTCTCCTCCTGACAATGGACTAACCGAAGCCGCTGACCGGTCCGGTTAGTCCACATCCAGCTTTATTATGATTGTATTTTATGCAATGCTGATTCCGTAATAAGACATGCTTGACCAGCCGTTCCAGGAAACCTTAAAGTCTTTTACGCGGCTGTTGACCACAAAGATATGGTTCAGCTGGTACATCGGCAGGAACGCCGCGTCGTCCTGCAGGATCGTCTGCTCGCAGCTCTGGTAGAGCTTGATACGCGCGTCCTGATCGACCATGGTTCTTGCTTTTTCAAGGTCGTCCATTACCTGCTTGTTGGTGTAGTTGAGGGAACGCACCTTGATGTTCTTGGCAGAGAAGAAGGTGTAAAGGAAGTTGTCGGGATCGTTGTAGTCTGCCGACCAGTTACCCTGATACATCATCAGCCCGCCGTCCTTCCTCTTGGCGAGGTAGGTGGCTTTGTCAAGCTGGGTGATCTTTACCTTGACTCCGATTTGCCCGAGCAGCGACTGGATAACCTGATTGCACTGCAGCGTTTCCGCGCTGTCGTTGGCCTGGAAGATTTCAAGGTCAAAGCCGTTGGAATAACCGGCATCCGCCAGCAGCTGTTTTGCCGCCGCAGTATCGTATTTGATTTCCTTTGCGTCCTTGTTGTAGCCGAGAATATCGCTCGGAACAATGGTGTTGGCGACTACGCCTTCGCCGTCGTACATCTGATCCAGAATGCTCTTGCGGTCAATCGCCATCTGAAGGGCTTTGCGGACTTTCACATTGTCAAGCGGCTTGACGGATTCGTTGAATGCGTAGTAATAAATACCCGCGATAGGACCGCTGACAATATTGTTCTTCCATTTGTCGCTCTTCTTGAAGTAGGAAATCTGAGAACGGGAACCGGCGGTATCGAATACGTCCAACTCTCCGTTTTCAAACATCATTTTTGCCGTGTTCGCGTCGGTCACGATCTTGAAACGGACACCCTCCAGCTTGGGAGCACCCTTGAAGTAGTTCGCGTTTTTAACTAAGAGGATTTCGCTGTTTACCGTCCAGCTCTTTACGGAGAACGGACCGGTTCCCACGGTGGAGGCCGGGTCAATGCCGAATTTGTCGCCCGCGGCTTCCGTGGCCTTGCGGTTGTAGATGGAAGCGCCCGGAACCGCAAGATTGGCGAGGAACGGCGCAAACGCGCTTTCCAGCGTCATCTGCACGGTGTAATCGTCCACCGCTTTAATGCCCGCTACGGTTTTGGCCTTGCCGTCAAAAACATCCTGCGCGCCCTTGATCATGTTAAAAACGTCCGTATTGTCCGCTTTGGTATTCGGATCCATCATGCGGTTTACGGTAAACACAACGTCGTCGGCCTTGAGCTCTTCGCCATTGCTGAATTTTACGCCCTTTTTGATGTGGAATGTATAGGTGAGGCCATCCTTGGAAATTTCCCAGGATTCCGCCAGACCGGGAACGATTTTCGTCTGGTTGTCCACTGTCTGGCACTCCACCAGACGGTCAAAAATATTTAACGGAACGCCGTAATACTCCGTGGTTTTCTGTACATCCAGAGTGGTCGGGTTTTCGTCGGAACCCATGGAAACATTTAAATAGCTGTCCGCCGGTGCGGAAGTCTTGCCCGCGCTCTGTGCGCCGGAAGCGGTCTGGCCTGCGCCGGAATTTCCGCACGCGGTCAGTATGGTCGCGCACATCAGTATCAGCGACAGGACTGCCGTAAATCTCTTCTTCATAATTTACCCTCCAATAATATACTCATAATACTACTATGAATTATAAATTTCAAATTAGTCTTGAAATTTATAAAGGGCTTGCTGAAATGAAAAACGGGCGCTCCATTTTTTCATTCTGCAGCGCCCTTGCCATAAAAGTAGTTTAAGTATATATAATGTGATTTTAAATGTCAACCGAAACGGGCAATTTTTTGAAGCAATCTGAAGAATTTCCTGCATATTGCACACATGTGGAAAGAAAAAAACCGTAAATCTGCAGCGCATGGCAAGCGGAAATGCAAATTTTATTGCTTTAAATCGGTGCAAACCATCAGTCCAGAATTTCCACCCAGTAGCCGTCCGGGTCGGATATAAAATACAAATCCATATCATGGTTTTCGTAGCAGATGCAGCCCATCTGTTTGTGAAGTTCATAAGCTTTCTTCTTATCCTCCACCTGAAACGCGATGTGAATTTCGTTGTCGCCGAGGTTATATGGCTCCCTGCGGTCGCGCAGCCAGGTCAGTTCAAGCAGGTAATCGCTTTTTCCGTCGCTCAGGAACACAATGGTAAAAGAACCGTCTGCAGCGTTTTTCCGCCGAACCTCGTTCAGACCGAGCGCCTGGTTGTAGAAAGCGATGCTTTTGTCCAGATTTAACACGTTGAAATTGGTATGAAGAAATTTTGCACTCATAAAAATACCTCCCATAATACAAAACATGATAAAGTATCCAAAACAGTCAGGTGTCGGGAAAGGGAGCAACGCAATTTTACGGTTGCGCGACTTTATCGGCAGCCTGATAAATATTATAACCGCACGCTTGATTTCATACAACCTTTCGCGGAAATATAAAATGAAGCTTTTCACCGGACTGTTTTATGGTATAATATCATAACAAAAGGTTTGCTGAATGCGAAATTTGCCGCGGCTTTTAAAAATCGGCGCGGCCTTCAATACGAAAAGAGCAGGGGGTACAGAATGGAAGAAATCAGGGCGGGACTTTACCGCCATTTTAAGGGAAACGAATACAGAGTGCTGTATCTGGCGAGGCATTCCGAAACGCTGGAGCCGATGGTGGTTTATCAGGCGCTTTACGGCGAGCGCGGCATCTGGGTGCGCCCCGCCTCCATGTGGAACGAAACGGTGGAGCGCGACGGGAAAACGTATCAAAGGTTTAGCTATATCGGAGAATGACATGAATATACAAATATTCGGAAAATCAAAATGCTTTGATGCCAAAAGGGCGGAGCGCTGGTTTAAGGAGCGGGGGATTAAGTTCCAGAGCATCGACGTGGCGAAATACGGCATGAGCAAGGGCGAATTCGGCTCCGTAAAAGCGGCGGTCGGCGGTCTGGACGCGCTGGTAGACGAAAAATTGTCGGATGCCGCGCTGCTGAAATACCTCGCCTATGAAAGCGACAAAGAGGCGAAGCTGCTCGAAAATCCCAAACTGTTCAAAACGCCGG
Source organism: Bacillota bacterium (assembly GCA_023397245.1). Classification (GTDB taxonomy): domain Bacteria; phylum Bacillota; class Clostridia; order Oscillospirales; family Acutalibacteraceae; genus DATAML01. The sequence continues at coordinate 3,780 of JAEWUH010000161.1, read as the reverse complement.
TCGTGCGCAACGGAAAACAGGCCACGGTCGGCTACAAGCCGGAGGTATGGGAAACCTGGAAATAAATACATAGAACGGGGGATTATAATGAAAATCTTAATTGCCCATGCGGGGAAGTCCGGAACCACGGAGAAATGTGCAAAGCTGCTCCGGGAGAAGCTGCCCGGCGCGGTTCTGGCCGATCTGAACCGTGAGACGCCGGAGATCGAAGCTTACGATGCCATCGTAATCGGCGGCTCCATCCGGATGGGGCAGCTCCACAAAAAAGCGAAGGCGTTCCTTTTACAGAACGCGGCGGGGCTCCGGGCGAAAAAGGCGGCTTACTTTATTTGCTGCGGTACTGCGGAAAGCGCGCCGCAGCTGTTTGAAACAAATTTTGCGAAAGAGCTGCTCGCCGGCGCGGTAAGCTATGAATGCTTCGGCGGCGAGATGAACATTGACCGGCTGCACGGTATGGATAAGTTCATAGCAAAAATGGTTTCAAAATCTCCGGACGGGCAGAAGGCCGCGCCGCATATTCTGGAGGAAAATATTACAAAGCTCGCACAGGCCGTTCAAAAAGCGGCGCAGAGCGCGTAAAACGGGTTGAGAGCCAAGTCGGCCATCTGTTGAAAATTTGAAACGAGGACGCTTCCATCGGGAAGCGTCCTCGTTTTAGTTGTTAATAGATAATCGCGCCGTATTTTGAGGCGAGAGGTTCGATCAGCTCGGTTTCGATCAGACAGTCGGAGTCAATAATCAGCCTGCCCTGAAAATACCGCAGCGCGGCGTCCAGTACGGTGAGGCTGTCGCAGTGTACGGCAACGGGCAGGCGCGTCATGGCGCTGCTTTCACACAGCAGTTTCGCGTCGTCAAGGCTGGTTACCTCCACCAGCGCCGCGTTGACGCGCTCATCGTCCAGATCGATGAGGTCTTCGCCGAGCCGGCTGGTGCACTGGAGCGGTTCGCTGAACACGATATTGTCGCCGAGGAAGAATGCTTCGCGCTCGATTGCCGCGGCGTCGCAGTCGGGTTCCTCCCGCGGCTCCCGCGGCGGGGTATCCTGCATGGCCTGCGCAAGCGCCCGGATATGTTCCGGTGTGGCGCCGCAGCAGCCGCCCGCGATTTTTACGCCCGCGCGGAGCAGTACGCGCATTTCGTCGGCAAACTCCTCAGGCGAAAGAACGGTTTTACCGGGCGCGCCCCACATGGGTACGCCGGCGTTCGGCTTTGCGATGATCGGTACGCTTGTATACGGCAGAATGCTTTCAACCTGTTCCAGCATGGGCCCGGGGCCGAAGGAGCAGTTGAGCCCGATTGCGTCCACGCCCATTGCCTGGAGTGTAATGACGGCCGGCAGCAGGGAACCCCCGGTGAGGGTATGGCCGCTTTCGTCCACCGTGACGGTCACGAAAACGGGTAGATTGGTCGTTCTTGCCGCGAGCACCGCCGCCCGCATATCGGTAAGTGAGGTCTGCGTCTCAATTACCAGAAAATCTACGCCCGCCTCGTCCAGCGCGCGGATTTGCTCCCGGTAAATATCGTAGATATCGTCAAAATCGGATTCCCCGTAAGGAGGAACAAACAGCCCCGTGGGGCTGATATCCCCGCCGACGAGTACCCCTGCGGGTTTGGCAACGCTCTGAGAAAGCGCAACCAGCCGCCGGTTCAGCTCCGCCGTTTCGTCTTCCAGCCCGTAATTCTTCAGGCAGGCGCGGTTCGCCCCAAAGGTGGGCGCGTACACCGCCCGGGAGCCCGCTGCGATAAACGCGCGCTGCAACTTGAGCAGCGGTTCGGGGTGCTCCAGTATCCATTTTTCCATACATACGCCGCCCGGCATGCCGCAGGCGCTCAGGTTTGTGGCCGTCGCTCCGTCCAGCAGCATGGGCAGCTTAAAAGGAAAGCTCATTTTCTTTCATAGCTCCTATCACAATCGCGCCGCGGTCTTACATACTCTCCGGCGCGGAGATGTTGAACATCGAAAGTACATTGCAGATGACGGTGGAAACCGCATCGCAGAGATAAAGTCTTGCTGCGGTCAGGCTCTCGTCCTCGCCCTTCACGCGGCAGGCATTGTAAAATTTATGGAACAGCGTAGCCAGCGTAATCACATAGCGCGTAATCCGCGCGGGGTCGTAATCCTGCGCCGCGGTGACGATTTCGCCGGTATAGGCGGAAAGGTGGCGGACCAGTTCAATCTCCTCGGGCTCGGTCAGAAGAGCAAGTTCGCTGTCTGTGCAGTCGCGCGGGCGGATGCCCTCGGCTTCCAGCGCCTTAAAAATACTGCAGATGCGCGCATGCGCGTACTGTACATAATAAACGGGATTCTGTGAATCCTGCTGTACGGCCAGATCAAGGTCAAAATCCATCTGGGAGGTTGCCTCGCGCTGGTTGAAATAGAATCTTGCCGCGTCCACCGGAACTTCGTCCAGCAGGTCGGCAAGCTGAATCGCTTTGCCGGTACGCTTGCTCATACGCACGACCTCGCCGGATTTGACCAGCCTTACCAGCTGGATGAGAACGACGTCCAGTTTATCGCCATCCAGTCCCACGGCGTTCATCGCACCCTTCATCCGTGCCACATGACCGTGGTGGTCCGCGCCCCAGACGTCGATGCAGCGTTCAAAGCCGCGCTTGACAAACTTGTTGCGGTGGTAGGCGATATCTGCCGAAAAATAGGTGGGGTTTCCGTTCTGGCGCACCAGAACTTCGTCCTTCTCCGCGCCGAATTCGGTCGCCTTATACCAGAGCGCGCCGTCCTTTTCGTAGGTCAGGCCCTTGTCCTTCAGAAGCTGTATGGTTTCCTCCAGCTCGCCGTCGTTGTGCAGGCGGCTTTCGAGGAACCATTCGTCATAAGTGATGCGGTACTTTTTCAGGTCGGCCTTCATCTTTTCAATGTTCTTCGGGAGCGCGTAGGTAACCAGCGCTTTCTGCCGCAGAGCGGGCTCCGCGTTTACATACCGGTCGCCGTTGATCTCCGCAAATTCCGCGGCACGGTCCTTAATATCCTCGCCGTGGTAGCCGTCCTCCGGGAATTCCACCGCGTCCTCGCCTTTGAAAATCTGCAAATATCTTGCCTCAAGGGAGCAGCCGAATTTTTCAATCTGGTTGCCCGCGTCGTTTACGTAGAATTCGCGCCATACGTCGTAGCCCGCCGCGTCCAGAACGGAAGCCAGGCAGTCGCCCAGCGCGCCGCCGCGCGCGTTGCCCATGTGCATGGGGCCGGTGGGGTTCGCCGAAACAAACTCGACCATGATTTTCTGCTTTTTGCCGTAGTCGCTGCGGCCGTACTGCGCGCCGCATTTCCGGATATCCTTCAGAACTTCGACATAAAACCTTTTGCTCAGAAAAAAGTTGATAAAACCGGGGCCGGCAATTTCAAAGCGGTCAAAAAAGGTTCCCTCCAGGGAAAGACGGCCGGTTATCACCTCCGCGATCTTACGGGGAGCAAGGCGGAAAGCCTTTGCCGAAACCATCGCCGCGTTTGTCGCCCAGTCGCCGTGGCTGCGGTCGCCCGGAACCTCAATGGAAAATTCGGGCACTTCCGCCTGCGGGAGCTCGCCCTGTTCCATTGCAAGCCGGAATGCTGCACCGATTGTATCCCTCAGTTCATTGGTTGCCTGTAGCACAAGTTTTGACATCTTTGCTGTTTGCCTCCTTGACGGTAATATAGATTTCGTTCATGCTCGATAAGTTGGAATTGATATCAAGCGTATAATTCACTTCCAGCTTGCCGCCCAGATCGTCCAGCTCGGACTTTACCTTGCTGGTGAAAACACCGATCATCATGCAGCCGTAGCC
>JAEWUH010000127.1 GCA_023397245.1 Bacillota bacterium | reverse complement strand
TGATAATGACTCTATCACAATCGTATCGCCCGCAGTGATCCGGTCCAGCATCTTCATCAGCTCCGGTCGGTCCTTTTTTGTGCCGGTCATCTTTTCGTTATAGATGAAATCCACTCCGTACTGGTTTAAAGCATCCAGCTGACGGCTGAGATTCTGTGCTTCCGTCGAAACACGGGCGTACCCTAGAACATAATTCTTCATTTTGATTGTTCCTCCTATAAACATAAAAATAACGGAACGTTGTTAGCGTCCCGATTTAAATACTCCCGTTCCAAAACCGTATGAGTACTGCACCATAGATTTTGGAACGGGTTTTGATATGAAATTGCCCCTGAAACATGCCGTTTCAGGGGCTGGTTTTACGTATTGACTTTGCGTGTCATAAACGTTCGAAATTGGGTCATAGGTTTAACCTTTTGCGTATCTTATGTTAAATCCAAATCCATCCATGCCTTTAATCCGGTTATCATTAATGCTTTCATCAAAAGCCCGACTGTGCATACTAAGATAAATTTTATTATTTAACGAAAAGGTTAGATCATCCGATCCAGGCTGAAGATCTGTTGGGTCTTTTTCCTTATCATGCGCATAGCTCTCTAAGTCTTCAACAAACTGAAAATCAATGGCTATGCTCCCATCGCTTTGCTTTGTGCATTTAGTGACATTATAAGGGTGACCGTCAATTGTTTTTTCATCCACATGAATTATCCTATTTTCTCCTGAATAAGCATTCATAACAGAATAATCTCCGTAAAAATAATTTTTCTCCTCTTGCGTCAATTGGTAGTCATCAATTTCCTGGGAATACATATCGTAATAATAAACATCAACCAGTATGGTGTCCTCCTGTGTTGTACGGCCGTCACGTTCAGTGTTTGTATATGTAGTCATAGAAACCGGGTATCCGTAAATGTAAATATAGTCCCCTTTCAAAATTCCGGGATCTTCATCAAAGGAAAAACACACGATATACTTTTCGTTATTCATATTGTCATCCCTTGCGATAAGGCCGGTTGTGCCATTTGGATCGCGGTTAATATCAACAACCGTTCCCTGAAATGTAACACTGATGTCCGTATATTGGCTGACATTTCTCAGAATATCACTGTAGCCAAGATTATTTCGGTGGCGCGAAGCTTCTGTTTTAAACTGAAACGGACTCATTTTCTTTTGGATATTCTGCTTTTTCTGATGCCGGGAATCCTCCGAACTTGTTTCTGAGCTTTGCTCTTCACAGGGCTCCGCCGTACTGCTGTCCTCACCGGACACTATTTCCGATACAGCCTCGCTGCTGACGGGTTGCGAGGATTCTTCCAATACACTCTCCACGTTGCTTGCAATTTCACTGCTTTCCGTCGGCTTTGCAATAGCCGATATCTGACCGCAGGCAGTCATGCTGAAACATAAAGTAACGCATAGTATTAATGTAATGATTTTTCGAATCATCCTATTCGTCTCCAATTCTATCATTGTTTTCCTCCACTAAAAACTTTAAAATTTCACTGGTGTTATCGGTCATGGAAGCGATATTTTTGGAAGTATCCAACGACACCATTACCCTTGCTAAAAAGAAAAATGCAACTATCAATGTACCGGCTAAAATAAAAGCAGCCGTAACACAGTCATTCCTTGACTGGGATATATAACACGCCCCGACCAGCCCGCCTATCAGAGTCGCCGCAAAAACCATCCATGCGCATACCTTTAGAAAAGTAATCCAACCGGAACCGATAGATGTCTTTCCTTCATAAGTAACTCCCGGCATATAAATTTTTGCCTGATAATTTTTGGAAACAGCCTGACTTTCAATGTCAAATGTGCTCCATCCCTTTAACGCGCTACCGCACTTTCTGCAGAAAGGCGAATCGATGTCATTTACCGTTCCGCAATGGCCGCAAGTTTTGTTATCCATCCAAATATCTCTCCTTTGCTACTCTAATTATTTTGCATCAGCCATCATTGTCTGCTGTATGGTATAGGCGATTTTAGGGATATCATTGATCATACAGACATAGGTCGACAAGTATATTCTGCCGTTTGGGCCGGATACATTAAAATATCCTTTGTCGCTTCGGATATCCACTTTGTACCTGAGGTGGCCGCACCAGATAAAAAGCCCGCCCGTTATTCCTTCGTTGATTTGGATATTCATCTCCATATTCTGTAAAGGGCATATGATTTTTTGCGCGAGAAGCTCCTCGTTGATCGGATATGGAAGGCCGTATTTTTGTCCGTCAATCTTGATGGACTGAACACCGGCCCAAAAATGTATCACCGTAAAATGGAAAATTACAGCAAATGGCAAACTAAAAAGTACCGCAAAAAACAACTTTGCCAAGAAGTCAGGGTTTGGCACTCCTATAAAAACTAAAATAAATACCGCTGCGGCACAAACCCACTCAACTATTTTCAGCCTGCTTACTTTATCCTGGAACGGATCAGGGGAATCCAACCAAATACCAGGTTTTTCCGTTGTTTGGTCTTCCCACTGATCATCATTTCCGACGTTTTCTCCCCGGTATGTATCCGGTTGGTTCAGAAGTTCCCCGCAGTTCCGGCAATATAAAGAGTCTCCGGGATTGGAAGCCCCACAGCGGTGACAAACACAACTTGACATTTCAAATATTCACTCTCCAAATACAGAATTTAGAATACTGGGCAAGGTGTTTATTGGCTGATCCTTGCCATCTGAGCGCCACCCCACGATCTCAAATTTGTCATCCGTTACGATAAACATAAATTCAATTTTAACGGCGGAATTATCCGGTTTTCTTGTTGCCATCCCGCTAAACAATACGTATCTTATATTTTGGGATACACCGGAATACCACTGTGGATTTCCAAAATAATTTTGAAAAGCTCTGCCTATTGGAACCGTACGACTGTAATCCGTCAAATAACTGCCTTTTATCAGATCAATGTAATTTTCATCATTATTGCCGGAAGTCCCGGAGATTTCAGAAGAATATGAGGAAACATACGGTTTGCTCGATACTTTACGCTCTGTTTTACTGCTGGAATATGTATGTAATGCATATATAATCAGCAGCATTACAACAATTGTCGAAACTCGGGCCGTGCACCGCCGTGCTCTTACGTCTTTGCGCCGGTATTCATTGTTTGTTTCCGGTTGGGGTGTATCACACCAATCGGCTGTTTCTGTCTCCGCGCCGCAATAGTTGCAAAACAGGGTATTATTGGGAATCTCCCTTCCGCATTTTCTGCAATACATATGACCACCCTTTTTTAATTTTCGGCACACACTCCATGAAGGGTATTGTTTTGGGTACTGAAATCCACCACAATTCCCGAATCAGGGTGTGAGTTTGAATAAAATCCGTATAGTTCATCCAGGTCTTTTTTTATATCATATGGAACTGCTTTTGGAGTCTGATTCATTTCATAATGGACCACTTCAAAGGTATTATCATCATCTACTTTAAACTGGATTAACATTGTTCCCATCATTTCCCAGGTTCCCTTAAATTGAACGATATTCGCTGTTATTCCTTTACTGGGGGAAGTCCCTTCAAAGGATTCCCAATCGCCGCCTGGAAACATGTCATCGAATATTTCATTGACCGTAACCGTAGTGTAGTTGCCAAGATGTCCGTTTTTTACCGAATCGATCCGATTTTCTAAAACCTGTGAAGTATCGAGCGGTACCAAATTTTCGCCGTTGTCAATTAACCCTTTGCATCCGCTAAGAGTAAATAAAAACATAAAAAGCAGAACAGCAATAACCACGTCTTTCATACGTAACTGCTTTTTCTTTGTACGAAGCATAAAATTTCCTCCTGCTAAAATTTAGATTATCTGCCGGATAAAGCAGCGTAAATAAAGAAGGCAACCACCATCGTAATTGCCATACTCTTCCCGGAATTCACAAACATAACGTCCGCGCCGGTGATTCTCATCCGAAGATGCCTGCAAAACCGACATAGAATAATCGAAAGAATAAAGCTGATCACCAGTTTCCCGAGTTCCATTTCCAACCCTCCGTTTCTTTTACATAATTCCCCTTTCCAAAGTATAGCACTGTATTATCTCTATAGCAATAATGTGTTTGTTCTATAAGCGTAATGTAATTCTCACTTTTTTGCTAATCTATAAGTAAACACAAAGGAGAGGCGGAAAAGCGATGGACGTAGGAAAGCGGATCACCTGGTTCCGTGAGAAAAAAGGAATTACCGTAAACAGGCTGGCGAACGAGGCCGGGATTTCACAGAGCTACCTCCGCGAGGTGGAGCTTGGGAAAAAGAAGCCCACCGTGGAAACGCTGTCGTTTGTCTGCGAGGCATTAGGCATTACCCTCCGGGATTTCTTTGATGACGGCTCGGTATCCCGCCTTGAAACCGACGAGCTGAGTGTAGCCCTGTTCCGCTTAACGCCCGAACAGCGGAAACGGATGGCGGAATTCCTGAACAGCCTGAATTCCTGATTTAATCTTACAAAATCCGGATGGACATCTCTTGTCCTACGTAAAAAAATCAGCCTCACGATTTTTGTTCGTGAGGCTTTTTGCTTTTAAAATCCTTCCAAAATATCTTCACCATAAAGAATTTCTTCAATGTCTTCGCAGGTATAGCCGCTGGAATACAGGTAATCCACATACTCCGGGGAATAGCCGTAGTACCCGGCGTATTCCCGCAGTTCCCCCAAGTAATCCGTCTCCCGGGCTTTTGGTTTGCCGTGCGGTTCACCGGAATGATACGAAGGATAGCAATAGCTTCGGGAGAAGCCCGGAAAGCATCCGTACAGGTTTGCCGCTTTGAAAGCTGCTGTGGTAGTGTTTCCCCGGTTATCAATCTTGAAAATATCTCCGCACTGGATCGGGATGATCTCATGCGGTAGTTTAAATAGTTTTAGTTTTCGCACAGCAGTCAAAAGAATGTCCTCCGTGGAGGCGTAAAGGTAAAACCCGATTTGGGGAAAGTGATAAATACACATCGGGCTGCTGCCTTTGACAAAATACAGGTTGTTGTCCGTATCCAGCAGCGTAAACGTAAAAGAGCCCTCAACTGTTTCAGCCATTTTCTTTAGACTGTCAAAGCTGAGGGCTTTTTCTGCTTCCAGAAGCTGTACTGCAATATAGCTATCTGTCTGGATTCTGGTACTGGGGAGTCGGTACTGTTCCCGCAATATCCGGTCATTGTGCAGGACACCGTTGTGGGCAAGGGCAAATTTTGCATTCTCACAGCGCCCCTCAAACGGGTGGTTGTTGGCATTATATTTCTGGTTCCCCTGCGTGGCCATGCGGGTATGACCCATGATGACGGGACTGTCCTCCGGAATATGGAACCTCATTTGGCGCGCGGGAAGGGGACGTTTGAAAATACGGAGGCGCCCCCTGCTGACATAGGCAATCCCTGTGGCGTCGGTACCCCGTTCCTCACATTCTCTGGACAGCACCGAAAGAATCCGTTCCTTCTTCCCGCAGTCTAAGGAATGTCCGTAATCCAGTAATCCAAATAAACAGCACATCAGTCGTCCTCCTCACAGCAGACCGGTTCGTTTACATATAACCGGCGTTCTTTTAAATAGGTAATCAGTTCCGGATATTTGTCCCCCTCAAGGTTCTCCACAAACTCACACCAGCTCAGCGCTGCCAGTTCTTCATCGGATAAAGAAAAAGCCACATTGCAAATCTCATTGACGAGCTGCAATGTGGCAATCAGCGTATTCCATTTTAAAGTGCCCCGGAAAATTCGGAACTCAATCGTTGCGTAATTTGTGATGTTCACGCAGGTATACCGCCCTCCGTATCCTTTTTTGGCGTGCTCCAGAATTTCTTTGGGTTTGTTCTTGTAGCCGTACCTTGCCGCCCAGCGGTTTACCTGATATTCGGTCCTCCGGCTGAACCGCAGAAGTTCCTCCCAGAACCGCTCTACGAAGAACAGGATGCGGCTGATGCATTCCTCCTGTTTTTCCGTGTTTGCGGTGAACGTATCGCGGTTTACATGGATATGCAGTCCGCAGGTGTTGGTCTTATGCGAATAATACCCCATACCAAGCGCAGAATCCATGATTTCCTTCCACGGCATTTGCTGTTTATGGAAGCCGAGCGTCATGGGATGGGTAACGATTTCCATCCCGTCGTCCAAACTTCCGTCGCCCTTGATATAGATCAGCTCCGAACCGGCATTTCCAATTTCAAGCAGCTTTGCCGCATTGCGGTTCAGCTTTCCGCCCTCGTCGATCTCCAGCTCTACACCGAAGAAGCGATACCCTTCTCCGTAAAAGATCGGCTCCGGCTTGTAACTGTAGTTATGGATCGGCTTGTCCCGATGATGCTCATTGTAGCAGTTTTGGCAGTAGGGATAGGCCTCATCTTCGTCGTCCTCGTCGAACCAGGCATCACCCTGACGGATAATTCTGCCGCAGTCCGCGCAGTTATAATAATACTCATCAAAGCAGCTCTGGCACAGCGGTGTATCTTCCGTTCCGGCGTTGTCATCTACAGAAATCCTCTCCCCGCAGTGGGAACATTCCACGGTTTCCGAATCATAGCAATCTGTACACAAGAGCTGTTCATTGAATTCATGCGCGTCATCGAGGTCAATTTCTTCCCCGCAGGACGCACAAGTAAAGGTATCGTCCATTTTCTAAATCTCCTTGTAATTAATATTCTTCCGCAAGCAGCATGGTGGAATGATCGCTGTCATCGATGACAAAAACCTTTGCCCGCACCGGAGGTTCACCGAAATTGAGCAAGTGCTCCATACGGAACGGCGGCTGCTCCTGGGTATGTACGATCTTTTGCTTTTCGCCGTCCGACCCCAGCTCAAACACCTGCAGGTAGTCCTTCTCCGGTTCCATGGAGTCAATCAAGTACCAGAGCAGCATCTGCATGGGTACGGAAAGGGTATTCGCAATCCCTTTTGTTACATAACGGTCATTTTGGAACATCCGAGCCATCCTCCTTTATGAATTGGTCGATGAGCGAACAAACTACCGCTGCTGCGGCTGTCAGTAAGATTCCGAGCGCCTTGCTCCAATTTATTGTAATATCATGGATTAATCCGTCCTTTCTGTGATGGTTTTGAGCAAATACGTACTAGGCCATTACGTATTCGCGGATGAAAATACTAATAAAGTCCATCAGCACAGCCCGTACAGCCGCCAGTATTTTCTTCAGCATGTTTTTCTGCCTCCTTTCAAAATGATAGAATTCAGGGGATAAATCCTATAAAATCACGGGTTTTCTTTCAAACCCGGTGAAACAAAAAAGCGCCGGCCTCTTCCAAATCGCTTTGATTGGAGGGGCTGGCGCTTTATTCATAGATATAATATATATTCGCGGTGTACTAAAAATTCAATGACCGTCCGTATTATGCAACATCAGTATAAGACCGAACAAAAGAAAGAAGGAATAAAAAATGCTGGATTATTATCCGGATATTATGACCGTGCGGGAAGCCATGGATGCTCTGGGGGTTTCCCGGAGCACGATGTACCTGCTGATTGAAAACCATAAAATTCCTGCGTTCCGGCTGGGACAGAAGCTCTGGAGGGTTCGGAAGGATGACCTGCTGAAATATCTTGAAACATAGTAAGAAAATGATCGGATGGCGTTCGCCATCCGATCTAAAATTCTCAGCCTGTTCTACATTATAATAATTCAAAGTATAATAATCTGAAAAAATAGAACTTCAAATCAAACTAATTTTGCAGTTACAATCTGCATTTTCAATCCCCTACTATCCTCCTTAGGTGTCTCCGGGAGGAAAGCAAAACCGTATTCTAATCCTGATTTGCCCATTACCGCCAGGCACAGGGCATCAATTACATCATCGATCTTCTTCCGGCTCGGTACGGCGGATAAATAGTTCTCAGCAACAGAAGGGGATTCCGGAAAATATTTTGACAGGACACGGAACCGCTCCTTTACCCCCTTCTCCTCCATTTTGGATTCTAAAATTGGTTTTCCGTTGTTGAACACGGCAAAACAGTATTCCGGGTGGCTTTCCGCCAACCGGTTTTTCCATGCCGGATGCTGTTGCAAAAAACAATCCACCTGGCGGATGGATGCACGGATACCGAGGCTCTGTTCGGAAAGGCTCCTGCCTAAAACGGAATGGTTCAGTGCTTTCGCCTGCTCCTTATCCTCTTCATATACTGCCTGACGGCACGGAACGGAAAACACACTGGACGCTTTTCCTTTCAAATGCATCCGCAGCAGCTTGTCCGGGCGCTCTTCATCTTGTCGTATGTTTTCCGGCAGCCCGATCGGAATATCGATGAGCATTGCATCGGCGTCCTCATATTTTTCACAGATTTCGTCGATGGTATCATATTTTCCGACTTCAAAAGAGTCTGTGTGAAGCGCAACGGCAATCCATTTTCCTTTGCAACCATCGATACCGACACAGCAGTATTCCTTCTCCTGCCTTGTCAATCTGAGAAAAGCTGTCAAGAATTCTTTCTCCGTTTCATCAAAGGGACGGGATTCAAAATCCGGCTGAGCCAGCAAACTGGGCTGCTTATCAAAAACCTTTTCTTCCATAAAAAACAGGAACTCATGATAGAGCTGGGCATCATCAATCTCAAATACCTGGTGTAAATCTTCCTCGGTGAGCGGTTGCAAGATGAAACGATTCCAAATTGCATTTTGCAACCGTTCCTCAATCCTAAGATATTCCGGCAAGTGATGCTTTACCGGGCGGGTAATATCGGACAGGTATGCTTCGCTTGCGTCATGGAGCAGACAAGCAAGCTGAATTTTCTCGGAATACCCCCTTGCTTTGGCTTCCCGGCAGCAGTTTAGCGAATGTTGAGCCACAGAGAAAAAGCGTTTAAAATGCCCGTTAGCGCGGCACAGGAGTGAGAGAGAATGCGCAATATCTTCAATTTTTATAAATTCCGGGTCGGGTTCAATCGGATCAAAACGCAATTTAGAGTAAGTTGTAATAGAACTCAATGGGTTCACCCCTCATTCACGTTTATTCATTGAAATCATTATACAAGTTGATTTCCGGGTTGTAAACCGCTGTCGTCTTTCCGCTCGATACCGTCCGTAAAGCCGAGAAGTTCCCGTATGCCGGGTAAGGTCTCGCCAAGCGTGGTGACCGGGTTGTAATTAAGTTTTTCATAGTTTTTCAGCACTCGGTTGAACTTCCAATCAAATTTGTCCGGCTTGGGATACATAAATTGAATATCCCGTATGGCAGTAGAAAAGCTTTCATGTTCGGAGGTTTCTTTCAGCAGTTCCAGCATAAGAGCCTTTGTTTTTATTGGAAATACAGATTTCTGGACAGCGGCTTTTGTCTGCTCGTAGGATGCATAAATCCCCTTAGGAAAGAATTTGTCTATGTATTTCTCTATAATTCTTTGGCTGAGCATACCATATGCCCACAGGAAATCTGTATTGCCGGCAAACTGCAAGCGAAAGTATTCATTGTTTCGGTAGATTGCATCCCGCCTCAAGGATACCTCAAACCGTATCAGCCCATTTGTAATCGGCGTATCGGGATATAGAAGGTTTCCTTCCGCAACCTGAAACTTCTTATCATATATCGTAAGCTGAATATCCTTGTTTGCCGCACGAAAGGAACGCTTGTTTTTCTCTTTGAAATTTGGCTCGTTTTTAGAAAATCCGACCCGGCGATAGGACTCTGGTAACTTGCATTTTCGTATTACCCGCATATGAGCATCCAAATAGGATTGATCCATTTCAAGGTTTACACATAGGTCAATACGCGATACCGTCATACTGTTAAAGTCATAGCTAGTACCTAGAGCTGTCAGGACATGATTAATCTCAGCCTGAACCATCATGATGTTTTCTTTCGTACACTGAAAGATTCCGATGTATCTTGCCCCTTCACAGATGGTTCGGGGATTTATTCTAAGCTGCAGATGGGGAGGTTTTCCGGTATTATCAAATAGATAAATAATAACACCGGATGATTTATATTTTTCACTGATTAGGCAATTACCTTCCTGGAATGCCCTGTACTTTTCTTTGTTTGCTGACGAATAGATACCGTTTTTAAGCATTTTGTATTCTTCATAGGTTATTGATTTGGTCATTTCAAAGGTATGGAAGGAAAATCCTTCCCGCGTAATATTACTGTAATTCAATTAAAAGCATCTCCTTAAATTTTTATTTATGGAGATGTTTGTTACGATTAATTATTAATACAACTAAACATATAGATAAAGTATTAATCATTCATAAATATACAATAACTCAGATATTAATTACATAACCTATCTGTCCTGTATTAATGATAACAAAGTAATATTAGGAACAACAAGAATGTAACTGGAGAGGTACATAAATAGATGCACGAAATTATATGTTACCTATAATAAATAGTACGGCCTGGGAGGGTGGGAAAACTCCCGAGCTCCCGAGCAATAATTAGTGCTGCAATCTCAATCTGCCATATTCTCGTTTTGTACTGATTTTAAAGGTACATGTTTTTTTACGCTTGTATACATAACCAAGATACTTTATCACATCAGCAATTGTGACACTTTGGTTCCTTATGTTGCTTGCTACCTCATTAAATAGGTCATTATAAATTGATGGTACTTTATAATCATGCAATTTATTTTTTTGTGTGTCCACAGAAAAATAGTAATCTACCATTGCCGAAATAAGATTATTAAAGATAAACGCCTCTCTATTATCAATTCTTAGATTATTCTTTGATAGATAATACTTTGTACCTAGACCATTAATTTTATAATAGCATTGACTTTTGCTGCTCAGTGGACATGACCTACAATTAGATGAACATACACCACACTTTTGTGAGTATATTGGGCCTTTCGACAAGCAAATATTAATATACGCAGTCAGATCATTAAATGCATACAAAGAGAAATATTTTATAACGTTATTGGGGGTTTCACTTATCCCAGTGAAATAATCTGTAATAATTTCCGGGTGATAGGGTTTTGATCCAAAGTAATCCTTACTCTCGAAGTATGCTATCTTAACTACATTGGATAATGTTTTTAAAAAAGAATATCCTCGTAATATTTTTCGTTTTATATGTAGTGGGCTTCCTTTACTGTCTTTATCGGTAACTGAAAAATGATAGTTATTACAAAAATCATATATGGCAGAAGATAAAGATTTGTCAAAATTATCCTTTGCATTGTTATAATGACTATTTAGCGTAGAAAAAATGATATGTTTGCACCTGTTCGACAATTCTGTTTCTTGAATCGTAGGTAGATTTGTGTGTTTTTTAGAATGATATTCAAATATTTCTTTATTTAGTTGTGCGAGATGCTTTGTGCTTTCTGGTAACTTAAATAATTCAATATAGTATAAATCATCTTTAGGTTTGTGTGAGGTTATTATAGCGAGTTTCATAAGTGGTAATAGATAATCAAACGCATCAGTACTTATATTTTTCATAATGTTATTAATTGTGTCAATCTGTGATTCTGTCATATTTTTCTTTATATTTTCATTTATTTGTAAGCCACTTGTATTAGTACACATATAATATTTTAAAAATTTACTGTATTCATATAGAAATTTTCCATCTTCTTTAATCTGTTCAAAAATTTGTTTTGTGTGGTCTATTACTGATATGCAAAATTTATAATCGAAGCAATCGGACAACTTTGTTTTATCTTCACTTATTATCAAACTATTAACTAAATAGTAAAAAATGAAGTTGTAAACATCTTCGCAAAAATCACCTTCGCTATTAATGAACTTTTCGTTTTTTTGAATCATAGTGAGTATATGTTCTTTTTGACAGTCTGATGTCATTGAAAAATCATATTCACATTCATTTTGGAATTCTGATAAAAAATATGTGAAAAATTCTACACTGTTTTTCTTTATCAAATCAAAATGTTCATTATTCATATATTAACAACCCTTTCTTCAATTATTGAAAAACCTTTAAAACTACTATTATAATCCATTATTTGACCGATTTCAATATTCAGAAATCGGTTTTTTTGTTGCATTATAAAAGAAAAAACGCTAATTAGATGAATTTAATTTTTCAACCATTCAATATAGAATAAATAAAGATTTTATGAAAGGAATGATTGCAATGAACAAAGACCTTGGTTATCAACTGTATTCTTCGCCTGACATTTTGAGTGAAGATTCGGAAGAAGAAACTGCCACAGAGGACAATTCAAAAAATGAAGAGGACGATTTCTGCTTCCCTCAGATCAGTGACCTGGAAGAAGAAATTGACGAGCTAACAAGAGAAAACGCTATGTTGAGGGGGAAAAACAGTAAAATGAAAACCAAGCTTAAAGAAATCAAAAAAGGCATAAGAAATTTAGAAAAATCTCATTACCCTAAAGTGCCAACCCGCCGATCTGAAATTGAGAAAGCTGACTGCTCGGTTACAAAACGTACAGCTCCTCCAGCGAATTTGGTACCACCTGATATAAAAAGCGGAAATCAAATTCTGCTATTTAAACCCATAGTTTTAATTGGAAACCCATCTTCGATGGGCGCTGTACTGAATAATTGGGAAAAAGGTGATAAGAATGTCTGATTTTGTTGCAATCGAAGAACTGAGAAAATTATTACCGGATAGATTTCAGCTGGATGATTCCGGATATCTGCTTTATCAGGTGTCGTCTCGTAAAACGTTCGAACGAATTAGTAATTACCTGCCCGTTGTGAAGCAATGGAAAAGGGTATGCGTTCCGAATCAGCAGCCTGTAATTCAGGTGACGTTCTCCCTCTGCATACAAAACACCATGACCGATGAAGAATGGTGCGAATTGCTTTCGGAAATAGATAAAGTAAATTTTACCACAGCCTGTAATCCACGCTGTTATAATGAGTTTCCGGGATCAAAAACGAATATGCTGATTGCCCAGGTTGTTCTCCATCAACTTCAATTTTTCACACCTATAGAGGTTCCCTACTTTGAGCAATTGGGTTGGAAGCCATTATTAAACGAAAATGTTTATTGTGCCGGGAATATGCTAATTACTGGGGACGGGATTTATTCTGGCGAATTCAAAATAGATCCGGAACTTGAAAGATATTCTTTAGATATATCGGATGAAATAACGGAAAACGAAGCGATTAATTACTTATTTGACTTAATGCCATTATATCCAAAAG
>JAEWUH010000120.1 GCA_023397245.1 Bacillota bacterium | reverse complement strand
ATCCTCCAAAGTAGCTGCTTCTGTAAAAACGACCGTCCGAATCGACGGCGGTTCGCAGGACGGCGGCAGCGGCTCAGACAACCACAGCAGCAGCGAGTCCAAGACTTCGAGTACTCCGAGCACTCCGGCCCCCGCAAGCACCGTTTCCACCGGCACAAATTCGTCCAACGGCATTGTGGCAACGGTCAATACCCAGCCGGATACCCCTCCGGTGATAACCGGGAACCGTTCTGCGGTCACCGTGACCGTTCCGTCTGATACGGCTTCCATCATCAGCTCCGCAACTGCCGAAAGGCCCGCGGAAATCAGGGTGGCGGCTCCGGCTGCCGCGATTCTGGACGGACTGAAGAACAGCGCCGTAAACGCGGTTGATTTGACCATTCAAATGCCTTCTTCTGTCGCAAATAATACAAACGCAAACGCCAGAGTTTCCATTAATGTGGAGCCTGCCGTGCTGCAGGCGGCAAAAGATGCACAAAAGGACCTGACCCTCCGCGTTACGGATTCACAAACCGGCGCGCTGGCCTATTCCTGGACTTTCTCCGGCTCCGGCCTGAAGAATTCCGCCGCACCTGTTTCCGGTGTCAATCTGGCCGTCACGGTCGAATCCGCGGAAAAGTACGCTCCGGCTGCCGCGGCGGCGGCAAACAACGCAGCCGATAAAAAGCCGGCCGGCCTCGTTCTGAAATTCGGCAGCAACGGCTTGCTTCCGGCTCCGGCGACGGTTAAGATCCATGTCGGCGGTCAGAACGGAATTACGCCGAACTCCAAAGTATATTTTTACTACTTCAACAATACCACAAATGCTTTGGAACAGCTTCCGCAGAGCGAATACACCGTGGACGCGGACGGGTATGTAACGCTTTCAATCGCGCACTGCTCCGAATATGTCCTGCTTCCGAAAGCCGCCACAAATCCTTATCCTGTCAAATCGGACACAACCTATCTGGTCGGCATTAAAAACGGAAAAACCTATACGTTTGCAATGACGGTAACCGGCAACAAGAACCCTGTCTTTACGGTAGGCAACGGAAAAGCGTTTGCATGCACGGTGAAAAAACAGGGCGGCAAATACTACGTAACGGTAAAGGCCATAGGGCCGTCCGGCTTGACCACGGCGGTTTACGCCGCGCTGCCGAAGCAGAAGCCGGTGGCCGTGGGCTATATCCGGACAGTCTAATATCATTCTTCTGAAATCCGCATACCGACCATAGCGGAAACCCGCTCATTGGAAAATTTGTCACAGGCTAAAAGTTCAGGGCAGTAAGTCTACAACGCGTACCGCTTAAATGAACATTTCTACGTCGCAGTAAAACAGAGAAAAGCCAGGGATTCCGGTCCTCTTCGATAGGAAGAGGATGGAATCCCCGGCTTTTTTAAGGAAAGAATCTCCGCGTCGCTGTTAAACTCAGAACAGCGCGGTCTGCCTGTGGGAATCGCCGCTTGGCTTTACGCCCTTCTCCACGGTTAACCGCACAGAAGCGTGTGCCTTGGGAATCAGCTTTCCCTTCTCGTCATACACATCAAACATGATGTAGGTTAATCCCGTTTTCAAACCGGTTACCCGATAGTTGCCATTTTTAAGTCTTGTAATTGAAGCAATGCCTTTCGTGGAAGAATACACTTTAACGGTGCAGCCCTTCACACCGGTCAGGTTCACGCCGATTTCGTAACGGTCTTTCGTTGCTGTGGTGTAGGTTCTGGTATCGAGCACCAGGGAGCGCACCGTGTTCGGCAGTAGCACATAATCGGAGCAGTGGCTGATCTGCACGGTCACGTTTCCGTCCGCGTCCACCACATAAGCGTTCTTGTCCAGCGGCTCGATTTGCTTTGTGGCCGGGTTGTAGTAGTAGAAATAGAGCGTCTGGCCCGGTTTATAGCCCCTGTCCAGTACGGATATCTTTACGCTTGCCACGCTTGGCAGCGCACCGCTGTGATCGAACATCAGCACGAGACCCTTGTTGTTGGATGTGGCTGAGTTTACGGCCGGAACTTCCGTCGTGGAACGGACACTCATGGAAATATTGATGTCCGTCACCGGCACAGAGGACTTTGCCAGATCCTCGCCCTTGAAGGTCCAGCTGTAAGCAAGCTGCTGGGTATCCGCATTTTTCACCTGAATGGTCACATCCGTGCGGTTTTCTTTTGCCGCCTGGAGGATTTCTTTATTGGCGTTGATATTGACCGCAAGATTCGGATTGGTATCCTTCGCCACCTCGGACGGAACCGTAACGGTCAGCTCCACGTCCTTTTTCGCGGCCAGCTGCTGCTTTACGGCGTCCGTCGGAACGTTGATGGTTACCGCCGTCTTTTTAGCCGCATCCGCAACACTTCCGTTTGTGGAGGTTCCCGTGTCGTCGGTCGTGATATTGGTTATTACGGTTTCAATATCCGCGGTATTTCCGTTTACGGACACCCTGTCCGCCTTCGGCGTTACGGTAACGGTATTGCCGGCTGGGTCCACCTTGGTTACGTTGTTGTAGGACGGAGCCTTTGTGTCGGAGCTGCCGGAATGCTTATCGGAGCCGCCGCCCGCCGCCGTTACGGTGACGGTGCAGGAAGCCGTTTTGCCGCCGTCCGCCGTTGTAACGGTGATGACGGCCGTGCCTGCCGCCACCGGCGTAACCACTCCGTTCGATACGGACGCAACGCCGGAATTGCCGGAAGACCATATTACATTTTTATTTGTCGCATTTGCCGGAGCCACTGTGGCTGTGAGTGTGTCGGTTGTCCCTCCGGCCGTTAATGCCATTGTGGACTGATTCAGCGTCACGCCGGTTACAGGTACTTTTTGGGAATCATCAAGGAAATAAGCAGTGTAGATGACGTCCGCATTGATTTTCATTGTTTCAAGCTGTGCGCTCGTTAAGAACGTCTGGCCGCCGTCGCAGCTCCAGCCCTGAAACGTATAGCCAGCATCGGGCGTTGCCGTCGGAACCGACTTCGGGCACTCGTTCGGGGCCACCGTTTCGCTGCCGCTGCCGCTGCCGTGCGCACCCGCCTGATAGGTGACGGTATAGAGATGTGTGACGAACCTTTTCACGGTCGCTTTATAACTGTTTGCTCCATCCTCATAGGCCACATACGGAACGCCACTGCGCAGCATTAAGGAAATATTCATGGCATTCCCCGCCGAAAAACCGGCATCCCCGACGTTGACCCACTTTACGCCGTCATATTTTTTTGCGGTTAACTTTTGGTTGCTGCCGCCATCCTGATAGGCCACATAGGGGGTGCCGTCTGAATTAACCGCAATGCGGGAACCGGAAGTGTAATCGTCCGCGAACCCTGTGCTTCCCACGGATTCCCAGCCTGTGGGATTTGCTTCGGTTACGCCTGTAAATTTCATCACGCAGGATTCGCTGGAACCGGAAGCTCCCAGCATTAGGCCATACCCTCCGGCATCATATACCACATAGGGCGTTCCGTTTTTATCGAACGTGAGAGATATGTTGGAAATCATACCGTATGAAAATCCGGCCAAACCCACGGGTTCCCAGCCTGTTCCGGTATATTTCATCACAGTAGCTTTCCAATGGTTTGCCGCATCCTGAAAGGCAACATAAGGTGTACCGTTCGGACTCACTGCGGATGTCAAATCATAAGCTCTTCCTTCGGAGAAACCGGTTGTTCCCACGGCTTCCCAGCCGCTTTCCGTTTTACCGGTATATTTCATGACAGCTGCCATAAATTCCTTATCCATATTCGCATAAGCCAGATAAGGCGTGTCGCTGCTGTCTATTGTAAGAGAAAAGTAAGCGATTGAATCGGAAAAGCCTTCCGACCCCACGGTTTCCCATCCGGTTGTTCCGTTTCCGGTATATTTTACTACGGTCGCTTTCCCGCTGTTGTATTCATTATAAGCTACATAGGGCGTACCTTTGCTGTCCAGCGCAATAGAAGGGAGATAGTTATTTTCTGATTCCGGAAAGGACTTGCCCAAAAGTTTCCATTCGTTTGATTCCGGGCTGTACTTCATTACGGATACTGTATTCCCATTATTGGGGTCATCATAGGCCACATAGACCGACCCGTTTTTGTCCATCACAGAGGAAAGATTATTCGCCGCTCCGGGGGTAAAATCCGGAGCTCCAACGTCCTCCCAGAAGGAATTCGAGTAGCACGCCGTAAAGGTCACGTCCGCAGTGATGACCTGATTTTCAAGCTGGTCATTTGTCAGTACCGTCTTGCCATCGTCGCTGCTCCAGCCGGTAAAGGCGTAGCCGGCATCTGGCGTGACTGCGGGTACGGCAACAGGGCAGTCGCCGGTAATCACGTTTTCGCTCCCGGTTGCGGCGGCAATACTTCCGTGATTTCCCGCGCTGTAGGTTATCGTTTCCTCTGCGGCAGGGCCGTACTTCTTTACGGATAGTTTACTTTCGCTGGCATAATCATAAAACGCCACATAGGGAGTTCCGTCCCCGTCAACCGCCATGGATGTAAAGCTGCCAATCCCTTTTCTTGTGATTGCCGGATTTCCCACGGCTTCCCATGTACCGGAACTATAATTATACTTTTTAACAGCCGCATTATTTTCTAAGCTGTTATCTTTATATGCCACATAAGGCGTTCCGTCTTCGGCGAGTGCCATAGAGATACTATCGGTCCAGTGGTCTGAAACGGCGCCGCCCAGCACTTTCCATGCCCCATCTTCCAAAGTCACCACAAACGGGTTATGTTTTGTCGAATCAATATATGTAACGTAAGGCGTCCCGTTTTTCGCCATTTTGATCAATGGGTAAGACAAACTTTCCGTAGGGAAGCTCGTCCCCGCAGTCTGCCAGCCCGCCTGTGTATATTTCTCCACGAACAACTTGTTGCGGAGGTTCTTATAAACCACATAAGGCACATGGCCGCTGTCTACAGCAATGGAAGTGTACACAGGGATATCATCCGAAAAACCCGGTGTTCCAACGGTGTTCCATCCGCTTCCTTCTGTATAACGCATAACCGTTGCTCCGTTATGGTCAACATCATTGAATGTCACATAAGGCGTCCCATCAGCGTCAATTGCAATGGAAGGGTTGAGACTGTGAATGTTATCCAACTGTCCAACGGGTTCCCATCCACCGGCTTCGGTGTATTTTTTAACCATTAGATGATATTTGTTGTTTGCAATGTACGAATATCCCACATACGGCGTCCCGCTGTCGCTCATAGCCATGGAAACGCTGGAAACGCTGCTCAGGGTTTCGGATGCACTTTTCTCCCCCAAAGTCTTCCATGCGGAATCACTGTATTTCATAACGACTGCGCTTTGGTTGACTTCAAAAGCTACATAGGGCACGTTGCCGCTGTCCACAGCCATAGAAAGGGCTGGAGACATAGTATTGTCTATTTCGGATATACCCGCCTGTCCAAGATACGACCATCCGATTCCCGTCGTTTCTGCCGACGCGAACACCGGTATCATTGTTAAGACTAGGGAAATTGCTAAAACCATGCTTAAAAACTTTTTTGATACTGCTTTCATGTTCCCTCTCCTTTATCATTCTATTGAAATATTACGAAGCAGATTTAAATACGACAAAATAGTACCATAGCATTCTGAAATGATTCTGAAATCAAAAAGAAAAACAAAATCCTGAAAAGCGCACGGCACCGCGCTTTTCAGGATTTTACAAAAATATTAAAAACAAATTAATTTTTCAGTTCAGCAATTTTTTTGAAAAAAATTTTTGAATTCCGCGTCCGGCTTTGTCTGAAGCTCCTGTTTCAGCAGCGTTGCGTACGCCTTATAGGCGTCCCTGAACTTTTCCGTATTCCCCTCACGCATATAAAGCTCCAGCAGGGCGCGGTTTCCCGTGTCGCTGAGAGGATTTTCGGCAACAAGCGTGACAAGGGTTTTTTCGCTCTCCCGGACGTTTCCGATATCCGTATAATAATTTGACATCTTTAAAAGCAGTTTTTCATATTGAAGCTCCAGCTCCGTGCGGATTTCCTCCGCCCAGAGATAGTCTTCCGTCTGCAGGTAAGCACCCCGGTACAGTTCGGAGATTTCCTCCGCCTTCCGGATATTTTCCGCGCCGATATACGGGTTTGAACGGATAAATTTTACAAAATCGATATAGTCGCAGACCCCGTCTGAAGCACGGAGCGTATAATTTCCGGCAAGGGAAATACTGTCGCCTATACGGAAGGCTTCCAGTATGCGGCGCAGATTATAGACCGTAACATGCAGAAGATTGACGGTTTTTTTGTCGTCCCCGCCTCCGAAAATATTCTGTATGAGCTCTTCGCGCGTCACGGTTTCCTCATAATGGCAGATCAGGTAGGCAAACATTTCCCTTGCCTGACGCGTCGCAAATTTAACGGGCAACTTTTCACTGCTTTCGCTGAACGCTTCAAAATTGCCGAAGCAGCGGATATAGGCTTTATCCGGATGTCCGTGCGGCGCGCGGCGGCTCAGCTGTTCCTCCAGATAGGCAATCGTCCTTTCCAGTCGCTTTTCCGACGCCGGCTTCAGGATATAATCCAGCGGGTAAGCCTTAAAAGCTTCCAGCGCATATTGGGAATAGGCCGTGACGAAAATAATTGTAATGCCGGCGTGCAGTTCCTGAATTTTCAGCGCAAGCTCAAGGCCGTTTGTCCCCGGCATGTCGATATCCAGAAAGACCGCGTCCGGTTTCAGCTCGTCCAGCGCATCCAATACCCCGCCGGCGCCCTGAACGGAGCCTGCAATTTCGACCGTATCGAATTTCCGGAGCTGATATTCCATTTCTTCCAGAGCCGGCAGCTCATCATCCACCAGCAGAGCCCTGATCATCATCCGTTTCCCCCTATGCGCGGCAGCTCCATATACACGTCAAGGCCGCCGCCTTCCATATTTTTTATGCAGAGTGATATGCCGTACAGCTTTTTAAGGCGTTTTGTAATATTGAAGATTCCCACGCTCCTGCCGGTGTCTTCTCCCGCTATCAAACGATCGGCCTTTTCCGGGTCAATCCCGTCGCCGTTGTCCGTTACGCCGATTCTCGTTGTTTCGGCGCTCCGTTTTACATAGATCAGAATCTTGCCTCCGTCCGGCTTGGGGCGTATTCCGTGGACGACCGCGTTTTCCACAAGAGGCTGCAGAATGAGCGGCGGCACCATAATGCTTTCATCGTCAATATCGTACTCAACCTGCAGCTTTTCGCCGAAGCGCGCCTGTTCCAGGATAATGTAGGAACGCACAAATTCCAGCTCGCTTTTAATCGGGATTACATCGTTGAGGTCTTTGAAGTCAAAGCAGCCGCGCAGATAGCTGCTGAACTCCATCAGCAGTTCCTGGGCGCGCGGCACATCCTTGCGCGACACGGAAAGAATCGTATTTAAAGCGTTGTGAATAAAATGCGGACGTATCTGTGATTTCAGGAACTTTAATTCCGTCTGACGTTCCCTTTCGGAAGAAATCTGTAATTGAGCCAGCGCTTCGTCTTTCTTTGTTATGGTCAGTGCAAAGCTCTCCGCCAGCACATGCGCCTGCATCAACAGCAGAAGGAAAAAGCAGATCGGCGTCAGCTCGAAAAATCCCGCCGTAATAACGCTGTTCTGATACATAACGTCAAAAGCCGCGCCCAGCAGGAGAATGATGCAGCCGGTAAGAAGAAGCGCGGCATGCGCCCGGTCATGCCAAATAGCGCGGCACATGTTTACAAAAATATAAATCGATATGAGAAGAAACACAAATTCGGCTAAATAGACAAAGTTTGTAAAAAAAGACACCGGCGTAAGCAACGTCAGAGCGGACATAAACGCCGCATAACCGTATAAGACAATTTTTATCGGCTTTTCCGTAAATTCACAGGGAAACAACTGCCTCAGCAGCGCTGTCAATATCACCGGGAACCAATATAGGACCAAATAGTCCATACCGATGATATATTTAAAAGGAAGAAACGGAAAAACCGTATTGAACAGATAACTTCCGTGGAGCAAGGTCCGGCAGGCCGCGATAAAGCAGAGGAGCGCAAATAAAAGATTGCTTCGCTCCTTCCTGCGGAAATGAAAGATGGAGCTATAGATAAAGGCCATTACGCAAAGGCTCCCCAGAATAAACAGGTCGCGGCAAAGGATGCCCCTTTCAATACCGAAAATCCGGTCCGGCGCGCCGAGATACAGCGCATACCACATTCCGCCGCGTGAGTAAGTATAGTTTGAAACCTGTATGATAAGATCAAACGTATCGCGCTTTGGAGTAAAAACAACCTGCCTGGGTAAAAACTGCGGCTTGCCTGTATCCGGGGTATCGGAGACCGTTCCGCCGGACGCGATCAGGCTATCGTCAACATAAAGGCGGTAGGCTGTGGAAAATGTGGGAATCCAGAGCGCCAACGGTTTCCCGTTTGGGACGCCGGTTATTTTCAGCCGGTAGGTTCCGTACCCGAAGCCCGGAAGATTCTCCCCTTTGATCCGGTAACGGTTCCAAACCTGGGGAACGTTTTGAATCAAATCAGGCTTGACCCCGCTTTTTAAATCCTGAGAGGTAATCAGTCTGTTCCAGTAAAATTCCCAATCCCCGCTGAGCGAAAGGGCTTTGTCGCTGCGGCTGTTCCAGCCAGAAATGTCAAGAACTCCGTCTGTTATGGGCAGCCTTTTTCCGCCGCTTTTATCGACATAAAAAAGCACAACGTTTGCCAGCAGTACGGTGATAAAAATAATAGCGAAAAACGAAATCGCCTGTTTACGATACTTCATTTTTAATACCTTTTAATCTCTGATTCTATTTTATCTATCAAAAAGCAACCATATCTTTCCTATTATTTATAAGATAGAAAATGCGAATTGTCAACACCCTCTAAAAAGGGAAAGCCCCCAAGCAGGCAGAAAGTTTTCCGTGTGCTTGGGAGCTGCATTTCAATTCAGTTTACTTTTATGATTTCGGCTCAAATATGCCGACCTGCCGTTTGGAATCGCCGTGCGGCTTCTTACTGACCACGACATTGATTCTTGTTGACGCATGGGTAAGGAAATTTCCCTTTCCGTCATATACGTCAAACATGATGTACGCCTGGCCGTTGCTCAGGGCGGTTGCCGTGTAGTTCCCGTTTGCGAGCTTTATCACCCCGGCTACTGCGGAATTGGCTGAATAAACCTTCATGTATCTTTTTTCCGCACCCTGAAGATTAACGCCGATCTGATATTGGCCTGCTGCGGGCATATTGTATTCATGGGTGTCCAGAGTAATGAAGCAGTTTGAAATCTGCGAAACCGCATAACAGCCGTTTACCTGGCTGGTTTTGAAAATCAGCATGCCGTTTTGC
Organism: Bacillota bacterium; assembly: GCA_023397245.1. Lineage (GTDB taxonomy): Bacteria > Bacillota > Clostridia > Oscillospirales > Acutalibacteraceae > DATAML01. The sequence goes on along the minus strand of JAEWUH010000120.1, from coordinate 4,044 downwards.
AGCGCTGCGCCCATGTCGGTTAATGTGCCTGTGGCCGCATTATACAAATATACATGCACATTTCCGCTCATGCCGCTGGGAACGGGCAGCTTCACGGTGACTTCGCCCGAAACATCCGTGACAGCGCCGTTTTGGTCAAGCAGGTTTGCCTGATAGATCACCGGATTTCCAACGGTTACAATTTTTTTATCCGCATTGAAAATCTTATCGACCGCTATGGTCTCCTTCTCGACAGTGCCTTTTACGGAAGTTTCAAACGTCAGTCCGGTTACACCGGCCGGAAGCGCTGCTCCGGAAAGGTCGACGGTTGTGCCGGTGGAAGCGGCGGTAACCGTGGCCGGAAGAGCTGTATTTTCCTTTGAGGAAGAGCTGCTGCCGGAAGAATGGCTCTTCTCTCCGACAGTAACGGTAATCTCGGGCAGAACCGCTCCGCTGTCAAGCACATAGCCGCTGTCCAGCTCAATTTCAGGGGTAAAGACGTAAGTCCCTGCAACGGTCGGATCAAAAGTCACATTGCATGCCCAGTTTTTCACCGTTACCCATACTCCGGAAATTTCATTCGCGACTGCTTCGAGTTTTTTGGGAAGGCTCAGCGAAGCAAAGGTCGTCCCGTTGGATACCTGCCGTGTTTGAACGGAGGGCACGAGCTTCACAAAAGAAGTAATGATTTTGTCCAAAGGCTTATCCGGCGCCTTAACCACGGTTAAGACTGCAACGGACGAAACGGTTTTTGCAGACGCTCCGTCCTTCTTGTTGACGGCAACGCAGCGGTACTTCGTGCCGCTGTCCGAAACAGCAAGCTTGCCGGTGGTATAGCTTTCGCCCGTCGCGCCGGAAATGTTGCTCCAGTCTTTCCCGTTGGACGAAATCTGCCATTGATAAGTAACGGTTCCTCCGCCCGTAACCGAGGCTTCCGCCGTAAACGTTGCCGTTTCTCCGCTGTCTTTGGTTGCATTTTCCAGCTGCACGGTAAAGACCGGCGCTTCCAGTATGCCCACCGTCAAAGAGGCGGGGTCGGATGTTACGGTTTTCGTTTTTCCGCTGGAGGTGTTTTTGCTCGTTACCGCACAGCGGAAGAGGGTATTGTTATCCGAAACCGTGAGGGCGTCGGTGGTGTAGCTTGCACTGTTCGCACCGGTTCCCGCGCTCACGGCAGTCCATGTTGAACCGCCGTCGGTGGATTTCTCCCACTGATAGGAAAGCGTACCGCCGTCGGCTGTCTCCGCCGTAACGGTAAACGCGGCGGTTGCGCCGCTGTCCTTCGCCGCGTTTGCCGGCTGTTGGGTTATAACCGGAACCGCGGCATCCAGTACCGACAGGGTGGCGTCCAGAGTGATGTTCTTTGCTGCCCCGTTATTGGAATTTGTCACAACACACCGGTACTTCGCGCCGTTGTCGGAAGCGGCAAGCTTTCCGGTGGTATAAACGGCGTCCTTCGCGCCTGCGATATCCGTCCACGTTCCGTTTACAGACTTCTGCCACTGGTAGGAAAGCGTGCCGCCGTCGGTAACCGAAGCCGTAACGGTAATTTTGGCTGCCTGCCCGGCGTAAACGGGCGCATCACAGTCTATTCCGCCCTTTGGAGCCGCCACGGGATTCACAGCCAGGGCTGCCGCGTTTGATGTTACGGCTGCCGATGTGCCGTTTTTGGTATTCGTTACAACACAGCGGTACTTTGTACCGTTGTCCGTATAGGCGAGCGTACCGGTGGTATAGCTTGCAGTTTGTTCGCCGGTTCCTCCGGTTACGGAATTCCAGTTTAAACCGCCGTCGGTTGATTTCTCCCACTGGTAGGAAAGTGTGCCGCCGTCGGCCGCCGCCGCCCCAACGGTAAAGGCTGCCGTTTCACCGATATCCGCGGATGAATCCTTGGGCTGCGGCGCAATCGTCGGCTTGGCCGTATTCAGCTTCAGGGTTGCTGCGTTTGAGTTTGCGGTTGCGGTTGTTTCGTTCTTGCTGTTTGTTACAACGCAGCGGTACTGTGTTCCGTCATCGGAAGCGGTAAGCGTTCCGGTGGTATAACTGACGCCTGTGCCCCCCGAGGCCACATTTGTCCAGTCGCCGCCGCTCGTTTTATACTGCCACTGGTAAGTTAGCGCACCGCCGTCGGCAGCAGCCGCTCCAACGGTAAAGGTTGCCGTCGCGCCGATATCCGCGGCGGTATCCTTAGGCTGCGGATTAATGGTCGGCGTTGCCGCCTGTATGTTCAGAGCTGCGGCGTTTGATGTTGTTTTCGTCTGCGCTCCGTCGTCGCTGTTGGTCACAACACAGCGGTATTTGGTTCCGGTGTCGGAAGCGGCGAGCGCATCGGTGGTATAGCTTGCGGTTTGCCTGCCGGTTCCCCCCGTTACGGGGTTCCAGCTTAACCCGTCGGTCGACTTTTCCCACTGATAGGAAAGCGTGCCGTGGTCAACCGTAGCAAATACAGAAAATTCCGCCTTATCGCCAATGTTTTTCACCGCAGGTTTCGGCTGATTGACGATAACCGGCGCTGCCGCCTGAACCGTTAAGGACGCGGCGTCCGATGTTACGGTGGCCGTGCCGTTTTTGGTATTCGTTACAACACAGCGGTACTTTGTACCGTTAGCCGCATAAGCGAGCGTTCCGGTTGTATAACTTGCGGTTTGTCCGCCGGTTCCCCCGGTTACGGGGCTCCAGCTTGAACCGTCGGTCGACTTCTCCCACTGATAGGAAAGCACACCGCCGTCGGCCGCCGTCGCCCCAACGGTGAAGGTTGCCGTTGAGCCGATATATCCGGTTAAATTTTGGGGCTGCGGATTAATTTCAGGCTTGGCCGTATTCAGCTTCAGAGCCGCGGCATCCGAGGTCGCGGTCGCGGTTGTTTCATTCTTGCTGTTGGTTACAACGCAGCGGTACTGTGCGCCGTCGTCGGAAGCAGTAAGCGTGCCGGTGGTGTAACTGGCGTCTGTCCCGCCCGCGGCCACATTTGCCCAGTCGCCGCCGCTTGTCTTACACTGCCACTGATAGGAAAGCGTACCGCCGTCAGCCGCCGCTGCCGTAACGGTATAAGTCGCCGTCGCGCCGATATCCGCGGTTGCATCCTTGGGCTGCGGATTAATGGTCGGCGTCGCCGCCTGTATTTTCAGAGTTGCGGCATTTGAATTGACAATGAACTTTGCGCCGTCAAGCGTATTGGTAGCAACACAGCGGTACTGGGTCCCGGTGTCGCCGGCTGTGAGCGCAGCGGTGGTATAATTTGCAGTTGTTCCGCCGGTTCCGGTCGTTACGTCATTCCAGCTGTATCCGTCCGTCGCGTACTGCCACTGATAGGTAACCGTCCCTGACGAAGGCGTAGAATTTGTAATGCTGAAATTGGCGGTTTCGCCCGCGTTTTTGATTGCGTCCTTGGGCTGCGTCTGAATATAAAAGCTCGGCGCCCCTACTGCAATGCTGGTGCTGTTGGAGTAATTTTCCTTTGTAAGGCCCTGGCAGTTATTGGTCACCTTGCAATAATAGCGTCCGCCGTCCTGAAGGGCGGTCAGCGCGTCCGTCGTGTACTTACAGGTAAGAGGACTGCTGCCGCTGCCCGTCGCGCCGTCAATGGCAGTCCAAGTTGTGTCATTCTTTCCCTTGATATACCACTGATAAGTAAGCGTGCCGCCGTCGGTGACGGTAGCCGTGGTAGAAAAATCGGCCTTTTGCCCGGGGATAAATGAGGTGGCGGATACCTGCATGCCCGCGATTTGCGGGGTATCCGCAATCACGGTCAGTTTCGCGTTGGGAGAGGTTGCGGACTTGGATTCCCCGTCGCACGTATTTGTAACGACGCACTGATACCAGGTGCCGTTATCGGCAGCGGTAGCGGGGGCTGTGGTATATTCTGCCGTATCGTAGCCCGTTCCTGTGGTCACATCGGCCCATGGCCCGGAAGCCGCAGCCGCTTTCTGCCACTTGTAGGTGAGCGTCCCCCCGTCGGAAACGGTGGCCTGTGTCGTAAATTTTGCCGTTTTGCCGAGAATGGCGGTTTGGCTGTTCATAGAATAGGGGAGTGTTGGAGTTTCCGTATTCGGAGTCACCGTAGCC
>JAEWUH010000010.1 GCA_023397245.1 Bacillota bacterium | reverse complement strand
GAATACGGGTCATAGCCGTCCAAAGGTTCGTTTTCCCTATATCCCCATACAAACTCCTTATTTTCATACACTTTGTCCGTGGTCACGTTTAGAAAACTTTTTACACAGTCTGATTGTCTGACGCACTCTAAAATATTAACTGTTCCCATAACATTGGTTTCATAAGTATATCTGGGTACTTTATAACTGTCGCGCACTATTGGCTGTGCAGCCAAGTGTAACACAATTTCGGGCTGTGCACGATCAAACGCAGACTTTAGGTTATCAAAATCTCTGATATCCCCGATTACGGAAGTCATTTTCCCTTCAAGATCAGCAAGAGAAAACGAATTGGGGTTTGTCGGCGGTTCCTGACTGTAACCAGTAACAATCGCTCCTGACCCAACTAAAATACGGCTCATCCAAGTTCCCTTAAAGCCTGTATGTCCCGTAATAAATAATTTTTTTCCCTTGAAAAAGTCTAATTCTATCATAAATTATCACCACAGCTTCCATGGAGCTTTGCCGGAGGCCCAAAGAGCTTCAAGCTTCTCTTTCTCACGCAATGTATCCATACACTGCCAAAACCCTTTATGCTTATATGCCATAAGCTGTCCTTCTTTGGCCACACGTTCCAACGGCGCTTTTTCTAATACTGTGCTGTCATCGTCTATGTAGTCGAAAAAGTCCGGGTTACAAACCATAAATCCAATATTGACAAGCTCTCCGTCGTTCTCAAATTTTTCGCGAAACGCTGTAATTTTCCCTTCGTTGTCAATGTCCAGTACTCCGAATCTCTGCCCTACATTGTACGCGGACATTGTCACCATTTTCCCGTGATTGTTGTGAAATTCCAACAGTTTACTTACATTTACATCTGAAACACCGTCTCCGTATGTAAGCATAAACGGCTCGCCGTCAACATATTTTTGTATTCGCTTTACTCTTCCGCCTGTCATTGTATCCAGACCGGTATCTACCACGGTCACTCTCCATGGATCAGAAAAATTATCGTGCACGATCATGCTGTTATCAGCCAGATCAAAGGTAACATCGGAATTATGCAAATAATAATCAGCAAAATATTCTTTTATCACGTGTTGCTTGTAACCGGCACAAATAATAAAATCGTTAAATCCCTGAACAGAATAGCCTTTCATGATATGCCATAAGATAGGCTTCCCGCCAATTTCGACCATAGGCTTCGGTTTGAGCTGACTTTCTTCGGAAATTCTTGTTCCGTAACCTCCCGCTAAAATGACAACTTTCATGTTAAATATCCCCTTATTTTCTTAAAAAATATTTTTTAACAACAAAACGTCTATGGCTTCCTTTCGGTAAAATCCAATCTGCTAAGTATCTTAATCCTCTGCTTTTTTTTGCCATATAAGATTTCCCCTGTGCCATTCTATATAGTAGCAATTCATAAAAAGGTGTCTGTCTCGCATATTCCCAGAACACTTCGCCAAAGTCTTCACCCGGGAACTGCCATGGCTTTTTAAATCCCGCAAAATGGACAATTTTCGGATTTTCACGCGCTTCCATATACTCCTGCAAAAGCGTGGCAGGGGCATATTTGATAACCTCTGATATTCGCTTCCAGTCACAGTCGGTCAATACATTCCATGATATATCCAGATACTTTACCCGCCCCTGACAGCATTGATTCAGAACATCCTGATCTGCATACCTGTGTGGGGCACCGGCCAAGCATAGCCACTCTTCCGTCGAGTGAAGGGCACGCATCTCAGTCAAATTCAACAACAAAACGCCCGCCTGAAAATAGCCATAAGGATTTTTTATTCTCAATTCTTCGCAAGCATATTGCTTCATTGTACCACTAGGCATGTTAACCTGACCCTGAAAATCCGGATCACGCACCGCTGCCACTAAATTTTCGTTCAAATCCTGCATATACAGATCAGCCACATCAGTCAGTACGATAAGATCGCTGTCCAGATATAGTACCTTGTCCACTTCAGGAAGTATGTTCGGAATCAAAAAACGATAATACGTTTCTACCCCAACATGCTCGCTAGGCTTAAGTCTGTGGCCTATAAGCATTGTTTTAACGTTATAAAAACGAAGAGAGAAATTTTTATATGGTCGTAATATGTCCGCTAAAAGCTTTTTATTGTAATTGGAAATGTCTGTTTCCAATACAACAATATCATAGCTATTATCAGGTGAAGAGTGCGCTGTAATTGACTTGAGACATACTCCGGCAACAGGGGCAAAAATATCACTGGATGCCAAAACAATCGGTATGGAGCGTTGTTTTGGAAAAGCCGGACTTAACGTTTCTAGTGGCTCTGTATTGCTGAATAAAACTGCCTGAATTTCTTTCATGCGAATATCAGGATGTACACGTTTGGAATGAAGAAGATAGATGTTGAGCAACCGTTCCGCCAAGTGGCCAGGAGTCCGAAGAGCTTGCTCGCTGTAAAACGACATATCTGTCCGAACTTCAAATTCAGCAAGAATGTCATAAAGCCACTTACAGTAATCAAAAAAAATATCTCGCTTCATTATAAACATATTGCAAAACCGGGATTTCCGACCATTTAGATAGTCAAGCGCATCCTGATGATAATCAGGATATTGATCCCGAATAATTTCCAAAACTGTGTCAATATCTTTAATAAACAGATTCTCTGCGGACGCATAATGCGCATAAACATTTCGACTGTGACTAGGAAATGCTCGAACATCAAAAATAGGGGTGGTTACTATATCCGCCCCTGTCATACTCTGTCTGATGCTCTTCTCATCCCAGCCGTATTTTTCCGACAAATCTACGCCAAGTCTCTGTTCCGGCACCATTCCCCAACTATCCTGTGGGTATCTGTTTTCCGAGAAACTAAAGTACCTCCTATAATGGCAAAACCCGTAATAATCTGAATCAAGATTTTTCCAAGCCCAATATTGGGCTGTAAGTTCACAGTATAATGGACTTTTCTCAGATATATTATCTCCAGTATCGTCACATAATATATCAAACTTTACCTTTTTGCTTCTCGCACCAGTTAATATTGGAGTCAGGATGGAATTTTGAACATACGCGGTTTTCTTATGGCAGGAGATCAGTATTTTAATTATGGGTTCCACCATAATACTATTGTCCCCCTTTTTCTAAACTTTTTACCAGTACTCGTCTCTCACTGCCTGGCGGAAGTAATAAATTAATAAGTTTATCTCGTCGAATATGATGCGTTTCGTCATCATACCCCCAAAAGTGCACACGAGGAACTTCCTTCCATCGTAAAGCGCCGTCTGATTTTACCTTTGTAAGCCAAATACCAAACAGTCTTTCAGCTAAATAGCCTTGCGTTCTGGCAGGTATATTTTCTGCCCCAGATTCGTATTCCTCCAAAATTCCAAAAAGCCAATCACAGTATTCATTAAAAACGTTACGATCCATAATATATAAATTGCCATAATACTCTGCTTTCCCATTGAGATAGGCATCTGCCGCAGGAACAAAATCCTTATGTTTTTTACAAATAATATCATAGGTCAGCTGCAAATCTTCAATCCTATGACCTGCCGCGGCACCATACCGTTTCCACACTGTCATTCCTGTATATTCTGGTATCGGAGCTATTATCTCAAAAAGCTGAATGAATCTATTTACAAAATCCGGACTATAATCCTCTGCTCTTGGAAATTTTTTTATGGTATAAGGCAATTTCGCATTTCCTGTAAAATCCAAATAACGGCGAAATTGAAAAAAGCCTACTTTTTCTGCAACTTTTTCGTTTTTCCAGACCCAATAGTGGGCCCGAAGTTCGCTATACCCTTTCTTTTCCGCTATATTATAGTTAAATATACAATCTGGATTTAAAGGAACTAATATGGTTGAATTAGGTACGTATACTTTTTTATGCGTCACTACAAATAATTTTACATTATCCATGATTCACCATTCCCAACTATCGTGTGACTTTTTTGTAACGTATAGAATAACAAAAATTGTTTCGTATCACTGTCAAAAAACATATATTAATATTGTAATTATACGGCATTAACAATAAACCGTCAATACAGGCAGGTCAAGTTGCTGTTATAAAGTTGGCCATTATACAGATAATTGATTCGTTCCTTCCTCCCGCTCATTCTGTACTATTTCTTTCCCTCCCCGCATACTTATTAGCAATCGGAATCGTTTGGAGGGTGGAACAGTGAAAGGTATTGTTGAGGAGCGCGCCGTGGAACTCGGCGAGTACATAATCGAGAACAAGACCACCGTGCGCGGTGCGGCAAAAAAGTTCGGGGTAAGCAAATCCACCGTACATAAAGACGTATCACAGCGGCTGAAATATGTTGACCCGCAGCTCTACAAACAGGTAAAACAGGTTCTGGAGGTCAATAAAGCGCAGCGGCACATCCGCGGGGGAATGGCAACACGGATGAAGTATAAAAAGACTTAAGACCGGCGTAGGCCGAAAAGGGGCTGCAGAGCAGCTCGCATATCAGAACGGTTTGGAATCAGCCCGATCGAGCGCTTTTGCTCTTTCGGGCTGTTTTTTTATCCGCCGGGAAATCGTTTTATAAATTACTTTTGGCACTCCTGTTTATACTAATATTTTAGCAAAACAATGAATAAATTCTGAGGAGGATAACGAAACAGGACGAAAAGACTCCGGAATTTATCATTGGCTGAATGAAAAATCTTATTCTGCCGACGGAATTCTCAAGTCCGCATTTCAGCGTATAAATCGTAAATTGAGGTAAATATTAACAGGTATCAAAGTATGCAGACCTGCATTGGGAAGGTGAAAAATATGAGCTCCAGCAGTTCCGGAGGGTCTCAGAATACAGCCCTTACGAAAAGCCTGTCTTCAAATATCGATCTTTTTAAATCTATGTTCAAGAACGACCAGACCATGATCACCCGCATGGTGGAAACTCCGTCCGATCCGAGGATAAGCTACTGTCTTCTATACTGTGACGGTATGGTAAACAATAAGCTTCTGAACGAGGACGTAATTAAGCCGCTTTTGGAATACCGGCCAGAAGAAAGGGAACATGACCTGGTCGACGTGCTTGCCAAACAGGTTATGATCTCCAACAGCGTGGAGAAAACCTCTGACGTTGACAAACTGATTCAAGGGATGGTCTACGGCGATACGGTTCTTCTTACCGACGGCTACGCCGATGCCCTTATACTGAATACCAAGGGGTGGCCGACCCGTTCTGCGGGCGAACCGGATTCCGAACGCGTAATACGCGGTCCGCGCGAGGGATTCAATGAGGCTCTGTTGATGAACCTTGCACTGGTACGGCGCAGAATCCGGACACCAGATCTAAAAATGGAATTCCAGACCTTCGGCACCAAGACCCAAACCAAAGCCTGCATCTGCTATCTGGACGGGGTGGTAAACAAGGAGGTTCTGGATGAGCTGAAAAAAAGGCTGTCAAAGTTTAAAATCGACGGGACACTTGATGTAAACTATATCACTGAGTTTATCAAGGATGTACCGTTCTCTCCGGTTAAAACCGTGGGCAGCACCGAAAGGCCCGATATTGTGGCAGCTAAACTTTTAGAAGGCAGGGTTGCCCTGTTTCTGGACGGCACCCCGGTCGTTCTGACGCTTCCACACTTTTTTATCGAGCATTTTCAGAGCGACGAGGATTACTACCTGAATTACTATTATGCGTCTTTTAACCGGTTCCTTCGCTTGATTGCATTCTTCATTTCTACCAGCATACCGGCCATCTATGTTGCTCTCACCGCGTTTCATCAGGAAATGCTTCCCCTTCCGCTTATGATGAGCATATCCCTTGCGCGCCAGGGGGTACCGTTCCCCACGGCCATTGAAATGGTGCTGATGCTGACCGTATTTGAAATGCTCCGCGAATCCGGCGCACGAATGCCCGGTATGATGGGACAGGCCCTCAGCATCGTGGGCGCCCTGGTCATCGGGCAGGCGGCCGTGCAGGCGAAAATCGTGAGCGCGCCGATGATCATTATCGTTGCGTTTACGGGAATCTCCGGCCTGATGGTTCCGCGTATAAAAGGTCTCAGCATTTTTCTGCGGTATTTTCTCCTTTTCCTTTCCTCCATGCTGGGATTATACGGTTATATGTTCGGCGGTCTGGGGCTTTTGATTCATTTGTTCAGTACCAGTTCGTTCGGAATTCCCATTATGACCAGCACCTATGCAAACGGTCTGCAGGATAAAAAAGACATTATGTACCGCGCGCCGTGGTGGTTTATGAAAAAGAGGCCGAAGTTCCTTTCGCCCAACACAACAAGACAATCGACAAAGGATGATTCGCAATGAAAACAATCCGACGCATTTTCGTCCTCCTGCTTACCGTAAACATGGTCTTTCTTTCCGGCTGCTGGAATTACCGCGAAGTGGATAACATGCTGATGGTTGCCGGCATGGCGATTGACACGGGTAAGGAAGGCTTTAAATATCACGCAACCTTTGAGCTTCTGGACTTATCCCAGGGCAAAACAGGCTCCAAGCTTCTGGAAACGGAGGGTGACAGCCTGTTTGAATGCGCACGGAATGCCATTGGCAAAACGAAAAAGAAGCTTTTCTTCAGCCACTGCAAGCTGGTCGTAATCAGCAACCAGCTCGCCTCGGAAGGGGTCACGCCTCTCTTTGATTTTCTGATGCGTGATTCCGAACCGAGAATCAATCTGGATATTATTGTATCCAAAGAAAATACTGCCGGCGATATCCTCCAGCAAAAGCCCGTAACAGACCAGTTGGTCAGCATTGAAATATCTGACCAGCTCAAACAAAGCATGGCCGTCCTTGGGGAGGCACCGAACATAAAGTTGTATCAGGCCAACAATATACTGTCGGACAGCGGGGCATCCCTCATCCTTCCTACCGTTAAAATTTCGAAGGATAAAACGAAAGCGACCGAGCTGGACGGTACCGCTGTGTTTAAAAAGGACAGGCTGATCGGGTATTTAAACCGGAACGAGACAAAATATCTGCTTTTTGTAAACAATAAGATCAAAGGCGGGCTGCTGCTGTCCAGCCCGCAGAACAACAACGAATTTATCACAGTGGAAATCTCGGACAATAAAACGAAGATACAGCCGGAGGTAAAGGATACGGACGTCACCGTTAATATTGAAATTAAAACAAGGGGCGCCCTGGGCGAGGATGAGACCTCAAAGGATTATTCCACGGTCACCGGAATCAAGGAGGCTGCAAAGAGCAGCGAAAAAGAGATCAGTTACGGCGTGAACGAGGTTATTAAAAAAGTCCAGACGGAATACGGCAGCGATATTTTCGGGTTCGGCAGCAAAATCCATCAGGACAGTCCGGAGGTCTGGAACAAGCTAAAAGACAACTGGACGGACACCTTCCGCAAGCTGAAATTTACCGTTACCGCAAACGTTGACATTGAAAACACCGCAACGGCCAGAGGGAAGGTAGGCAGCTGACATGGACGTACTGATTATTATCGTATTCCTGTATGCTTTCCTTATTGTTTTTGATCTGGTTCCGTATATCAAAAAGAAGGATAAAAAGGTAATTCTGCTGTCTGTTCCAATTTACCTTTTTACCCTTGCGATCGATATCATGGCAAACTTCGGGATCAAATTCACTTATATTAACGATATTATCACACAGATACTCAAAACAGTTTTTCGCATTCAGTAAAGGCACTTTCCGCGTAATCCTGACAAACGAGGTAACCCTATGACCAATCACGAAATAACCGGAAAACAGGCGGAAAGCATTCTGATTCTGTTCTGGTTTGGCAGTTCCGTTATATCCGCGGTAAGTCCCGAGGCAAAGCAGGATTCCTGGATATCCATACTCATTGCCACTCTTGCCGCGCTGCCGCTGATTGCTCTTTACGTTCGGCTGAACAGGCTCTATCCCGGGTTAAACTTCTATGAAGTTTTATTCAAGATTTTCGGCAACATTATGGGAAGAGTTATCGCACTCATCTACATCTTCTACTTTATTCACCTTGCCAGTCTCGCCATGCGGGTTCTTACCCAGTTTGTCCACGTGCTCAGCATGGAAGAAACGCCGGAATTCCTGATTGGGGCTTTCATTGTTGTAATTGGGGCATGGGCTGCAAAAAACGGCCCGGAGGCAATTGGCAGGGTTTCCAAATTTATTGTGCCCATCGTACTGATTTCCGCTTTATTTACCTTCGTGATCGGAATAAAAGATATGAATTTCAGCTATATGAAACCATTTCTGGAAGCGGATTTTAAATCGCTGCTCGCCGGAGCTTTCGGCTATTTTACCCTTCCCCTTGGCGAGATGGTTACGTGCTTCAGCTTTCTGGCCTACATCAACACCCGGACCAGCACGCCGAAGATTTATTTAAAAGCTCTCTTTTACTTTTCCGCAATAGTGCTTGTTGCAACCTACCGGAACATCCTGGTACTTGGCGTACCCACCGCCTTGCTGTATTATTTCTCCTCCTATCAGGCGGTCAGTATTCTGTCCCTTGGAGAGTTCTTTACCAGAATTGAAGTGCTCATCGGGATGAACCTGATGCTCGGCGGATTCATAAAGGTTACCGTATGCCTTTATTCCGCTTCGCTCGGTATCGCCAAAGTATTTAAGATTCAGGATCAAAAAAGCATAATTATTCCCACCGGTCTGCTGATCCTTACTGTGACGGACAATGCATTCAGAAATGTACCGGAGCAGTTTGCATGGGTCAAAATGTACCAGTTATACGCCGTGCCGTTCGAAATTATCTTTCCTCTCATCATCTGGGCTGCGGCGGAAATTCAGGCAAAAATAAAGCAGCAAACTTCCGGGGCGGAAGCCGTTCAAAATGTAAACAACCAAACGAGGTAGTTGGAATGACCAATCATGTAATGACAGGCAAACAGGCGCAAAGTATCTATATCCTGTTCTGGATCGGCAGCGTTGTGGTAACCGGCATTAACAAAGACGCAAAACAGGATACCTGGATTTCCATATTAATGGCGGCAATCCTGTTTCTGCCGATTATGGCGCTCCATTTACGGATTATCAAGCTGTATCCGGGCCTGAATATATTTGATATTATCCTTAAAGTATTCGGTAAAATCCTCGGGAGAATCGTTTCGTTGCTGTTTATCACCTACATTTTACTGCTCGGCACCTATGTCATGAAGATCTTCTCCGAATTTGTCCGTATTCTGAATATGCCGGAAACGCCGGAATTCATGACGATGACCTTTCTGTTTCTGATATCTGTGTGGGGGGCGAAAAACGGCCCCGAAAACATTGGGAGGCTGGCAAAATTCTGCTGGCCGATCGTAATGGTTTCCGTTCTTATAACCTTTTTTGTCGCTTTCGGCTTTATGGATTTCAGTAACCTGAAGCCGGTAATGGAATCCGATTTTAAATCTCTGCTGAGCGGCGCATTTTTCTTCACGATGATCCCGCTCGGCGAGGCGGTGGTATGCCTGTGCTTTTTTTCCGCCGTCAGCCTGAAGACAAACACGCTGAAAATTTATTTAAAGGCACTTATTTCATTCATTGCAATACTCCTGATTGCAACCCTGCGAAATATACTCGTCTTAGGAGTACCGTCTGCCTTAAAATTTTACTTTTCTTCTTATGAGGCAGTAAGCGTAATCTCCTTGGGTGACTTTTTTGCGCACATTGAGGTGATTATCGGTATCAACCTGATGCTTGCGGGGTTTATCAAAATCGTTGTCTGCGTTTACGCTTCCTCGCTCGGCTTGACAAAAATTTTTAATCTGCAGGACCAAAAATCAATGGTGGTGCCAAGCGGCCTGCTGGTCGTTATGCTCTGTTACCTGTTCTACCCCGTACAGTATGACTGGCTGCAATCCTACCGGTTTTATTCCATTGCCTTCCAGGTACTGCTG
>JAEWUH010000272.1 GCA_023397245.1 Bacillota bacterium | reverse complement strand
CTTTTGGCTCGGCGGGAACTTCGGGCTGTTCGGCAGGTGCGTCGGGCGCGTCAGGTGCTTGCGGAGCCGCGGCGGGTGTCTTGGCAGCGGGAGCGGAAATGGAGTCCAAACCGCTTTCCCCAACATGGCCGTCGCTGTTTGAACTGATATCGACAAACTCAGTGGATTCGGGATCCTTGCGGGCCGGCTTTCCGGAGGAACGGCTGCTGATATCCCGCGGGCCGCCGGGACCGTCGTCGTCATCCTTGATAAACTGTTCGTAAACAAAGAAAGCAATACCGCAGAGCGAAAGCACGATCAGAATGATTCCGGCGATCAAAAACCACGAAATGCCGCCGCTGCTCCCGGTACTCTGGGAGGACGCGCTGCTGGACACTTGGCCCGCGGCAGAGGAATCCTGCGGCTGGGAGCTGCTCCCGCTGGAAAGAAGCTCGCTCCAGTCCTGCGAGGAAAGAACGTCGGGGTCGCTCGTGGCCTGTTCCGCCTGGGAAGCGATTGCTTCCACGCGCTTGGCCTGAGTATCAACCGGCTTTTGGTTTACCGGGGGCTTTGACCTTACGGCGGAGGACGCTTCCTTACTGGAAACGGAGCTGCCGGCTGATGAATCAGTGGAAGACGCGCCGGACTCGCTGCTTGATGACGACTGGGTTGTGTTTCCTCCGGTTCCGTCCCCGGGTTGGCCGGATGGAGAAGAAGCCTCGCTCGGTGAAGTTTCCGTCGGAGTTGATTCGCTGCTAACCGCCTGTGAAGAGGAAGAGGAGCTTTCCGTCGTAATCGGGCCAGACGGAGAGGTATCCGTTCCGGTTGCAAACGCGGCGACCGTAAATACGGAAACCGCAAAGAGCAGGGTCGTCACAATGGTAAGGAACCGGTGTGCTTTTTTACTGTTTTTTATATTCATCTCTATTACAATTCCTCTCAAAATAAACGATGATTATAATTACCCAAATTTAATATAATAATAACATAGAAATGAAAGCAATTACAACTGTTAATTTTGGGTGTTTTCGCCGTTGGAACCGGCAAATTCCCCATGCAGGCCGGGCATCCGGCAGGAACCGTATTGACAACCGGGGAATATGCGGAATATAATAGATCCAGACCGAAAAAGATTGGAGTTGGAAGGATGCGCAAAATTTCTTGCTGACGGAATATGCACGGCAAAACCGCGCGGCGTTGCAAAACGCCCGGCTTGCTGTGCCCAGGCAGGAAAGCAACGCATTTTTCAACCCGTAATATAAGGGGAATACTGTGATTTTACAGGATTTTTCTCTGTGTTTTTGGGCTGCAGGAATTCGCTTTCCTGCGGCCTTTTTGATTTGATACGGAGGAATGAATAATGTCGTTAATCAGTATTTCCAACCTGACTTTTTCGTATGAAGGAAGCTTTGACAATATTTTTGAAAATGTTTCGTTCCGGATCGATACTGACTGGAAGCTCGGCTTTACCGGGAGGAACGGGCGCGGAAAGACCACCTTTTTAAATTTGCTGTTGGGAAAATATGAACACCGGGGAACGATTGCCGCAGGCGTGAATTTTGAATATTTCCCGTTTGAAGTGACAGACAAATCCCGCGGCACGCTGGAGATCGCGCAGGAAATTGCCGGGGAATGCCCGCAGTGGGAGCTGCTGCGGGAGCTTTCCGTGCTGGAGGTCGCCGAGGACGCGCTGTACCGGCCGTTTTCTACCCTGAGCAACGGGGAACAGACAAAGGTGCTGCTGGCCGCGCTGTTTTTGCGGGAAAACAGCTTTCTGCTCATCGACGAGCCCACCAACCATCTGGACAGGGCCGCCAGAAAGCTGGTGAGCGATTACCTGAACCGGAAAAAAGGTTTTATTCTGGTTTCCCATGACCGCACCTTTCTGGACAGCTGCGTCGACCATATCCTGTCCATCAATAAAACCAATATCGAAATCCAGAAAGGGAATTTTTCATCCTGGTGGAAGAACAAACAGATGCAGGACGAGTTTGAGCTTGCCGAAAACGACCGGCTGAAAAAGGATATCGGCCGGCTCAAAAGCGCGGCGCGGAGGACTTCGCAGTGGGCCGATCAGGTAGAAAACAAAAAAATCGGGTTTACCCCGTACGAAACGGAGAAGAATATAGGCAGACGCCCGGTCTGCGGGGCGAAATCAAAGAAAATGATGCAGCGCAGCAAAAGCATTCAGAATAGGCAGGAAGCGGCCATCGAAGAAAAATCGAAGCTGCTGAAAAATATTGAGGAGACGGAAAGCCTGAAGCTTGCGCCGCTTGAGTACCACGCGAAACGGCTCGTGTCCCTTGAAAAAATCGCCCTGTTTTACGGCGAAAGAAAGGTGGCGGACAATATCAGCTTTTCTGTGGAGCAGGGCGACCGGATTGCCATATGCGGCCGAAACGGCGCGGGAAAGTCAAGCCTTTTGAAGCTGATCTGCGGGGAAAATATCTCTTATGAGGGCATCCTGCAGAGGGGGAGCAATCTGGTGATTTCCCGTGTACCGCAGGACGCTTCGTTCCTGAAGGGCGGCCTCGCCGATTTTGCGGAGGAAAACGGGCTGGACGAAACCTTGTTTAAGGCGATTTTGCGCAAGCTGGATTTCAGCCGGGCGCAGTTTGAAAAGGACATGGGCGATTACAGCGGCGGGCAGAAGAAAAAAGTTTTGCTGGCGAAAAGTCTGTGTGAAAAAGCGCACCTGTACGTGTGGGACGAACCGCTGAATTATATCGATGTGTTTTCCCGTATGCAGATCGAGCGGCTTCTGCAGTCCTGCCGCTCGACCGTCGTGTTCGTGGAGCACGACCGCGCGTTTGCGGATGCCGTTGCCACAAAAACGGTTTTCCTCTGAGAATGCCGTGGCAAAACTCAAGCTTGTATTTGGTAGTTTTTAAAACCAGAAAATCTAGGTTGAAAAACGTGATATCCGGTGCTATAATTATCCAATAAATTCAAAACAGATCTGGAAGTGTTTTTATGGGTGTGGCGATCACCGCGGACAGTGCCTGCGACTTGTTCCCTGATTTGTATAAACAGTACAAAATCGACATTGTGCCCCTGTATATCGGGATTGAGAAGGATTCCTACCGGGATGTCTTTGAAATCGGGCCGGACGAGGTTTTTGACAACTATAAAAAGACAAACCGCCTGCCCAAAACGGCCGCCCCGTCCCTTGCGGATTTTTACGCCATGTTCAAAAAGCACGTGGAGAACGGGGAGGACGTGGTTCATATCGCGATGAATTCCAAGTTTTCCTCCTCCTACCAGAACGCGTGCATTGCGGCGAAGGAATTTGACAATGTTTACGTGGTCGACACCTTTACTCTGAGCTCGGCACAGGGGCTTATGGCGCTCCGTGCGGCCGATATGCGCGACGCGGGGAAATCCGCCGAAGAGATTTACCGGCAGATGGAAACCGACAAAACCAAAATGCGCACCTATGTGCTTCTGGATTCGCTGGAGTACGCTTACCGCGGCGGAAGGGCCACCATGCTGCAGATGTTCGGTGCGAACCTGCTCAAGCTGCGCCCGTGCCTGCTGCTGGATACCCACGGGGTGCTTTCGGTGGTAAAGAAATTCCGGGGGAACTACGAACAGGTCTGCAGGGAGTACATCCGCTTCGTCCTCGGCCAGCCGAACGCCGACCCCGCGCGCGCGTTCCTTTCCACGACCGGGATGGACCGGAACCTGTTCGACAGCCTGAAAAAGCTGGTGACGGACAGCGGCAAATTCCGACAGGTGCTTACCTCGCGGGCGGGCTGCTCCATGACCGTACACACCGGCCCTAATACGCTTGTCTTGTTTTACAAGGAAATTTAGGCATCTGGAATGCTTTTTATGATGGCCGGGAAAGTATTCCCGCTTTTTTCTAATCCGGTACAATATTATCTTGTAAATCCGTTATGTTTATTAAAAACAGTTGGAGGAAGATATGGAAAGAAAAGTGAAGATCGCCGCGGACAGCACCTGTGATTTAAACGCGGAGCTGCTCAAGCGATACGATATCGAAGTGATCCCGCTGAACGTGAATCTCGGCGATCAGTCCTATCTGGACGGGGTAACCGTACATACGCCGGATTTATTTGAATATTACAACAAAACCGGAAAGCTGCCCACCACTTCCGCTCCTACCCCGGCCTATTATGAAGATTTTTACCGCCGATGGACGGACGAGGGCTATGACGTGGTGCATTTCAGCATCAGCTCCGAGCTGACGGTTACGCCGAACATCGCAAAGATGGCGGCGGAGAAGTTCGGCAACGTCTATCCGGTGGATTCGCGGAATGTTTCGAGCGGCATGGGAATCATGGCAGTCAGGGCGGCAGAGCTGCGCGACGCGGGCGTTCCCGCGGCGGAGATCGCCGAACAGGTTGCGGCGATGGCCGGGAAAGTGCGCACGGTCTGCATGATCAGCACGCTGCTTTATATGTACAAGGGCGGGCGCTGCACCGGGCTGCAGGCGCTCGGCGCAAACCTGCTGAACCTCAAGCCCTGCCTGGAAGTGGAGAACGGAAAGCTGGGGCTGGCAAAAAAATACCGCGGAAGTCTGGAAAAGGCGTTCTGCCAGATGGTGGAGGATAAGCTGAAAGGCGCCGACGACATTGATTTATCCAGAATCATGATTATCAACTACGATGTGAAAGACAGCACGATTGAGGCGGTCAAACAGAAAATCCGGGAATATCAGGATTTTAAGGAGATTATCGTGAACGACTGCGGCTGCTCCGTCTCCGTCCACTGCGGCCCCGGCACGCTGGGGATTATTTACATGGTGAAATAAGCAATAAAAAAGACATGGCGCCGGATTGGCGGCCATGTCTTTTTTGCTTATACCCGTATTATGCTGTCGTTATTGCACATTTGCTGCCAGAACATCCATTGTAAGTTGCTCAAGCTGCTCCCAGGTTTCCAGGCAGCCCGCGCGGCGGCGGAACTCGGCGGCGTTTTTCAGGCCTTTCAGGTACCAGCCGACGTGCTTGCGCGCCTCGTTCATGGCGCGGCGCTCGCCCTTGTAATCGCACATCAGCCGAATGTGGCGGAGCATGACCAGCATGCGCTCGTTGATGTTCGGGGGCGGGAGGATGCGGCAGGAGTCCGTGAGGTATGCGTTGATCTGCGAAAAAATCCACGGGTTTCCCAGCGCGGCGCGCCCGACCATCACAAGGTCGCAACCGGTTTGTTCTAACATCTGCGCCGCCGCCTGCGCGGAAACAACGTCCCCGTTGCCGATGACCGGAACCTTCACCGCCTGCTTTACCTGCCGGATAATATCCCAGTCCGCGGGCGGGGTGTACATCTGCTCGCGCGTCCTGCCGTGCACCGCGATGGCGTCGGCCCCGGCGGCCTCGCAGATTTTCGCAACCTCCACCGCGTTGACGCTGGAATTGTCCCAGCCCTTGCGGACCTTCACGGTAACGGGCACCGGCACGGCGTTTTTGACCGCCGCCACGATCTCGCCGCACAGCGGCGGGTTCTTCATGAGCGCGGATCCGGAGCCGTTGCAGCTCACTTTGGGCGCGGGGCAGCCCATGTTGATATCGATGGCGTCCGGTTCATACCGCAGAGCCGCCTTTGCCGCCTCCGCCATTACGGCGGGGTCGTCGCCGAAAAGCTGGATTCCCGCCGGGCGCTCGGCTTCGCTTAATACCATCAGCTCGCCGGTCTTTTTATCGTGGTACTGCAGGCCTTTGGAGCTGACCATCTCGCTTACCACATAGGAAGCGCCGAACTGCGCGCAGGTTTCCCGGAAAGCCCGGTCGGCCACGCCGGCCATCGGCGCCAGCACCGCGTATCCCTTTATCTCCAAATTACCGATCTTCATCAGAAAATCCTCTCAATATAAAATCATCGCTCCATTATAACACTTAATTTTTTCCTTGAAAAGTGATATAATACTCCAATAGACTGTCTCAGGAAGAAAATTCCGCCGCAGCGCCCGCAAAGGGAAAACGGCGGGAATACCAATATACAGAGGAGAACCTTATGAAACTGCTTGTACTTGACGGGAACAGCATCCTGAACCGCGCGTTTTACGGAATCCGCCTTCTGACCACCAAGGAGGGGATTTTCACCAACGGCATCTACGGCTTCCTGACGATGCTGCAAAGGCTGAAAAACGATACAAACCCCGACGCGGTCGCGATTGCCTTCGATATGCGCGCACCGACTTTCCGGCACAAACAGTATGCCGGCTACAAGGCGCAGCGCAAGGGCATGCCGGAGGAGCTGGCGCAGCAGCTTCCGAACCTGAAGGAGCTCTTAAAGCTGCTGGGCTACCGTCTTGTGGAGTGCGAGGGTTATGAGGCGGACGATATTTTAGGGACGCTTGCAAAGAAGTGTACGGAGACGGGCAACGAATGTATCCTTGCAACCGGCGACCGGGACAGCCTCCAGTTGGTGGGCCCGAACGTGAACGTACGCCTTGCCGCCACGAAATTCGGTCAGCCGCAGGTCACGCTCTACGACGAGGCGAAAATCATGGAGGACTACGGCGTAACGCCGAAGCAGATGATCGAGATCAAGGCAATTCAGGGCGACACGTCCGATAATATCCCCGGCATCGCGGGAATCGGCCCCAAGGGCGCGGGCGATCTCATTCAGAAATATCATGATATCGATTATATTTATCAGAATATCCTGACCATTGATATTAAGGAAGGTATGCGGCAGAAGCTGGTAAACGGGAAAGAAAACGCTTACCTGAGCCGCGAACTCGGAACCATCTGTACCGAAGCGCCCATCGATACCGCTTTGGAGCATTATATCCCGCAGTCCTGTGAAGTCGAAGCGGCGGCGCGGTTGATGGCCAGGCTGGAATTCTTCTCGCTCATCGATAAAATGGGGCTTCGCGCCCCGGCACAGGAACAGAACGTGCAGGCCGCGCAGGCGGTGAGCATGGCAGAAAGCGCGGACGGCAAAGACCTGCTTAAAATCCTGCGGGGAGCCGGGCGCGCGGATTTTATCGCGGAATATACGGACAATAAGCTGAAACTGTACATCAATATCGGCGGGGAAATCCATATTGTAGATGATTTTGAGCGAGTGAAAGAAATCTGCTCCGATGAAAAGATCAGGAAGAATACGCACGATATTAAGCCGTTCTACGCTTTCTTTGAGGCGAACGGGGCCAAGCTGGTAAACGCGGGATTCGACACCATGTTGGCAGGCTACCTGCTTAACCCCTCCGCTTCCGGTTATGAACCGGACCGGCTCGCGCAGGAGTACGGCATCGCCATGCCGGAAGCCGGCGAAAATAAATACGCCGCCTGGGCCGCGGTGATGCCCGCTCTGACGGACAAACTGGCGGACGAAATTGGGAAAAAGAATCAGACTGATTTGCTCCAAAACATTGAAATCCCACTCGCGGATGTCCTTGGGCACATGGAGAACGTCGGCTTCGCGGTGGACGCCGAGGGAATCCGGGTGTTCGGGGAAGGGCTGCAGAAGCAGATCGACACCATTCAGGCGCAGATTTATGAAAGCGTCGGCTATGAGTTCAATATCAATTCCCCCAAGCAGCTGGGGGAAGCGCTGTTTGTCAAGCTGGGGCTGGCGCACGGGAAAAAGACGAAAAGCGGCTATTCCACAAAGGCGGAGATTCTGGAAGACCTGCGTTGGGAGCATCCCGCCGTGGAGTTTGTGCTCAACTACCGCAGTCTGGCAAAGCTGAAATCCACCTACTGTGACGGACTTTTGAAGGTGGTCGCCGCCGACGGACGCATTCACTCCAACTTTAACCAGACGGAAACGCGCACGGGGCGCATCAGCTCAACCGAACCGAACCTGCAGAACATCCCGGTAAGGACGGACTTAGGGCGGGAGCTGCGGCGCTACTTTGTGGCGCGCGAGGGCTGGGTGCTGGTGGACGCGGACTACTCGCAGATTGAACTGCGCGTGCTCGCCCATGTGGCGAACGACAAAAACATGATACAGGCGTTTCTGAACAACGACGATATCCACCGCAGCACGGCGGCACAGGTGTTCCATATGCCGGAGCAGATGGTCACACCCATTATGCGCAGCCGCGCCAAGGCGGTCAACTTTGGAATCGTGTACGGAATCGGCGCGTTTTCCCTTGCCAAGGATATCAGCGTTTCCCGCAAGGAAGCCGAAACCTATATCCATGACTATCTTGCCCATTACAGCGGCATCAACGAATATATGAAGCAGGTGGTCGCCGACGCCAAGGAAAAGGGCTACGCGGAGACGATGTTCGGCCGCCGCCGCTACCTGCCGGAGCTGACCTCCTCCAACTTCAATATGCGCTCGTTCGGGGAACGCGTCGCGCGCAATATGCCGATTCAGGGAACCGCCGCGGATATTATCAAGATTGCCATGATAAGGGTGGAAAACCGTCTGGAGCAGGAAAAAATGCGGGCGCGCCTGATTTTACAGGTGCACGACGAACTGATTGTGGAAGCACCGGAGGACGAAGCGGAAAAAGCCGCAAAGATACTCACCGAGGAAATGCAGAACGCTGTTTCGCTCGCCGTGCCGCTGACCGCCGAAGCAAATGTAGGGCGCACGTGGTACGACGCAAAGGGATAATCCGGATGCCACTGTTTACTGTAGGTTGGTTGTTCCGCGTCAATGAAAACCCTATTGAAAACTGACATAGCCGAGTTAAATGGGGATACCTCGGGGGATGCAAGGGGGATTGGATGGAACCCTCCCGCCGGGAATTACCAATCCCCCTTGCCGGGACTTTGCTTACTTTCGTCCCGGAACGAAAGTAAGGGCCTGCCCGGCCTGAGGGCGGCTAAAAATTAGCACCATATTTGCTAAGTGTAAATCTTGACAGGCCTGAGAACAAAGTTATATCTTGCAGTCTGTTTTGATTGCATTGACAGAAAGATTAAATACAGGAGTCTTACCATGATTTTCACCTGTCCCATTTGTAAAAATCCGCTTAGGAAGACGGAGAAGACCTGCGTCTGCGAAAGCGGACACAGCTATGATATCGCGGCGGAGGGCTACGTGCACCTGCTGCCGCCGAATAGAATGCACTCTAAAATACCGGGCGACAATAAGCAGATGGTGGCTTCCCGGCGGGATTTTCTGTCCTCCGGGCTGTATGAGCCGTTCAGCGATAAGCTGAATGAGCTGGTGAAGGAGTTTTCCGGCGGAAAAGCTCCGGTGATTCTTGACGCGGGCTGCGGCGAGGGCTATTACACCGGCAGACTCTGGGATTTTTTGAAAGAAAGCGGTTTTGCCCCGGAAATGTACGGCTTTGATATTTCCAAGTTTGCCGTGAAGGCGGCGGCAAAACGGTATGGGGATATTTCTTTTGCCGTAGGGAGCATCTTTGATATTCCCGCTCAGGACGCAGCGGCGGACTTTGTCCTTGACGTGTTTGCTCCGATTGTGGAAACCGAGCTGAACCGGGTGCTCAAACCGGGCGGATATATGATTCTGGCGGTGCCTGGCGCGCGGCATTTGTACGGGCTAAAGGAAATTCTTTACGACGCGCCTTATGAAAACGAGCAGAAGGATACAAGCTATGAAGGCTTCCGGTTTATCCGGCGCGACGCGGTACAGGGATACATAGAAATTGACAATAACAAATTAATCATGGATTTATTCGCGATGACGCCCTATTACTGGAAAACCGGAGTTGACGGCAGCGAACGGCTGAAACAAACGGACTTCCTTTCCACAGAGATTGAATTTGACTTTCTAATCTATCAAAAGGTGGGATAATATGCGAAGCCTCAGCAGGAGACAGGCGGAGAATATCGCGTTTTTCTTTTTGGTTACGGTGCTGGCGGTGCTTATGCGGATTCTGCTCTTCCCGTTTGAATCCTGCGACTACCATCAGTTCCTGCAGGGGTGGTATGATACGCTGAAAGCAAACGGCGGCTTTGCAGCGGTGGGGATGGACATCGGCGACTATATGCCGACGTATCTGTATCTGCTTGCACCCTTTACGTACCTGCCGATTCCGGGATTGTATGCCATCAAGCTGATTTCGACCGCCGCGGACATTGTGCTGGCGGTCTTTGTCATGAAAACGGTGAACCTGAAATATCCCGATGAAGCATACGGCCTGACGGCGTACGCGATGATTCTGCTCCTGCCCAGCGTGTTCCTGAACTCCGCTGTCTGGGGGCAGTGCGATTCTATTTTTACTTCTGCACTGATTGCCTGTGTGTATTATCTGATGCAGGGGGACGACCGGAAATCGGTGCTTGCGTTTTCCATTGCTTTTATTTTTAAACTTCAGGCGGTATTCTTAGCCCCCTATCTGCTGCTGATGCTTTTAAAAAGAAAGATTCGGCCGGTCAATCTTTTGATTGTACCTTTTGTATATATTTTGTCAATTATACCTGCGGTAATTATGGGGCGGAGCTTTTGGGCGCTGCTTACGGTGTATTTTTCCCTTGCGGGCCAGTATAAAATGATTGCCATGTTCCTGCCGAACCTTTACACCTGGCTGCCGGAGGACACGCCGTCGTATATCAGCCAGGCCGCTGTACTTCTGGCGGGGGCGCTTGTTCTGGTTACCCTTTATTATTTCTGCCGGAAAAGGTTCCGCATCACGCCGGAAATCTACATTGTACTAGCGTTTTTTTACGCGCTGTTTCTGCCGTATATCCTGCCTCATATGCACGAGCGGTACAATTATCTGGCGGATATCCTTTCGGTCATTTACGCGTTTTACTTTCCAAAGAAATATTATATTCCGGTTGTTACGGTGCTGGCTTCCACCTACGCCGTATGCCATAATTTATTCAACACCGACTTTTTCAGCGTACAGCTTCTGGCCGTAATCATGCTGGGAATTCTGATTTTGGTTTTCAAACATACCGTGGAATTGGTTGACGCAGCCTCCCTGCGGAAAGCGCAGGCGCGCGTATGAGCCGGTTTGAAATCGTGCCGATGGCTCAGGAGCACCTTGATGCGCTCGCCGAGCTGGACGCACTCTGCTTTTCCGACCCGTGGACGCGAGAGGGCTTGAAGGCGGAGCTAACGAGCGATACCGCGTGCTTTGCAGTGGCGCTTTCAGACGGCAGGGCGGCGGGCTGCGCGGGGATGCACTGCGTCTGCGGGGAATGCTATATCGATAAGGTGGCGGTGCATCCCGATTTCCGCAGGCAGGGGATCGCACAGGCGCTGGTTCAGAGCCTGTGCGATTACGCCATAGAACAAAACGGGGAATTTATCACGCTGGAGGTGCGCCAAAGCAACGCGCCTGCCATCGCGCTTTATAAAAAGCTTGGATTTGAGCCGGTTGGCGTGCGCCCGGATTTTTATTCCGGACCGAAAGAGGACGCGCTGCTGATGACAATCACTTTTGCCCCAGCGGAGCGAAAGGGCGGCTCCGCCGCCCCACCCCCACATTGGCGCGCGGTAGCGCGCAACAGAAAAGTAGAACAGAAAGACTTTTATAACTGCAACAAAGGGGAAAATTGAAATGCGAATTTTGGCACTGGAAAGCTCCTGCGATGAAACCGCCGCCGCGGTGGTGGAGGACGGCCGCAAGGTACTGTCCTCGGTGGTTGCCTCGCAGGTGGAGGAACATAAATTATACGGCGGCGTCGTGCCGGAAATCGCTTCCCGCCGCCACTGCGAGGCGGTGGTGGGCGTGACGCAGAAAGCGCTGGACGATGCGGGGCTGACGCTGGAAGAAATCGACGCGATTGCCGTAACCTATGCGCCCGGGCTGATCGGCGCGCTGCTGGTGGGCGTAAACTTCGCCAAAGGGCTGGCGCTTTCCTGCGGGAAGCCGCTCATACCGGTACACCATCTGCGCTCGCATATCGCGGCGAATTACATTACGTCGCCCGAACTGGAGCCGCCGTTCCTGTGTCTGGTGGTTTCGGGCGGGCATACCCACATCATTCAGGTGAAAGACTATACGGAGCTGCACGTGCTGGGCCGTACCCGCGACGACGCCGCCGGCGAAGCGTTCGACAAGGCCGCGCGCGCCATGGGGATGCCGTATCCGGGCGGGGTGGAGATGGACAGGCGGGCGGCGAACGGAAACGCGGACGCCTATAAGCTGCCGCACCCCGCCGTTGACGGCGCACCCTATGATTTCAGCTTTTCCGGCCTGAAAACGGCGGTGATCAACCTGCTCCACAACGCGGAGCAGAAAGGGCAGACCTTACCCATAGAGGACGTGGCGGCCTCCTTCCGCAAGGCGGTAGTGGACTGCCTTGTGAAAAATTTTATAAAAGCGGCGGAGGATACCGGCAGCACCAAGCTGGTGATTGCGGGCGGCGTTTCCGCCAATTCACTTCTGCGCAGCCGCCTGAAAAAGGAATGTGCAAAGCGCGGCTGGAGCTTTTATATGCCGGAGCTTTCCCTTTGCGGCGACAATGCCGCCATGGTGGGTTCACAGGGATATTACGAATACCTTTCGGGCAAAATAGCCGGGACGGATTTAAATGCCTGCGCCGAAATGCCGGTGGAGGGCAGGGTCTGATACAGGGAGCGCGGAACCGTTCCAAAACCTGTTTTTGCATTTTTGATCGGTTGAACTTGCAAATTTCAGTGAAATTTGCCTTGGCATGCTTATCGGACGAGGAACCGGCAGGGCATAAAATTATTTATATTTTTTCACTGAGCAGGCAAAAAATTTGGATAATCAGAATGCCGGAAGCAACCTACAACAAGAAAATGAATTATTATTCACAGAAAGCGTGGAATAATAATGCATAAATGTATGCTTATACATTTTATTATTCTGTAGAAATAATTTGCTAAAAATTTAACAAAATTGCCAAAATGGAATTGATTCTTGCAATAAAATGTATTATAATGGTTCTAATTTCGTTTTAGGCCATTGGGCCGGAAGGAGAAATATTATGACCAATAACAAGTCAGTATTAAGTTGGGTCGAGGAAATGAAAACGCTTGTCTGCCCGGATCAACAGGTCTGGATCGACGGCTCTGAGGAACAGCTTGAAGCGCTCCGCGCCGAGGCCTGTGCATCAGGGGAACTCATTAAACTGAATCAGGAAAAGCTCCCGGGCTGCTATCTGCACCGCACCGCCGTAAACGACGTTGCACGTGTTGAGGACAGAACTTTCATCTGCTCCCGCAAGGAAGAGGATGCCGGCCCGACCAACCATTGGAAAGATCCGAAAGAAGCATATAAAATGCTTTATGATATCGCAAGGGGCAGCTACAAGGGCCGCACCATGTATATCATTCCTTATTCCATGGGCCCGGTAGGCTCTCCGTTTGCAAAAATCGGCGTTGAGCTGACCGACTCCATCTACGTTGTTCTGAACATGAGCATTATGACCCGCGTTGGCCAGAAGGTCTGGGATACCCTCGGCGACAACACTGAGTGGGTACGCGGCCTGCACTGCAAGTGCGACATCGACGCGGAAAAGAGATACATCTGCCACTTCCCGGAGGACGATACCATTATCTCCGTAAACTCCGGCTACGGCGGAAACGTTCTGCTGGGCAAAAAGTGCTTTGCGCTCCGCATTGCTTCCTACCTTGGCAAGACACAGGGCTGGATGGCTGAGCATATGCTCATCCTCGGCATCCAGAACCCGAAGGGCGAAATCAAATACGTAGCGGCTGCGTTCCCGTCCGCATGTGGCAAGACCAATCTGGCCATGCTCATTCCGCCGGAGGGATACCGCAAGAAGGGCTACAAGGTTTGGACCGTCGGCGACGATATCGCATGGATGCGCCAGGGCCCGGACGGCAAGCTTTATGCCATTAATCCGGAAAACGGCTTCTTCGGCGTTGCACCGGGAACCAATGACAAATCCAACCCGAACGCTCTTGCAACCACAAAGTCCGGCACCATCTTCACCAATGTTGCGCAGAACCTTGACGACAACACCGTCTGGTGGGAAGGTCTTGACAAGAACCCGCCTAAGAACGGCATGAACTGGAAGGGCGAGCCGTGGGACGGCACAACCTCCGACCAGAAGGGTGCTCATCCCAACAGCCGCTTCACCGCTCCTGCCAAGAACTGCCCGTGCGTCAGCCCTGAATTCGACAAGGGTGCCGGCGTTCCGATTTCCGCAATCATCTTCGGCGGCCGCCGTGCTCAGACCACTCCGCTGGTTTACCAGTCCCGCGACTGGAACAACGGCGTGTTTGTGGGTTCCATCATGGCTTCCGAAACAACTGCCGCAGCTACCGGCGCAGTCGGCGTAGTACGCCGCGACCCGATGGCCATGCTGCCGTTCTGCGGTTACCATATGGGTGACTACTTCAAGCATTGGGTTGAAATGGGCAGAAAGCTGGGTGCCAACGCTCCTAAGATCTTCAATGTAAACTGGTTCCGTCTTGATGACGAAGGCCACTTCATTTGGCCGGGCTTCGGCGACAACCTCCGTGTGCTCGAATGGATTATTGCACGCTGCGAAGGCAAGGCAGACGCCGTAGAGACTCCGATCGGCTTTGTTCCGAAGGCAGAGGACATCAACCTGGAAGGCCTTGATTTCAGCCTTGACACCCTCAAGAGCATCCTGGAGGTCAAGAAGGATCAGTGGACAAAGGAAGCGGACGGCATCGAAGAGTTCTACAAGAAGTTTGGCGACAAGCTCCCGACCGAACTCAAAGAGCAGCTCGATATTCTGAAGCACAACCTCAAATAAGTTTATTTGCAGTATTTACGGCGGCTTCCTTTTTGGAGGCCGCCGTTTTCTGTCTGACGGCAAAGTTGCGAACACAAAATTGCGGCACGATTTTTTGCAGTATGTCCGTTTGTCTGCAACCTGTAAAGGGTAAAGCGTTGTACTCGCGTGCGCGGTCTGCGACAATCGAACCCTTCCTACAATTTTGGCTGCGGTTCTAGGGGGAGAACCGCGGCTTTTTATTTCAGATATTCCGTTTGCAGACTTCATTGAAAAGCTTTGTCTTAGGGAGTTACCGGAATGGAAAACATTTTAAGAAAAATTACTAAAAGTCATTGACTATATCGTAAAAATACGATATAGTATAGTCAACGGAAAACCAACGGAACAGAAACTGCCGGAAGGAGTGCGGAAGAATGGATATTGTGGAAGTCTGCAACGCTTTGGGGAACAGCACACGTTACCAGATCATCAAAAGTATGAAGAAAAAATGCATTTCCACCTGCTGCGATCGGATCGAATTGTATGAAAACGGCGTGAGCGTAGGGGATGTTGTAAAACTGACGGGTCTTGCCCAGTCGACGGTTTCTCAGCATCTGGCGGTTCTTGAAAAAGCGGGTTTGATTTATAAGGAAAAGAGGGATCTCTGGAGCTGCTACTTTTTAAACACCAAGGTATTGGAGGAATTTGCAGAAACCATCAAAAGCGATTTGTTATCCTGAGGAATTTTTTTGCCGCAGTATATCGTATATTTGCGATTTACGATATACATAATAAAGGAGGATTTTTATGAGTGTCAGTGATTTTATCGTAAACCAGGCGATGCCCTATATTACCGAGCTGCTTTTCAAAACCGTTACCACTGTTTTTGCAACCGTCGGCCATAACTGGCTGCCGCTCAGTCTGGCAATTATCACCGCGGTACTGCTGAAAGTGTACATTGATACGGACAGGGTAAGCCGGTTCCTTTTGAAAAGAAGCAAGGTTTCCATACTTGCGAGCGTGGCGGTCGGCGCGTTTACCCCGTTCTGCGCCTGCGGTACGACGGCGGTCGTATTGGGGATGCTTTCCACCACGCTGCCGTGGGGCCCGGTCATGGCGTTTCTGACTTCGTCCCCGCTGATGAGCCCCGACGGGTTTATTATGATGTCCGGCATGATCAGCCTGCGCTTTGCGGTTGCCCTGACGGTTGCGTCGATTGTGATCGGTCTGGGCTCCGGATTTATTACGTATTTGATCGAACAGAAGACGCACTACCTGGATAACCAGAACCGCTTTACAGGCAAAAAAGCCTGCGAATCCTGCGGTGCCTCTGAGGAGGATGCCGGATGTGCCTGCTCGGCTCCCGTACAGGCGGCAGCTTCCTGCGGCTGCTCCGGCGGGCATGCTCCGGCGGTGGAAATGGAATCCGGCAGCCGATTCTCACAGTTTGCCAAAAAGGCAAAGCTAAAGGAGCTTTGGGATACATTTGTAGACCTCGGTTTAAAGCAGATACTGCTTTACTTCTCGCTCTTTGTGGGCCTTGGATATTTAATCAATTACTTTGTACCGTCCTCTCTTGTCACGGTGCTCTTCGGCGCAAAAAATATTTTCGCCGTACCTCTGGCGGCCCTTGTAGGGCTTCCCCTCTATATCACCACAGAATCCGGAATACCGATCATCAAATCCATCCTTGCAAGCGGAGCCAGCGAAGGAGCTATGATGGCCTTCATCATTACCGGTTCGGCCACAAGCGCCTGGGTAATTGCCGGAATTTCATCGTTCCTGAAGAAAAAAGCCATTGCGCTGTACGTTGCCTTTATCCTTGGAGGCGGTATCCTGTTCGGCTATCTCTACGATATCCTGTTCCTATTTATAAAATGACAGGCGACTTCAGACTGACCGCAAAGCTGCGCAGCCGCAAAGTTGCGGGACGATTTTCTGCAGTCTGTCTGTTCGTCGGCAACCTGCGGCGGCTCCGTTTCGGAGCTGCCGTTTCCCTCTTCTGCAGCGGAAAATGCCACGGAGAAATCAGTACGAATGTTTTGCATAAACGTTCCCTTATTTAATTCATATTTTCAACTGAATTGTTTAATATAATCTAAATTTTTATTACTTTTTGCATTTATTCTCCTTAAATAGCTCAAAAAGTATGAATAAAATGTTTCCTGATTAAAAAATTTGTGTAAATATGACATTGTCTTAACAAACAAAGGCATCTATAATATAATTAAAAATTTGTTGTATTACCCGGCGGTTTGTCGGGCAATTTATTTTTTAGGAGGAAAAAGAGTATGGCAGGCAGCACAGAAACAGCGTACCATCCAAAGGGCGATTTCTTTAATCTGAAGGGCAACAATACGAATGTCCGTACGGAAGTCATGGCAGGTTTGACCACATTCTTCGCAATGGCTTACATCATCATTGTAAATCCGGCAATGCTTTCGCAGACCGGTATGCCGTGGGGCGCGGTATTCCTTGCAACCGTTATCGCTTCCGTAATCGGAACACTGGTTATGGGCTTATTTGCAAACGTTCCGTACGCGCAGGCGCCCGGCATGGGCCTGAACGCATTCTTTGTATTTACGGTTTGCTTCGGCCTGCAGTTCAAATGGCAGGAAGCGCTCGGCATGGTTTTCATCTGCGGCCTGATCAACATCCTGATCACCGTAACCAAGGTTCGCAAGCTCATCATTAAATCCATTCCCGAAACCCTCCAGAACGCCATCGGCGGCGGTATCGGCATCTTTATTGCCTACATCGGTGTTAAGAACGCCGGTTTGATTCAGTTTACCTCCGACCCCGGAACCTACACGCTGCTTGACAGCAAAACGGTAATTGCAAGCAGCTCCGCCGTACCGGGAATCGTTACGCTGAATTCTGCTCCCGTGCTGCTTGCCCTGTTTGGCCTTGCACTGATGGTGATCCTTCTGGTCTGCAATGTGAAGGGCGCAATCCTCATCAGCATTGCGGTTACCACAATTATCGGCATTCCGATGGGCGTAACCACAGTCGGCAAGCAGACCATGGATTTTGCAACCGCCTGCTCACAGCTCCCGCAGACCTTCGGCGCCGCGTTCGGCAATCCGGGCATCGGTTCCCTGTTTGCGGACGCTTCCAAGATTCCGCTTGTTTTAATGACAATTTTCGCTTTCAGCCTTTCCGATACCTTTGACACCATCGGCACCTTCATCGGCACAGGCCGCAAGACCGGCATCTTCACCGAGGAAGACCAGAAGGCTCTTGAATCCGGCGACGGATTTAAATCCAAAATGGACAAGGCTCTGTTTGCGGATGCTACCGCAACCTCCATCGGCGCGATCTTCGGTACCTCCAACACCACCACCTATGTGGAAAGCGCAGCCGGTATCGGCGCGGGCGGCCGTACCGGTCTGACCAGCGTAGTCGTTGCCCTGCTGTTTGTGGTCAGCGCGTTCTTTGCTCCGCTGGTGAGCATTGTGCCTACCCAGGCGACCGCTCCGGCACTGATTATTGTGGGCGTTATGATGCTCAGCTCCTTTAAGGAGATTAATTGGAGCAAGCTGGAGGATGCGATTCCCGCGTTTTTCGCCAGCGTATTCATGGCGTTCTTCTACAGCATTTCCTACGGTATTGCGGCAGGATTTATTTTCTACTGCATCGTAAAAACTGCGCGTGGCAAAGCCAAGGAGATCCATCCGATCCTCTGGGTTGCAACCGGCCTGTTCGTTCTGAACTTCGTCATCCTTGCAATTATCTGATCAAATTTATTTTTACTGCGGTTATTCCCCCGGCGCGGCTTTTGAAAGGCCGCGTCCGGGGGATTTTTTTGATTTTCTGCTGTATTTTTCGGGTTTCTATTGTATAATTTAAACGAGGTGAATTTATGCCGAAGTTTTTCATTGACTATATTCCCGAGGAGCGCGCGGTGATCACCGGCGACGACGCAAAGCATATCGCCCGTTCACTGCGGATGAAGCCGGGCGAAAGCCTGGTTCTGTGCGACAGCATCGGCACGGATTACAACTGTGTGATTGAAAGCGTGGAGGACGGCGGCGTTGCCGTGCGTGTGACGGATTTTTGCCGGAGCGTGGCGGAGCCGAGCGCGAAGGTGACCGTTTATCAGGGACTGCCGAAATCGGATAAAATGGACAGCATTGTACAGAAGACGGTGGAAACCGGGGCGGTGCGCATTGTACCGGTGATGACCGCGCGCTGCGTTTCAAGGCCGGATGAAAAGTCCGCGGTAAAAAAAACCGCACGCTGGCAGAAAATCGCCGAAGAGGCGGCAAAGCAGAGCGGGCGGGGCGTGATTCCGCAGGTTTCCGCGCTCATGGATTTCGGCGACGCGGTAAAAGAGGCGGCGCAGAGCGGGGAAATCATTCTGTTCTTCGAGGGCGGGGGAAAGAGCATTTTGGAGCTTGTCAGCCGGGAGACCGGGAACCTGTCCGTTTTTATCGGGCCGGAGGGCGGCTTTGAACAGACGGAAGTCGATCTGGCGTTGCAGCACGGCGGGAAAATCGGAACGCTGGGCCCGCGCATCCTCCGCACGGAAACCGCTCCCATTGCGGCGCTTGCCGCGATCATGCTGGCAACGGGGAATATGTAATCATTGTGACGTGTTGGCAATTCCAGGAGCGTTACTGAAATATTGCAGGGAAAAGGGGAGGTACACAGGATGAAAATTCTGCTGCTGTTGGCGAAAGGCTTTGAAACGATGGAGTTCAGCCCGTTTATCGATGTGTTCGGCTGGGCGGAATCCGAATTTGAGATTCACGTAAAAGTGGTGACCTGCGGGCTGAGCAAACAGATCGTCAGCACGTTTGGCGTACCTGTTACGGCGGATATCCTTGCGGAAGAAGTAAACGTGCAGGATTACGATGCGCTGGCAATTCCGGGAGGATTTGAGGAGTACGATTTCTATAAGGACGCGTTTGACGAGCGGTTCCTCAATATCATCCGGGAGTTTGATGAAAAGGGCAAATGGATTGCCTCTGTCTGCGTGGGGGCCCTTCCCATTGCAAAAAGCGGTGTGTTAAAAGGAAGAAACGCCACCACCTATCATCTGAAGGACGGATACCGGCAGGAACAGCTCCGTGACCTGGGTGTAAAAGTGGTGAACAAGCCGGTTGTGACCGACCGCAACATTATTACCTCCTACTGCCCATCCACAGCGGCCGAGGTAGCGTTTACGCTGCTGGAAAAGCTGACAACCGAGGCTCAGGCAAAGCGGGTAAGAAAGCTGATGGGGTTTGACGGGAAGCTATGAGGGAAAGACGAAAATGCCGGAGGAGGAAAACACAATGCAGACCGCATTGATTACCGGGGCTTCGCGCGGGATCGGTCGGGCAGTTGCGCGGCAGCTTGCCGCGGACGGGTTCCGGGTGATCGTGAACTACAATTCTTCCGCGCGGGCGGCGGAATCCTTAATATCGGAATTAAATAATACTTTCGGTATAGAGTGTGCCGCAATCCGCGCCGATGTTTCCGACCGGGAGCAGACGGAAAAAATGTTCGCTGAAGCGGGAGGGGTTGACGTTCTGGTCAACAACGCGGGCATCGCGCAGCAGAAGCTTTTTACGGATATTACGGAACAGGACTGGGACAGAATGTTCGGCGTGGATGTAAAGGGCGTGTTCCACTGCTGCCAGGGTGTGCTTCCCTATATGATCCGGCAGAAACGAGGGAAGATCATCAATATTTCCTCCATGTGGGGGCAGGTCGGCGCCTCCTGCGAGGTGCACTATTCGGCGGCAAAGGCGGCGGTGATCGGGCTGACCAAAGCGCTCGCCAAGGAACTGGGCCCCTCCAATATACAGGTGAACTGCATTGCTCCGGGCGTAATCGGGACGGAAATGAACGCGCACCTTGACGCGGAAACTGTCAATGGGCTGCGGGAGGAAACGCCGCTCGGCGTGATCGGCAGGCCGGAGGATATCGCCTCCGCGGTCAGCTTTTTTGCGGGAGAGAAGTCGGATTTCATCACCGGCCAGATTTTAGGCGTAAACGGCGGCTTTATTATTTAGAGCCTGTCATAAAATAAAAACCGCAAATTCTCTCATTACCTTTGCATTCCCTTATTTATGGATAGGCTCTTATCCCGGAAAAATTACAAATCGTTCATTCTGCATTACAGTCCTGTCAGAAGCATAGACATTTCCGATGAATTCTTTATAATTAGAATTATTGAACGGAAGGAAGAATGATCTATGAAGAAATGCGTTTCCGCTTTCACCGCGCTGCTTTTGGCCGGGTCCATGCTGTTTGCCGGTGGGTGCTCGCCCCGGATGCTCTCAAAGCTTTCCGAAGGTTCCGGCTCGCAGCTTACGGTGGATGTGGATATCACCGACAAGACAGAAGACGGCGTTTCGATTCAGACCGCGGTTCCGCAGTTCGGCGGATTCGATACGGCCAGGCTGCTTAACTCGAATATCCAAGACCTTATTGATGCAGGGATTGCGGAAGTAAAGCAGGCGGCGAAGGACCTTGAACAGTATCCGGACCGGCCCCCGGTTCCGCTGCTGTATGAAAGTTTTTTTGACTACTCCTCAAACGCGGACGTACTTTCCACATGGATCACCAGCTATAACTATACCGGCGGGGCGCACGGCATGACTTACCTTAAGCCGTTTACGGTAAACCGCAAAACCGGTGAGTTTTACAGCACGCTGGGCTCGCTTTTTGCGGAGGAAGAAGCCGGTAAAAAACTGATAACGGAGAAGATTCTCGCACAGATCAGAGCAAATCCGGATCGGTATTTCCCGGACGCGGAAAAGACGGTAAAGGATAAAAACGGGAACTTCAGCTTTTACATAGAGGGAGACGATCTGGTTGTCTATTTCGACTTGTACGATATCGCTCCCTACGCGGCCGGAATACAGTATTTCAAATTTCCGCTGAAAGACCTGAACGTGAAAGCCGAATTCAAAGGGATGAACAAAACCGGAGCGGTCCGGAAAAACGGAATGACGCTGGAGTTTGAAAACAAACCGGTTTCCGGCGAAAGCGGAACGTTCCTGCCGCTTGTGGAAACGGCGCAGGCGCTTTCCCACACCGTGGAATATAAGGACGGGAAATACACGGTGGACGGCAAGGCGGTTCAGCCCACCATGGTCAACGGTGTCGCCTATATGCCGCTGAACTATTTTACCGATACGCTCGGCGATTTTGTCATTTATTACGACGATATCCTCCGGCTGTTTACACAGACCGCGCCGAAGAGGGCCGCAGCGGAAAGTTTGTAACGGCAGGCAGGCTGTTCGTCCGGAAGAACAGTATATTTCCGAATATTTTAAGAGGTGAAAAAAATGAGAAACCACGGTCAAAGCATTTTGGCTCTGTTAATCTGCGCGGCGATGATGCTCAGCGCCTTCACCGCGTGCAGCGCAAGCGGTTCATCGGCATCGCCGGCAAAGTTTGCGGCATCGCAAGCGGGGGCAGCCACCGAGGAGGCAGCCCCCGCGGCAAAGGCCGACGGCCTTGCAAACGGCACAAATCAGGCGGTAAAAACATCCGCAAAGTCGACTGCAGGTACAGCGGCCTCCGGTACGGCAGCCCAGGCTGCAGCCGCGGCTTCCAAGCAGAAAATCATCGAACGGCTTTCCTATGTGATCGAAACGCTGAAATTCGACGATTCCGTCCGTACGGTTCAAAGCCTGTGCACGGATTTGGGCGGGTATATGCAGGATTCCAATATCACCGGGAACGGAGAAGTCCACACAAGCAGCCTGCGCCAGGCCTCCTTTACGCTGCGCGTCCCGCAGGAAAAGCTGGGGCAGCTGAAATCGAGCGCTTCCAAAATCGGGAATGTCCTCAACTTTACAAGTTCCAGCGAGAACATCAGCGACCAGTATTTTGACACCGAGGCGCGGCTGAAAAGCCTGCGTACGCAGCAGGAACGCCTGCTTGCGCTTCTGCAGAAGTCCGGTACGCTGAAGGATATCATCGAGCTGGAAAAGGCGCTGGCCGACGTAAACTATCAGATCGAGGAGCTCACCGGCACGCTCCGGCAGTATGATTCCCTCGTTGATTACAGCACGGTCACCGTTCAGCTCAACGAGGTTGTGAAACGCACGGAAGTGGAGAATACCCCGGTGACCCTGGGTGATAAAATCGCGCGGCAGTTCAAGGACTCCATGAAAGCCCTGGGCGGGTTCGGCGAAGGCCTTCTGGTCTTTTTCGTCGGCGGTTCCCCGATCATCCTGCTTCTGGCCGCGCTTGCCGCCGCTCTGATTTTCGGCCTGCGCAGACGGGAAAAACGTCTGGCGGCAAAAAGGGCAAAGCTGGAAGAATCGTCCGCAGCCAAGGATGAGCATCGGGAATAACGCGAATACATAAGAAATCTCTCTGTCATCTGCGGATAACATCTCTAAAAAAATATCCCCCGGCGCAAGCCGGGGGATAAGTCATTTAATCATTCAAATCAGAATTCAATTTTCTTTTGGATATAGCCGTCAAGCTCCGTAAGAGCGATTCGCTCCTGCTGCATGGTGTCGCGGTCGCGCACGGTCACGCAGCCGTCGTTTTCACTGTCGAAGTCATAGGTGACGCAGAACGGGGTGCCGATTTCATCCTGACGGCGGTAACGCTTGCCGATGGACCCGGCGTCGTCATAATCCACCATGAAGTGCCGGGCAAGGCGGGTATAAACGGCCTGCGCCTTGTCGTTGAGCTTTTTGGAAAGTGGGAGGACGGCTGCCTTGTAAGGCGCGAGCGCCGGATGCAGGCGCATGACCACGCGGGTATCCTTCTCGTCAAGCTGCTCCTCGTCGTAAGCGTCGCAGAGAAAGGCCAGCGTAACGCGGTCCGCGCCGAGCGAAGGCTCAATGACGTAGGGAACGTAGCGCTCGTTGGTATCCGGATCGAAGTAGTCCAGACTCTTGCCGGAATGTTTGATGTGCTGATTAAGGTCGTAATCGGTGCGGTCTGCAACGCCCCAAAGCTCGCCCCAGCCGAACGGGAAGAGATATTCGATATCGGTGGTAGCCTTGGAGTAGAAGGAAAGCTCCTCTTTTTCGTGGTCGCGCAGGCGGATATTTTCCTTTGTAAGGCCAAGGTCGAGCAGCCACTTTTCGCAGTAATCCTTCCAGTAATAGAACCAGTCGAGGTCGGTGTCCGGCTTGCAGAAGAACTCCAACTCCATCTGCTCGAACTCGCGGATACGGAAAATAAAGTTGCCCGGGGTGATCTCGTTGCGGAAGCTCTTGCCCACCTGCGCAACACCGAACGGAACCTTGCGGCGTGTGGTGCGCTGGATGTTGGCGAAGTTTACGAAGATGCCCTGCGCCGTTTCCGGGCGGAGGTAGATTTCGCTCTTCGCGTCCTCGGTCACGCCCTGAAAGGTTTTGAACATCAGGTTGAATTTACGGATATCGGTGAAATTGGAGGAACCGCACGAGGGGCATTTGATATCGTGCTCCTTGATATAGGCCGTCATCTGCTCAAAGGTCATGCCGTTGGCGTCTCCGCCGGCGTCTTCAATGAGCTTGTCCGCGCGGTGGCGGGTTTTGCAGTCGCGGCAGTCCATAAGCGGGTCGGAAAAGCCGCCCACATGGCCGGAGGCCACCCAGACCTGCGGGTTCATCAAAATGGCGGAGTCCAGACCGACGTTGTAGGGGCATTCCTGCACGAATTTTTTCATCCACGCGCGCTTGACGTTGTTTTTAAACTCCACGCCGAGCGGGCCGTAATCCCAGGAATTGGAGAGGCCGCCGTAAATTTCACTGCCGGAATAAACAAAACCGCGGTTCTTGCAGAGCGCCACAATTTTATCCATTGTTTTTTCTGATGCTAACATATGATATCCTCCATATTTTGAATTCGCACCCGGAGCACGTAAAAGGAAAGGTCCGGCAGTGCGGTTTACTGTACTATTTATTTTTAAAGATAATCTGCTTGCTCAGTACGTAATTGATAATAATCACGATGACGTTCATGATGATTTTCGCAATCCAGTCGTTCCACGCAAGGACATTTACCAGAAGAAGCATTCCGAGCGTGTCCACGCCGAGCGACAGGAGCCGCGCACCTACAAAAGTAATCAGCTCGCGAAAAAACAGTCCGGCTTCAAAGCTTTTGCTCTTGAACACGATGAGCTTGTTGGTAATGAACGCGAACGCCACGGAAAGAATCCACGCAAGGGTATTCGCTGCGAGCAGTTCCCAGTGGAGCACCGTGCGGAAAAGTCCGAAGCTGACGATGTTGACCGCGGTGGTCAGCACGCCGAACACGATGTAGGAAATCATTTCGGGAGAGGTGAAAAAATGCCAGAGCTTTTTCAGCTTATCCAATGAATCACCGCCGTTTTTTCAATATTCTATTAGTTTACCATTCTACGGCGCCGCTTTCAAGAAAAATTGAAAAATTGCCGGAGGATTGGCTGTAAATTTTATCTTTTCGGCTTTTAAAGATTTTGTTTCCTCTTACGGGGAATTTACATCCTTTTGCACATATTGATTAACCCGCAGCCGTGAAGTATAATCAGACTGATGCAGACCGACGACAAATCGCGCAGTCTGCCGGACTTCTATCACCTGAATTTTTGAATAATCAACGAAAAGGAAGAAAGCATATGGTAAGTATCAGCGTCTGCATGATCGTGAAGGACGAGGAAGCGGTTCTGGAAAGATGCTTGGAATGTATCCGCGGCATTGCTGATGAAATCATCGTTGTGGATACCGGCTCGGCGGATAAAACAAAGGAAATCGCCGCACGCTATACCGACCGTATCTACGACTTCCCCTGGAACAATGATTTTTCCGCCGCAAGGAATTTTTCCTTTTCCAAAGCGGCCGGGGATTACATTTATATTGCCGACGCGGATGAAGTGATCGATGAGGAAAACCGCGGGAAGTTCCTGCGGCTAAAGGAGGTGCTTTCGCCCGAAATCGACGTTGTCCAAATGAAATACGCAAACCAGCTTCAATATAACTGCACCTATAACTTTGACGTGGAATACCGCCCGAAGCTGTATAAACGGCTGCGCGAATTCCGCTGGGCCGACCCGGTGCACGAGAGCGTCCGGCTGGAGCCGGAAATTTTCAACAGCGATATCGTTATACTGCATATGCCGCAGAAGCTGCACGCCCCCCGCGACTTTTCTATTTACCGGTGTCATCTCGGCGCGGGACTTTCCGAAAAGCTGCACTGCCTGTACGCGCGCGAGCTGTTCATTGCCGGGACGGACAGGGATTTTCTGGAGGCGTACCCTTATTTTGAGGGCACGCTGCATGACGAAACGAAAAGCCAGAAGGAAATCCGAGCCTCGCAGTGTGTTGCGGCAAGGGCCAGCCGCCTGAAAAATGACGGCTTTGCGTTTTTCAAAGTCGCCCTCAAAAGCGTGGTGGGCAGCCCGATTGCGGAGGTCTGCTGCGAACTGGGCGCTTACTATTTTGATAAAGAGGACTACGAGGAAGCGGCTACCTGGTACTATACCGCGGCG
Organism: Bacillota bacterium; assembly: GCA_023397245.1. Lineage (GTDB taxonomy): Bacteria > Bacillota > Clostridia > Oscillospirales > Acutalibacteraceae > DATAML01. The sequence goes on along the minus strand of JAEWUH010000272.1, from coordinate 7,339 downwards.
TTCGGAGCGGAGAGCGAGCTGGATATCCATTCCTCCGGCGACCTTCCCCTGCGCGGGCTTTCGGACTGCTTTGCGCGGCTGGGGAACGCGGAAGAAAGTGAAAAATACAGAAAATCGGCGGAAAAATGGACGATTCCGGAGCGCGATTAAAATAAATTTCGCACGTCGGATTTTATTGACAGAACGCCTGCGGTTCACTATAATGTAAGTATTATTGTTTTAGAAGCTGCAAAGTTTTTGCATGAAAAGGTGGTAATCTTAATGCCCAAACAGGTTATTCTCACAAAAGAGGGTCTTGACAAGCTTGAAGCAGAGCTTGAAGAGTTAAAAAGCGTAAAACGAAAAGAAGTTGCGGAAAAAATCAAGGTAGCGCTTTCTTTTGGCGACCTGTCCGAAAACAGCGAATATGATGAGGCAAAAAACGATCAGGCGATTGTTGAGGCGCGCATCGCGGATATTGAGGTCATGCTGAAAAACGTCCGGGTCATCGACGAGGACGAACTGAGCAGCGAAAATATCCACATCGGCTCCAAAATTGAGCTGCGGGTAACCAACCCGGCAACCGGAAGCAGCACCGTTGTCAATTATAAAATCGTCGGTTCCAATGAGGCCGACCCGCTCTCAGGAAATATTTCAGACGAATCCGCGGTAGGAAAAGCGGTCCTCAATCATCGCATCGGCGACAAGATTGAGGTTGAAGTACCGGCCGGGACGATGGAGTATGAGGTTCTTGCCATTTCCAAATAAGTTTTGGGGCGGGAGTGACGGGTTCACCCTGCCCCTTTTTTGACGAAATAAGGTTTAGGAGAGTTAAGTTATGAGCGATATGGTAAACGAGACAAACGAAGCCCAGCAGCAGGAGCAGGACTTAAGCGAACTGCTGCAGATTCGCAGGGACAAGCTGAGCGCCCTGCAGCAGGCGGGCAAAGACCCGTTTCAGGTTACGACCTGCCCGCGCGACACCTCCATGCAGGAAATCCGCGACCGCTTTGAGGAGCTGGAAAATCAGGACGTCTGCATTGCCGGCCGTATCATGAGCTGGCGCGACATGGGCAAGGCCAGCTTTATGGACCTTTACGACCGCACCGGCAGGATGCAGGTCTACCTGAAAATCGACCAGGTGGGCGAGGACAGCTACAGCGAGTTGAAAAACTACTGGGACCTCGGCGATATTATCAGTGTAAAGGGCTATGTGTTCCGCACCCGCAGGGGTGAAATATCCGTCCACGCCAAGGAGATCAAACTGCTTTCCAAATCGCTGCTCCCCCTGCCCGAGAAGTTCCACGGCCTCAAGGATACCGACTTGCGGTACCGCCAGCGCTATATGGATCTGATTGTAAACCCGGAGGTAAAGGATACCTTTATCAAGCGCAGCGAGATTATTCGCACGATGCGCGGCTTTCTTGACAACCGCGGCTATATTGAGGTGGAGACCCCGGTGCTCAACACCATTGCGGGCGGCGCCGCAGCAAGGCCGTTCATTACGCATCACAATACCCTCGACATCGATATGTACCTGCGCATTGCCACCGAGCTGCACCTGAAAAGGCTCATTGTCGGCGGGATGGAGCGCGTTTACGAAATCGGACGTATTTTCCGCAACGAGGGAATGGATGTAAAGCATAACCCGGAGTTTACCACTGTGGAGCTTTATGAAGCCTATACCGATTACCGCGGGATGATGGAAATTACCGAGAACATGATCAACGCCTGCGCGCTGAAAGCCTGCGGTACCGACCGTGTGACCTATCAGGGTGAGGAGATCAGCCTTGCGGTTCCGTTTGCCCGCCTTTCCATGAACGACGCAATTAAGAAATATACCGACATCGATTTTCTTTCCTTTGAGGGAGATACCGAAAAGGCAAAAGCAGTTGCAAAGGAACTGAAGCTTGTTCCCAAGGCAACCGACCGCTGGGGCGATATTATGTCTCTTGTCTTTGAAGAGAAGGTGGAGGAACAGCTTGTTCAGCCGACCTTTATCTACGACTACCCGGTGGAGGTTTCCCCGCTCACCAAGCGCAAGCCGGACTGCCCGTCCCTTGTGGAGCGCTTTGAGCTGTTTATCACGCGCCGCGAGCTTGCGAACGCGTATTCTGAGCTGAACGACCCGATCGACCAGCGCGAGCGTTTTGTAAGGCAGATGGAGCTGCGCGCCGCGGGCGACGAGGAAGCCAATATGATTGACGAGGACTTCCTGACCGCGCTGGAATACGGAATGCCGCCGACGGGCGGAATGGGCATGGGCGTAGACCGCCTTGTCATGCTCCTGACGGACAGCGTGTCCATACGCGATGTGCTGCTGTTCCCGACGATGAAGCCCAGGGAGTGATTGCATGGCCAGAGAACAGTATCTGCTGCACGGGAATGAGGACACGATTCACCGGGAGCCGGTGGAAGCCAAGCCGCAGACCCCGAAATCAAAATGGGAAAACTTCTGGTATTACCATAAATGGCATGTAGTTGCCGGTGTGTTTATTCTGTTTGTCGTACTGTTTACGGTTTATGATTTTCGTTCCAGAGAGAATCCGGATTATGAAATCGGGCTGATTACCCAGGAAAGCTACCCTGCCGATGTAACCGACGCGCTGGAAGCGCAGCTTGCCCAATACGGGACGGATTTGAACGGGGACGGCAAAGTCACCGTCCATGTGAACCCGTACGTTGTGGGAAACATCGGCACATCAAGCGGGGCGGAAGACCCGAAACTGGAAATGGCGGGTTATGTGAAAATTACCTCCGACCTGTCCAACGGCACCAGCATGATTTTTGTTACCGACGACGCTTCCTTTGCAAAGGAGCAGGAGGCCTTTCAACTGTATTCCTACCTTGACGGCAGCAAGCCCGCCGAGGGTGCGAAGGATTACGACCGGATGCGGGTGGCTCTGAAGGACTGCGGCGGCTTAGCCAATATAAAAACAGTCGGGGAAGACGGAAAAACACAGAATGTATTTGATAATTTAAGCATTTCCATGCGTGCCTTTAAAGGTACGCAGCTGGAACAGCAGAAAGATAAGGCCGCGTACTATGCTGCCTCGAAAAAACTGTTCGATGAAATAACGAAGATGAAAAATTAGGGAGGGAACCAGCGTGAGAAGTGACGTTTTAAAAGAAGGTGCCAAATGCGCGCCGAAGCGTGCCCTGTTAAAGGCTCTGGGATTAACGGAGGATGAAATCGGCAAGCCGTTTGTGGCGGTGGTAAATTCCGCCAATGACTACATAGCCGGCCACAAGCATCTGGAGGATATTGGCGAGGCCGTAAAGGAAGGAATCCGCAACGCGGGCGGCGTGCCGTTCGAGTTCAATACCATCGGCGTATGCGACGGTCTGGCCATGAGCCACAGGGGAATGAAATATTCCCTTTGCTCCCGCGAGCTGATTGCGGACTCCATTGAGGTCATGCTTACCGCACATCCGCTTGACGCGGCGGTGTTTATTCCGAACTGCGACAAAATTGTTCCCGGTATGATGCTGGCGGCCTGCAGACTGAACCTGCCGAGCGTTTTTGTCAGCGGCGGCCCGATGCTCCCCGGCGAGTTCAAGGGTGAGCGCATCGGATTTTCCGAGATTTCCGAAGCCGTGGGAAAAGTTGCGGCGGGCAAAATGAGTGAAGACGAATTAAAGGAAATGGAAGACGCCGCGTGCCCGGGCTGCGGTTCCTGTTCCGGAATGTATACCGCGAATTCCATGAACTGCCTGACCGAGGCAATCGGTATGGCGCTGCCGGGCAACGGGACCATTCCGGCTGTCTACGCGGCAAGGCGCCGTCTTGCAAAAATGGCCGGCGAACAGGTGATGGAGCTCTATCGCAAAGACCGCAGGCCGAGCGATATTCTTACGCCGAAGGCCTTTGAAAATGCTCTCCGCACGGATATGGCGCTGGGCTGCTCCACCAATACCGTATTGCATCTGACGGCGATCGCCTATGAAATGGGCGTGCCGCTCAATCTGGATACCATCGACAATGTAAGTAAAAATACGCCGCAAATTTGCAAGCTGAACCCGGCAAGCCGCGTGTATATCTCCGATCTGAACGCGGTGGGCGGAATCCCTGCGGTGATGAAGGAGCTTTCCAAGCTCAGCCTGATCAACCTTGATCTCCCGACCGTATCCGGTACGGTGGGCGATCGTTTAAAGAACGCGGCGGATGCGGACGGCGAAGTCATCCGTACGGTGGAAAACCCGTTCCGCAAGGACGGCGGAATTGCCATCCTCAAGGGCAACCTTGCACCGGAAGGCGCCGTGGTCAAACAGGGCGCGGTTGCACCGGAAATGATGCAGCACACCGGCCCCGCCCGCTGCTATAACAGCGAGGAAGAGGCTTCCGACGCAATCATGGCGGGTAAAGTCAAAGAGGGCGACGTGGTGGTTATCCGCTATGAAGGCCCCAAGGGCGGCCCGGGCATGCAGGAAATGCTTGCTCCCACCTCTGCGCTGGCCGGCATGGGCCTTGATTCCAGTGTGGCGCTCATTACGGACGGACGTTTTTCCGGCGCGACCCGCGGCGCGGCAGTCGGCCATGTTTCGCCGGAAGCGGCGGCGGGCGGCTTGATTGGCCTGATTCATGACGGCGACACCGTGGAAGTCGACATCTCCAACCGCAGACTGAACCTGAAAGTGGACGACGCGGAAATCGCGAAGCGCAAAGCCGAGTGGAAAGCCCCCCCGAGGGAGCTGACCGGTTATATCAAGCGCTACGCCCAGCTGGTGACCTCCGGTTCCCGCGGTGCGGTATTTGAGAAATAAGTTTTATAAATTTATCCCCCGGTTCAAAGCCGGGGGATTTTTATAGCCCCAAAACAAAATTTTTCAGCCCGGATTCATTCAGAATACGGATTTCACGGTAGCTGGTGGCAACCCAGCCTTTCCGGGCAAAACGGTTCAGGACGCGGCTGACGGTGACGCGCGAAACGCCAGCAAGACCGGCAAGATCCTCATGTGTGGAACTGACGGAACCGCCGGAGGAAAGCTTGAGCAGAAGCCGGGCAAGCCGCTGGTCGGCCTGCAGGAAGGTCATGGTGTCCACTTGGGCGGAAAGCATACGGATAGTCTGCGACAGATAGGTGAGCAGATTCATGGCAAGCTGGGGCTCGCGGCGGATACATTCTATCAGGCTTTGGCGCGTGACGGTGATAATTTCCGATTTTACAAGGGCTTTGGCGGAGGAAACGCGCGGCATGCCGTCAAAAAAGGCCGCTTCGCCGAAGATGCTGCCGTGCTCCAAAACGGTCAGTGTTTTTTCCATGCCGTTTTCCGAGCTGAGAAAAATTTTGACACTGCCGCTTTTCAGGTAATAGAATTCATCCGCGTGCGCTTCCTGCCAGTAGATCATCTGGCTTTTCTGGTAGACGCGGGGCGTGTGAGTTTTCTCCAGTACATCCCATTTATTTTTACTTGAAATGTTTTCCATTTTGCTCCGTCCTTTCTCCAGTAAGTAATTTTAGATATAAAGCTAAATACTTAGCCGTCAATGAAACCCCTACAAAAAATTGACATAGCCGAGATATATGGGGATACCCCGGGGGATGCAAGGGGGATTGGATGGAGCCCTCCCGCCGGGAATTACCAATCCCCCTTGCCGGGACTTTGCATACTTTCGTCCCGGAACGAAAGTATGGGCCTGCCCGGCCTGAGGGCAACTAAATGATTTATCAATCGTTGCTGAGAAAAGTCTGCGGTAAAATAATCGCTCTGTCATCTGCGGATGGCAAGGAAGATAGGAGTATTCAAATATTTTAGTAGATTGTATCATATGTTACATTCTTTGTGCAAGGACTATGGGATAATAAAGCCACAAAAAGAGATTTCCATATCACAAACCGGGAACAGGAGGATCTGTAATGGGAATGACAATGACGCAAAAAATCCTTGCGGCGCACGCGGGGCTGCCGAAGGTGGAGGCCGGGCAGCTGATCGAGGCAAAGCTGGATTTGGTGCTTGGCAACGATATCACCTCGCCGGTGGCGATCAACGAGTTTGAAAAGTGCGGGGCAACCTCTGTTTTTGACAGGGATAAAATCGCGCTGGTGCTCGACCACTTTACGCCGAATAAGGATATCAAGGCGGCGGAGCAGTGCGTGCAGGTGCGTAACTTCGCAAATAAGTATGAAATTACCAATTTCTTCGATGTGGGACAGATGGGCATTGAGCACGCGCTCCTGCCGGAAAAAGGGCTGGTAGGCCCGGGTGACTGCGTGATCGGCGCGGACTCCCACACCTGCACCTACGGCGCGCTGGGCGCGTTTTCCACCGGGGTCGGTTCCACCGATATGGCTGCCGGGATGATTACCGGAAAAGCATGGTTCAAGGTGCCCTCCGCGATTAAGGTTGTGCTGAAAAACAAGCCTGCCAAATGGGTGAGCGGCAAGGACGTTATTCTGCACCTGATCGGGATGATCGGCGTGGACGGCGCGCTTTACCGTTCACTGGAATTTACCGGCGAGGGCGTAAAAGAGCTTTCGATTGAAGACCGTTTGTGTATTTCTAATATGGCAATCGAGGCCGGTGCGAAAAACGGCATCTTCCCGGTGGATGAGGTCACTCTTGCCTATGAAAAAGGCCGCTTCCAGCGCGAACCGGTCATTTTTGAAGCGGACGCGGACGCAGTCTACGACGAAACCTATGAAATCGACCTTTCGAAGCTCCGTCCGACCGTCGCGTTCCCGCATCTGCCGGAGAACACAAAGACCATCGATAACGTCGGGGAGATTAAAATCGACCAGAGCGTGATCGGCTCCTGCACCAACGGGCGTATTGAGGATCTGCGCGTCGCCGCGTCCATTTTGAAGGGCAAAAAGGTCGCAAAGAATGTGCGCTGTATTATCCTGCCCGGCACGCAGGAGATTTACCTGCAGGCGCTGCGTGAAGGTCTGGCGGAAATTTTTGTGGAGGCGGGCGCGGTATTCAGCACCCCCACCTGCGGCCCCTGCCTTGGCGGGCACATGGGCATTCTGGCAAAGGGCGAGCGCGCGGTTTCCACGACTAACCGGAACTTTGTCGGCCGCATGGGCCATGTGGAATCCGAGGTTTATCTGGCGAGCCCGGCGGTTGCCGCCGCGAGCGCCGTGACCGGCTATATTACCGACCCGGATAAAGTGAATTGAGGAGGAACGCACAATGAATGCGCATGGAACTGTTCATAAATACGGCGATAACGTCGACACCGACGTGATTATCCCGGCAAGATATCTGAATACGGCTTCCCACGCCGAGCTGGCCTCCCACTGCATGGAGGACATCGATAAGGAATTCGTGAAAAACGTGAAAAAGGGCGACATCATCGTCGCGGAGAAAAACTTTGGCTGCGGCTCTTCCCGCGAGCACGCACCCATTGCGATTAAAG
>JAEWUH010000268.1 GCA_023397245.1 Bacillota bacterium | reverse complement strand
CCGCTTATCGATATCCGCCAAAGCTTTGTCGCTTTCACGATTTATGACGGTGACGATGTTGTACCGTAGAGTAGTGAGGAAAGTATCTTTATCGCAAAGTGCTTGGTTGATGGCGGCGACCAGTACTTGCTCAATGGTGCTTTCCAGTACTGTGCGGGCATCACAAAACAGGCCAGTGTTTTCTAGGCGGCTGACGCAGCGCCAGACGATGGACTTCTTACCGCGATTGTTCCAGTGAACCCTGCGGAAAACCTCGCCGCATTTGCCGCAAATGATTATCTGAGCAAAGACGTGGTTGCTGCTGAAAGTTCTGGTCTTTCCGTTCGGGCTGGTGTGGACGACACGGCGGCGGATAAGCTCCTCCTGCACCTGCATGAACACTTCACGCGGGATAATGGCTTCATGGCTGCTTTCTACATAATACTGCGGAACGATACCGTTGTTCTTGACCCTCTTTTTTGTTAGAAAGTCAACCGTGTAGGTTTTCTGTAAGAGAGCATCGCCGATGTACTTTTCATTTCGCAAAATATTATTAATGTTACTGGTATGCCACCTTTCGCTGCCTGCTCCGTTAAGAATAGCGTCAGCCTCCAAACCACGGGCAATTTTCAACATACTTAAACCTTCAAGGTATTCTCGGTAGATACGCTTTACGATATCAGCTTCTTCGGGCACGACCACCAGACGCTTATTTTCATCCTTTGTATAGCCGAGGAACCGTGCGCAGTTGACTTGTATTTCACCCTGTTGGTAACGATACTGTAGCCCCAGTTTCACATTCTGACTTAAGGATTGGCTTTCCTGCTGAGCAAGGGATGCCATAATTGTGAGCATAACCTCGCCCTTGGAGTCCATTGTGTTGATGTTTTCTTTTTCAAAGTACACGGGAATGTTCTTTTCCTTTAGCTGACGGATGTATTTCAGACAGTCCAGCGTGTTTCGGGCAAAGCGGCTGATGGACTTTGTAATAATCATATCAATACCGCCAGCCATGCACTCGTCAATCATGCGGTTGAATTCTTCACGCTTCTTGGTGTTTGTTCCCGAGATGCCGTCATCCGCATAAATTCCTGCCAGCACCCAGTCCGGGTGGCCATTTATGTAAGCGGTATAATGTTCAATCTGTGTGTCATAGCTGGTAGCCTGCTCCTCGCTGTCCGTTGAAACACGGCAATAAGCAGCCACACGCAGCTTTGGTTTTTCTTCGTCCGCATTCTTTTGAATGTGCCTTCTCGCCGGAATAACGGTGACATTTTTACTGACTGCCATTCTCGTTCACCTCCAATTCTATCAAACTATATGCATATTCCGCCTGCCCGAATGGGTCGTCGAATTCTTTTGTTCCAACTTTTATACGAAACGCATTAGGATAGACTACCTCCTTTTTTTGTTTAGGCTTTCTGGTACGATTAAGTCTTTCCGCCCGCATAATTCGTTCTGCCTCGGCAGTGTAGAAAGTGTCTTTGTCAATAATCGGCGGATAAAACTCGTTACCCAGATAACGGGCGTTTCGAAGCATTCTACCGATTCCCGCGTGGAAAGCTGTTATGCCCGCTTTTTTTGCGGCTGTTTCCATTGAGTCACCGGACAAGTAGGAATGAAAAAGGGTCTTTATTTGCTCGGCAGCTTCTATATCAATAACTGCTTTCCCGTTTTCAATACGGTAGCCAAATGGTGTATGACTCATTTATCTCACCAGCCTTTCTTTAAGCGTAATGCCGCTTTTTAATTCGAATCCAATCTCCGACCGGGAATAAACAATAATCCGTTCCACAAAGCGTTTGAATACATCTCCGTCAAAGTCCTTCAGCATCGATGCCTTGGTAGTATACTGCAATAGGGCGCTGACCTCACTTAGGTTTTGGAAGTCGTTATTCAGGAATCTGGTTATTGATTCTTTTTGGCGGCAAAATCTTTTTGCCTCTTGTAACAGTTCATTATTGCTCTTCTTGTAAATGGCTGGCTCAAGATAACCTTTGGTCATCAGCCCCACCAGTACATTTCGCTGTTCCGCGTTTTCTTCGAGTTTCCTGTCAAGCACCCGAATGTTCTCCAGAGTTTCATCAGAACTCATTCCACGCAGACTTATGAGTAACGGCTTGAGGACGAATTCATGTCCAAAAATGAGCTTGTTCATCATGGTGACAAATGCGTATTCAAAATCTGACTCCGGCACATATTTCATAGAGCATTTCTTGATGTTTGCTATATGAGTGGAGCAGCACCAAGCAATTCTATGTCTGCCGCTTGAGTGGATTCTGCGCTTAAATGTTCCTCCGCACTGGCCGCAGATGATTTTGCCTGAAAAGGGATAACGGTTCTGATACTTTTTGTTCTGCCTTTCCAATCCTTTTTCCTTACCGCGCTGTTCGATAATATCCTGTGCAGCTGCAAAATCCTCATGGCTGATAATCGGTTCATGATGGTTATTTACAAGGTATTGCTCCTTCTCGCCATTGTTATTGTGCCGGTTAAAACAGTCATCGGTATATGTCTTTTGAAAAATTGCGTCGCCTATGTATTTTTCGTTGCCGACCATCCCGCGTACCGTTGTTGCCGTCCAGCGACCGCCTTTTTTAGTCGGTACTTTTCGGCGGTTCAACTCATTAGCAATTTTGTGCGTACCCTTGCCGGATAAAATTTCAGTGAAGATAAAACGGACAATTTTAGCTTGAGATTTATTAACAACCATATCTCCATCCACATTGTCGTACCCGTAAGGCGGATAGGATATTTTAAATGTGCCGTTTTGAAACTTGCGCTTTATAGACCATTTGCTATTCTCGGATATGGAGGCCGACTCACTTTCAGCCAGTCCAGACAGGATTGACAGCATGAGTTCGCTTTCCATAGACCCTGTGTTAATATTCTCCTTCTCGAAATAAATGAAAACATCAAGGTCAAGCAGCCTTCTGACCAACTCCAGACAGTCGGTTGTGTTACGAGCAAATCTGCTGATAGACTTCGTTATAATGAGGTCTATTTTTCTGCTTTCACAGTCGGACATCATCCGAAGCAGCTCGGGTCGTTTTTCCTTTTTCGTTCCCGTGATGCCTTCGTCATAATAAAGCCCTGCAAACTCCCATTCAGGGTTTGCATTGATGTAAGATTCGTAATGCTTTATTTGCGTATCCAGACTGACGAGTTGCTCATCGCTGTCGGTAGACACACGGCAGTAAGCTGCAACCTTTAGCTTGGACTGTTCAGTCAAATCGACTGTGTTTTGAGCAATTTTCGTTACCTTTTTCAAATTCTCACCTCCTTAGTCAGTGTCACATATTAACTCTAAAACGAAGTTATATCAACGGTATTAAGGCATAATCTCAGCTAATAAAGGTGAGAAAGTTTTGCGATTTAATTCGGTTATCTTGTTGAATTCCGACAAGGTAATTAAACCTTTCTCAAGCATAGAAGTGAGTATTTGTTGTGCTCTCACATAGTCAACCTCGCGCTGCATTTGCTCCTGCGGAGTTGTGTTCATTCCACCATCGATTTTCAGCCCTTCGCCAATAGGGCAACGCACCAAATCAAGTTTTTGTTCATTAATCATGAAAACCCACCTCCTCGCTATACGGAGAAAGGAGGGGCATTTTATACACCTATAAATAAAAAAAGCCCGCAGAGCTTTTACGCTCCGCGGGCATGATAATAGTTATCACGAATATTTAATGAAAGCATCCTTAAATCCTGCCGCCCTAACTTTTTTGAGCATGGCATCGGCGTTCGCTTTGACAGAGTATGCACCGACTTGAACACGATAAAGTTTTTTTGACTCGGTCGGAGTAGGCGTATTCGGAGCAACGGGTGTAGCCACAGTAAGCAGCCGTCTGACCTCTGCTCTAAATGTATCCATCGACTTGCCGTACTTCGGAAACCAGTGGCCGGGGTCGGCATGGTTACTGGCGATGCCGCGTTTATGTCCCTCGTAATGACCGATAATAACGCCATCTGCCATCGGGTCGAGATT
>JAEWUH010000202.1 GCA_023397245.1 Bacillota bacterium | reverse complement strand
GACATCTATATTGTGTTTGCAATGACGGACAAGAGCAAGGGAACCAAGGGAATTTCCGGCTTCATCGTAGAAAAGGATTTCCCGGGCTTTTCCATCGGCACAAAGGAAAAGAAGATGGGCATCCGCGGCTCTTCCACCACGGAGCTGATCTTTGAAAACTGCATCGTTCCAAAGGAAAATCTTCTGGGCGCGGAAGGCAAGGGCTTCGGCATCGCAATGACCACGCTGGACGGCGGCCGTATCGGAATCGCCGCGCAGGCTCTCGGTATTGCGGAAGGCGCATATGAAGAGACCGTAAAATACGTAAAAGAGAGAAAGCAGTTCGGCAAACCGATCGCCAAATTCCAGAATACACAGTTCCAGATCGCCGATATGGCAACGAAAATCAAGGCTGCACAGCTCCTTGTTTACCGTGCCGCGATTGCCAAGGATACCCAGAAGCGCTTCTCTGTAGAAGCCGCAATGGCAAAATTATATGCGGCAGAGGTTGCGATGGAAGTTACGACCAAGGCAGTACAGCTCCACGGCGGTTATGGCTACACCAGAGAATATCCGGTTGAGCGCATGATGCGTGATGCTAAGATTACCGAGATCTATGAAGGAACCAGCGAAGTACAGCGCATGGTTATTTCCGGTAACGAACTTAAATAACCAAGAAGGAGTGAAATTTGTTGAAAATTGTAGTTTGCATAAAGCAGGTTCCAAATACAAATGAAGTAAAACTCGACCCGGTAACCGGAACTCTCATCAGAGAAGGCGTACCGAGCATCATTAACCCGGATGATAAAGCGGGACTGGAAGCAGCCCTTCGCTTAAAGGACGAGCAGGGCGCTCATGTAACGGTTCTCACCATGGGACCGATGCAGGCCGACGCGGCTCTGCGCGAAGCGCTGGCCATGGGCGCGGACGAAGCGATTCTGGTAACGGACAGAGCGTTCGGCGGCGCGGATACGCTGGCTACCTCCACAACGATTGCCGCAGCGCTGAAAACCATTGACTTTGACCTCGTGATCACCGGCCGTCAGGCAATCGATGGTGATACCGCACAGGTTGGCCCGCAGATTGCGGAGCATCTCGGTATTCCGAATGTGAGCTATGCGGAGGATATCAAGGTAGAAGGCAACGAAATCACCGTAAAACGTCAGTATGAAGACCGTTATCATATCATCAAGGTAAAAATGCCCTGCCTGATCACCGCATTAAGCGAGCTGAACACACCCCGTTACATGACGCCGGGCGGCATTTTTGACGCTTACCGCAACGCGGAAATCAAGGTCATTACCCGCAAAGATCTTGAGGTTGACGACGCAAGCATCGGTCTAAAGGGCTCACCGACCAGAGTTTGGCAGACATTTACAAAGAGCTTGAAGGCAGCAGGTCAGCTGGTTACTCTTGATCCGCAGGATTCTGCCGATTATATGCTTGACAAACTCAGAGAAAAATTCATTATATAGTTGAAAGTGGTGAGCGTGATGAATATTCAAGATTATAAAGGCGTATTTGTTTTTGTTCAGCAGGTGGACAATAAAATAGCTGGCGTTTCCTTTGAACTCCTCGGTAAAGCGAAAGAGCTTGCCAAGGATATGGAAACAGAAGTAACCGCAGTTTTACTGGGCTATCAGGTATCCGGCCTCTGCAAGGAACTGGCTCGCTACGGTGCGGATAAAATCATTATGGTGGACAATAAGGCGCTTGAGACTTATACCACCGAGCCGTATGCGCACAGCATGTACCATATCATTGAAAAGTATAAGCCGGCAGTCGTGCTTTACGGCGCAACAGCAATCGGCCGTGACCTTGCTCCGCGCGTTTCCGCCAGAGTAAAGACCGGTCTGACCGCGGACTGCACCAAGCTGGAGGTTGCGGACGACGGAACAAAGAACCTTAGAATGACGCGTCCTGCTTTCGGCGGCAACATCATGGCTACTATTCTCAGTCCGGAACACCGTCCTCAGATGGCTACGGTACGTCCCGGCGTTATGCAGAAGATTAAGCCGATCGACGGCGCCGAGGTTCCGGTTGAGGTCTATGACCTTGAAATCGGTGCGGAGCATCAGAATGTCGAAGTTGTTGAGGTTATTAAAAAGGTATCCAACAAAATTGATATTCAGGATGCAAAGATTCTGGTATCCGGCGGCCGCGGCATGGGCTGCCCGGAAAACTTCAAGCTGCTCAAAGATTTGGCCGAAGCGCTCGGCGGGGAAGTAAGTTCCTCCAGAGCCTGCGTGGATGCCGGCTGGGTTGAGAAGGATATTCAGGTTGGCCAGACCGGTAAGACCGTCCGTCCGAACCTTTATATTGCCTGCGGCATTTCCGGCGCAATTCAGCATCTTGCCGGTATGGAAGAATCCGATGTGATCATCGCGATCAACAAGGATGAAACCGCGCCGATCTTTGAGGTTGCCGATTACGGCATCGTCGGGGATGTTACCAAAATCCTTCCGCTCTTCACGGAAGAAGTCAAAAAGGCTATGGCCGCCCGCAACGCATAATTCGGTATTTTTTACAGTTGAAGCTCCGCTTACTTCTTTAGTATGCGGAGCTTTTTTATGTCTTATATGCATGCAGGAAGGGCTTTGGCAGGAAAGAGCCGGTAAGAAGCCGGAGAATCTGATTATAAAAAATTGCAGCCCCGGAAAGGGACTGCAATTCAATAATGATAACGCTTTATCAGCGGAAGATAAGATGATTTATTATTCTAAGCCCATCTTTTCATCCCGGAAAATCCGAGCGTCCATCAGTTTGAAATCGGGTGCGATGACCGGCTTCATCGGCATATGTGCCAAAACATCTCTTTCCAGATCAACGCCGGGCGCAATTTCACAGAGCGTGATGCCGTCTTTAGTCAGCCGGAATACGGCGCGTTCCGTTATGTACATAACCGGCAGGTTTGTCTTAATCGCCTGTTTGGCGGAGAAGGTGATATGTTCCACGCTCTCACGGAACTTGTTGATGGTACCCTCATTAATTATATGGAGTCCGCCGTTCACGATTTCCGTCTTAAGGCCCTTTGCCGTAAAGGTGCCGCAGAAAAACAGCTGCTTTGCATTTTGGGAAATGTCGATAAACCCGCCGCAGCCGGGCAGCTTGGGGCCGAATTTGGAAACATTTACATTTCCGTCCTTATCGGATTCCGCAAATCCCAGAAATGCCTGATCCAGCCCGCCGCCCTGGTAAAAATCGAACATGGAGGGTGACGGCATGATGCAGCCGGGATTTAAACTGACGCCGAAGTCCATTCCGCTCTGCGGATTTCCTCCGGTGATTCCGGATTCCACGGTCAATGTAAACTTCTTTGTAATTCCTTCCTCCATCGCAACGGCAGAAATAAATTCCGGAATACCGATTCCAAGATTTACAATGCTTTTATTCTTCAATTCCATTGCTGCGCGGCGCGCGATGATCTTTTTGTTGCAAAGCGGCATCGGTACAAATTCGGCCATCCCCATCTGATGTTCGCCGGAGAAACCGGGATTGTACTGCGTATTGAAGGTCTGCATATGATATTTCATATCGCTCACAACAACCACGGCGTCTACCAGAATTCCGGGTATTTCCACCTTTTGCGGGTCAAGGGATCCGGCCTTTACCACACGTTCCACCTGAACGATGACGGTGCCGCCCCAGTTTTTGCAGGCCTCAGCAACTGCAAGGGTCTCGGACTTTACACCGGAACGTTCCAATGAGATGTTGCCGTCTTCATCGGCATAGGTACCGGATAAAATCGCAAAATTGACCGGATGTGTCTTATAACTGAGATATTCATTGCCGTCAATTTCAATCAACTTTACAAGGTCTTCCGCTTCTTGGGTCATTTTGTTGAGCTTGCCGCCCAGAAGCCTCGGGTCTACAAAAGTACCCAATCCGACATGGGTTATGGTGCACGGCTTATGGGCCGCTGCATCGCGAAACATATGGGTAGTAACTCCCTGAGGGAAATCATAAGCAAGGATTTTATTGTCGGCTGCCATTTTACCGACTTTTGGCGCGAGTCCCCAGTGCCCTCCGATTGCGCGGCGGATCATACCGTCATGTGCAAAATGATTCAAGCCTTTATCTTTG
>JAEWUH010000150.1 GCA_023397245.1 Bacillota bacterium | reverse complement strand
CCCCCCATACCGGGATGCGAGGCAAGTCAGATTCTGGAGTCGGCTACGGTGATGCACGCCGACGAGTTTGAAACTTCGGTTATCATGTATCTGCATCCCGAACTTGTCCATACCGATAAAATTGTGGACTTCGTTCCTCAGTACCCACGGGAGTACCTGAACTACGGAAGTATTTTCAGGGTTTCTCCGGACGGAGTATGGGGCGAGCCTTCCAAGGCTGCTGCAGAAAAGGGCGAAAAGCTTCTGAGGGTCGGCTGTGAGCTGGGTATAAAGTATATTCACGAGACTTTTCAATTCATCTCAGAAAAAGGAAAGTACAACTACAGCGACTTTTAATCTGCACAGCAAATAAGTATTTCCGGAAAAGCGGATATAGGATATGAAAAAGAAAACTCTTTATTTGAGATGGAGGGATGTTAAATGACAAATAAAATTGTAAAGGTATTGCTTTTAGGGGCTTCTTTCAGTGCCAATCTGCACATGGATGGATATTCCAGATTCCCCGATAAAGCAAAAGTGGTTGCCATCTGCGATAAAAATACGGAACGCGCGGTATCGCTTGCTGAGACATACGGCATTACCGGCTACAATGTTTATACGGATATTGAAGAGGCTCTTCAGAAAACTGACTGCGACCTGGTCGATATCTGCCTGCCCAATTTCCTTCACTGTCAGGCTGCACTCCTTGCGTTGGGAAAGGGCAAAAACATCATCTGCGAAAAGCCGCTTGCGACTACTGTGGAAGATGCAAAGAAAATTGTTGATACCGCCGCAAAGGCAGATCTGCACGTTTACTATGCGGAAGACTGGCTGTTTTCTCCGGCGATCCGCAAGGCTTTATCCATTGTATCGGAAGGGGCCATCGGGCGTTCCCTGTACGTACGTGCGCGGGAATGCCACAGCGGTTCACACAGCCCGTTTGCGCAGCGCATTGCCTACTGCGGAGGGGGATGCATGATTCATCTGGGAATCCACCCGATCTCGTTTATGCTGGCTCAGAAGAACAACGAGTGGACGGAACTGGTGGCGATGACCTCCGGAGGAGGAGAAAACAACCTGGTGCATAAAACGATGGAAGGGGAAGACTGGTCGACCTGCATCATCCGGTTCCGCGACGGAACCTCCGCACTTCTCGAGGGAAATTACATTACAAAAGGCGGAATGGAAGATATCATCGATTTTTACGGCACGGAAGGGTGCCTGCATATAGACCTTAACTTTACCGGACCGATTAAGTGCTTCAGCATCCCCGGCGTAAATTATGTCGTTGAAAAAGCGGAAATGAATACGGGGTGGACGCGCCCATCCGTTGATGAAAAGTATAACCTTGGCTATGTGGATGAGATTGGATATTTTATTGACTGCTGCGCGGAAGGAAAAGACGCGCGGATCGGGCTGCGCGGAGCGGACGGGCTGGAGGCACTCAAAGTGATTTCCTGCATCTATCAGTCGGCTAAGGAAGGGAAAAAGGTTCTGAATCCTGATTTATCTTAAATAGATTCGGAGGTTTGTTCTATGTCAAGTGATTTTTGTCTGCCTGTAAAAATAGCCGGGTTGGAGTTTAAAAATCCTTTTTATGTGGCTTCCGGTCCGACCACCAAGTCGGTGGAACAGCTGCTGGCAATCGAAAAAGCCGGATGGGCTGCTGCGAGCATCAAGCTGACCATAGACCCGGCGCCGTATATTAACCGGAAACCGAGATATGCCGTCCTAAATCAGTACAATGCGCTGACATTTACCGCCGAAAAACGGCTGAAAATGGACGACGGCCTGAAACTGGTAAGCGACGCGAAAAAAGTCCTGACGGATCTGATCCTGATGGCAAACATTACATATGCCGGAGATAAGGGCACTGCCGGCTGGGTCAATATGGCGAAAAAATTTGAAGAAGCGGGGGCAGACGTCATTGAGCTGAATATGTGCTGCCCGAATATGTCGTACAACGCACAGCTGACTCAGGGCGATAAGGATGCGATCAAAATCAAGACCGGGGCCAGCCTTGGCCAGAACGGCGATGCGGTCGGTGAAATTGTATCCGCAATCAAGAAAGCGATCTCGATTCCGCTGTTTGTAAAGCTTACTCCGGAAGGCGGCCAGATTGCGCATGTTGCGAAAGAAGTCTTCCAAGCGGGAGCCGATGTGGTTGGAGGAACCGGAAACCGCCTGGGCGTGCCGCCGATCGATCTGGAGCATCCCGAAAGGGCGAATTATCATCTGCAGAAAGAAATCAGCATGTCCTGCTTCTGCGGGAGCTGGCTGAAACCGCTGGCTCGCAGGGACACTTATGAAATCCGCAAAGTCTGCGGAGAAGATGCCGTCATTTCCGCCGCAGGCGGAGTAAGCACGGCAAGGGACGCGATCGAGATGTCGATGTGCGGCGCCGACCTGATCGGCGTGTGCACGGAAACGCTGATGAACGGCTACAATTTTATCGGAGACGTTATCGCGGATACACGCAGCTGGCTTGCCGGGCATGGGTACAAAAGCCTCCGCGACGTGCGGGATGCCATCGTCCCCGAAGTACGCACCGCGCAGGAGCTGACTATTTACGGGGGCCATGCGAACGTTATCAATCCGTCGCTGACCTCACCCTGCAGGGAGTCCTGTCCCGTCGGAGTCCCGATTCAGACGATCATGAAGAAAATTTCCGAGAAAAAATATGACGAAGCCGCTCAGGCTTTATCCGAAGCCGGGCCGCTGCAGGAGCTTTGCGGTTACCTTTGTGACGCTCCGTGTGAGCGTGCATGTGTCAAGGGAAGACAGACGCAGAATCTTTCCATTAAGGCGCTTGAAAGATTTACGGCTGCAAAGCTAAGAAAAAACGGTTATAACGGAGCGGCGGAGAAAAAGAATGCAAACGGAAAGCGCGTGGCGGTCGTTTCACGAAGCACAGCCGGAATTTCGTGCGCGTATGAATTATTGAAGGCCGGTTATGAGGTAACGGTATATAACGAAGAGAGAGATACCCTGTTTGACATGGCTGTCTCCGACCGGTTGCCGGCGGATGTTCCGGATGGGATCGATGCGTTTATGGCACGGCTCGGGCTTAAGACTGAAAATAATCCGGAAAAGTTGGATCAGCTGGCCGCCTCCTATGATGCCGTGTACAATCCGGCAAAATTTGAATTGGGGCTGTGCGGCGTACAGGGCGCAGTTTCTGCTGTCGACTATATTAAGTCCCCAAAGCCGGCAGGAAAAACAACGGTAATCGGAGACGGTTTTCTTGCCGCGGAAGCTGCAAGGGCGGCTGTTTTGGCCGGTGGTGAAGCGGTTGTGCTTTCCGGTGGAGGGAAATCCGCTTTCCTCGCGGGCCTTGCGGAAGAGGGCATCCCTGTTATAACCGGTGTTTCCGATATCGTCAGACAGGGCAATCAGATTGCGTTCCGGCAGAAAAACCCCCAGGCAGAGCTGAGCATTGCATGCGGGACGGTGGTCAACGCGGCGGAATCCTTTACCGCGGAAAAAACAGGGGAGAATGTATTCACCGATCAGGCTCCCTCCCTCTCTCCCGCAAAGCTGATATCCTGCGGAAAAAATGCCGCTGCCGCCATTGACGGTTATTTTTTCGGTGAAAAAGCTACCATTCAGCCTCTGACCCGCCGTCCTGTTGTAAAAATGCAGGATGTGCTGGCCCGGAGCAGGTATCTTTCAGATGAAAAAGTAATCCGCCTGAGGAAATCGGAGCCTTCTCTCCTGTATACGGACGAACAGGCTTCGGCAGAAGCGGCAAGATGTCTGCGCTGCGGCTGCGGAGAAGGCTGCGACCTGTGCCACAAGATATGCTGCGAGTTTGCCATCTCCCTGAATGAAAACCGGGAAATTGTGATTGACCCCAAAAAATGCGTTGCCTGCGGTATGTGCTACAACCGCTGCCCGAACCGAAATATTGAAATGCTGAGTACCGGGGAAACCGTTTAGGGGATAGAAATCAAATGAATCTGTATGCTCTGGCAATCCTGTTTGCAGCCGGTTTTGCCGCAAGAAAACTGCGCCTGATTACGCAAGAGGAAACGGAAAGCATACCGAAGATTCTTTTTACTTTTTTTTATCCCTCGCTTACGGTATCTGTGATTGGAAACCTGAAACTCAGTCAGGTGGGGAAGGACATCGGAATGCTTGCGGTCTTGACGGCTGTGACATCCCTAGCCGTATGTATTCTGTCGGGCGCGGTTCTTCACCGGTCTCAAAATGGAGAACAGAGGGTGCTGCTCCATTTTCAGGCTTCGGTAGGAAACGTGGCATACGTGTTGCTTCCCATCGCCGCAGCGGTGTGGGGATACAGGGCGGTATCCTGCTGCGTGGTGATTTCTTCCGTGCAGGATGTGCTTATCTGGACCCTGTATTATGCCGAGTTTGCCGGAGTAAAAAAAGGCTTGGAAGGATTAAAGAAGCTGCTTTCTCCGGTCACTGTAATGCTGGTGGCCGGACTGATCTTATCCGTATTCAATATTAAAATCCCCGGATTCCTTAACGAAATGCTTATCGTCCTTTCCAACGCGGTGTCTCCGCTTGCGTTTTTGTATCTTGGAAGCGTAATGGCGGCGAAAATTGGAAGCGGACGGCTGAAGATTTCCGGGGAAAGCGTGGCAATGTCCCTGTTCCGGGTATCTGTTCTACCCGCGGCTGTGTATTTTGCCGCGATTGAAATCGGGATGCGGAAGGGGTATGCCGTGATGGCGGCGCTTAGCTTCGCGACTCCGCTTCCGGTTATGGCGGTGGTTTGGTCGCAGATGTTTCATAAGGATACGGATTTTGCGGTTGCCGATATGATTTTGTCTACGGCAATGTTTTTCGCTTTGTACCTTATACTGCTGGGTCTGGGACTATTGAAAGGAATGGCGTTTTGAGCTTTGAAAGCTTTTAACAGCCTGAAAGGAGATAAAAAAATGAAACTGGATTTTAGCTTAAAAAATAAAGTGGCGGTTGTGACCGGAGGCGCGGGTGTTCTGTGCTCGGAAATTTCAACAGCACTGATGCAGGCGGGAGCAAAGATAGCCGTGCTGGATCTGTTTGAAGAAAAAGCGGTGCAGCTTGCCGATTCGCTGAACAAGGATGGCGGTGAAGCCATCGGTCTGGGCGTGGATGTCCTTAATAAGGAAAGCATCGAAAAAGCCGCAAAAGCGGTTATTGAAAAGTGGGGGCACATCGATATCCTTCTGAATGGCGCAGGAGGCAATAAAGCCCAGGCAACCACGGGCGAGCAGATGAGCTTCTTTGATATTCCGCAGGACGCACTGCAGTGGGTTTTCAATCTGAACCTGTTGGGTACGATTATGCCAAGCCAGATTTTCGGCAGATATATGGCGGACAGGAAAAGCGGCTGTATCGTAAACATTTCTTCCATGGCAGCGCTTACGCCTCTTACAAGGACGGTTGCGTACAGTGCGGCAAAAGCGGGAATTTCAAACTTTACGAAATGGCTGGCTGTACATATGAGCCAGGAGTATTCTCCTGCCATTCGTGTTAATGCGATTGCACCCGGTTTCCTTCTCACCCAGCAGAACCGGTTTTTGCTGACGAATAAGGATGACGGGTCTTCAACCGCAAGGGGAGCGGATATCCTGCGGAATACGCCGATGGCAAGATATGGTGACCCAAGCGAGCTGTGCGGGGCTGTCGTATACCTGTGTTCCGAGGCAGCGTCGTTTGTTACCGGCATCGTATTGCCGATTGACGGAGGATTTTCCGCATTCTCCGGTGTATAAGTCCCATTTTCTGAAAAAACTGCTTCTCAGCCGTGCAGATGAAATAAAAAAGACTGTATAAAATTATTACGTAGTGTTGAAAGGATTGAATGTAATGTCGAGTAAAAGAGTACCGTTAAAAAAGCTGGAAGAATTCTGTAAGCAGGCGCTGCTGAAGTATGGAATGGATGAAAAAGATGCAGCAATCACCGGTGAAGTCCTGTCAATGACGGACGCATTCGGGATTCACTCCCACGGGACTAAGAATCTGCGCATGTACATCGAAAAAATCAAGGTGGGCGCACTGAACGCAAAGGCCAAACCGGAATTTATCCGCGAGGGCGGTTCCTACGCCGTCATGGACGCAAAGGACGGCATGGGAATGGTCGTTGGCCGTAAGGCAATGGAGAAAGCCATCGAGCTCGCAAAAAAGAACGGAATCGGTTACGTTACCGTAAAAAACAGCTGCCATTTCGGCGCCGGCGCTTACTATGCAAATTATGCCGCTCAAAACGGGCTGCTGGGAATTGCAATGAGCAACACAGACCCCAATATGGCGGTCCCGGGCGGCAAGGGAATGACGCTGGGCAATAACCCCACCGCATTTGCGTTCCCGAGAAAGAACGGAAAACCGGTTATTCTGGATATTGCGCTTTCTACGACCGCCGCGCTTAAAATCAATAAGGCCAAAATGTATCACCAATCTATTCCGGATACATGGATGGTAGACCCTGACGGCAAGCCGACGACCGATCCGCAGTATTATCAGAACGGCGGCGCTCTCCAGCCGGTTGGCGCCCATAAGGGTTATGGGCTGTCTATGCTGGTTGAGGCGCTTACGGCATTGATTTCCGGTGGAAACATCTGCCGCGACGTGAAAAGCTGGTGCTTTTGTCTGCCTGAAAAAAATCAGGTGTGCCATGCCTTTATAGCAATTGATATCAATGCGATTACACCGGACGGTGATTTTGAAGACAGAGCGGAAGACTATATCGAATACCTTAAGAATTCTCCGAAGGCTGTGGGCACCTCGCGTTTGCTTGTACCGGGAGAGATGGAATGGGAAAAATATGACGACGGAATCAAAAAAGGCGTCTATCTGCCTGAAGATGTAGCGGATAGTCTGGAACAGCTTGAAAAGGATACCGGGCTGAAATTAGACTGGAGTGAATGCAATGAATGAGGCATCCGTGCTGAAGAAATTAGGCGATATCGGCCTTGTCCCGGTAACCGTGCTGGATACCGCCGAACATGCCGTTCCCCTGATGGAGGCTCTTCAAAAGGGTGGAGTGGATACGGCAGAAATTACTCTGCGTACGGACTGTGCGCTGGAGGGCATTTCCCGGATGAAAAAGCAGCGCCCCGATTTCCTGGTAGGCGCCGGTACCGTGCTCAATACGGAACAGGCGGAAAAAGCAGTGAAAGCCGGCGCAGACTATATCGTTTCACCGGGATTCAACGCGGAACTGGTTTCCTGGTGCGGGCAGAAACACGTTCCGGTTATTCCGGGCTGCGTGACCGCAACGGAAGTTCAGGCAGCCGTCAATGCCGGAATTAAGATGATAAAGTTTTTCCCGGCGGAAATAAGCGGAGGCGCGCGGGCGTGTGCGAACCTGGCCGCTCCGTTCAGTCAGGTGAAGTTTATTCCCACTGGCGGAATCAGCCTTGATCATCTCTCCGACTATGTCGGATGCGGATGCGTTGGGGCAATCGGCGGCGGATGGCTGTGCGGCAGTTCCGATATCAAATCCGAAAACTGGCAGGGAATTACACAGACCGTACAGGAATCCGTAAAAAAACTGCTTGGATTTGAAGTGGTTCATGTTGGTATCAATACCGGCAGCAAAGAAGAAGGCCGCAGGATTTCCTATGCTCTTTCCGGAATATTCGGATTCCCGGTCAGAGAGGGTGAGCTTTCCAACTTTGTCGGGACCGGTTTTGAGGTGAACAATTTCATGGGGCTGGGTGCGAAAGGTCACATTGCAATTGATACAAACCGTGTTTCCTGGGCGGAATACCATCTCGGCCGCATGGGAGTAAAATTCCGCGAAGACAGCCGCGTTACGGCAAACGGGAAAACGATGGCCCTTTATTTGCAGGAGGAGTTCGGCGGGTTTGCGCTTCACCTTCGTCAAAGGCAATAAAGGCATTTAAAGGAGGATCTGCAAATGGCAAAAGTAATACTGTTCGGCGAGCCGATGGCCTTGTTTATTGCGCAGGATTACGGTTCACTGAACGATGCGGCAACATTTAAAAAGGCGCTGGCCGGTGCGGAACTGAATGTGTGTATCGGCTTGAACCGGCTGGGACATACGCCGGTTTATGTTACAAAACTCGGCGGCAAGGATCCGTTCGGCGCTTATATATACGAAAGCCTGAAAAAAGAAGGTATGGATCTTTCGGGCATCAGTTTTGATGCGGAGCATTCCACGGGGTTTATGCTGAAAAATAGAGTAAAGACCGGGGACCCGGAAACAGCCTATTTTCGCAAGAACACGGCTGCTTCCAATATTACTCCGGAAGATATTGACAACGTTCCTTTCGATGGCGTCAGCCATGTACACATCACCGGTATTCCCTGTGCACTCAGCGAAAGCTGCCGTGCAGCCACTCTCCGGCTCATAGAGCGCGCAAGAGAGAACCATATCTATATTTCTTTTGACCCGAATCTGAGGCCGAGTCTATGGAAAAATGAGACGGTTATGGCAAAGACTCTGAATGATTTCGCCTGCCGCTGCGATATGGTGATGCCGGGCATATCGGAAGGAAAAATCCTTACCGGGTTTGGCAAGCCGGAAGCAATAGCGGATTATTATCTGTCCAAAGGGGTAAAGGATGTTGTAATCAAATTGGGCCCGAAGGGCGCATATGTGAAAAACGCTGAAATCCATACGCAGGTTCCGCCTTTCCCCATTGAAAAAATCGTCGATACGGTAGGGGCTGGGGACGGTTTCGCCGTAGGAGTAATCAGCGGGCGCATAGAGGGACTTTCCCTGAAAGATGCTGTGATGCGCGGCAACGTAATCGGCGCTCTGCAGCTGACTGTGCCCGGTGATAACGAGGGCCTGCCGGACCGTGTAAAGCTGAATCAGGAACTCACTAAGGTGCAGTAAAACTGGCCGGACATTAAAAAAGAGCGATTCTCCAATCTGAAATCTATTAAAGTACGTAATTTTGAGGTTACGGGGAAACGCGGTCGTCTAAATGGAATACCCGAAAAACGGAACCTATCGAAACATTGTGGGATAGGTTCCGTTTTTTAGTGGATACCACCGGCGCGGGAGACGCCTGAAGAAACACCTGCATAAACTGATCGCAATGAAATGGGAAAAGTGGATTTCCATAATGGAATTTGCCAACGAGACCGGCAGCCTTACCGCATCAAAAAAGGGCGCCATTCCGGCCATTGCCGGAGCGCTCCGAGATTGTGGCTTTTGTTCATAGCGAAATGTAAAAAGGTACTTTGTCGTTTCCTGACAGACGGATTGATTTTTCTCAGAGAAGACGCCAAAAAGCAAAAAATAAAAGGATGTTACAGTGAATTCAAATGTTATGGGAAAATTTATATTAATAATAAGTAACTCTGGAGAGATTTTCGGTGTTCAAGTAAAGTAGAGCTATTGGACTACTGTAGAAAAGTTAATCAAACCAAGACATTGACTTAATAATATTATTATGCAATAATAATTCCATTATTAATCTTTATAATATTTAAGAGCTTGGATGTGAATTCTATGGCTGAAATTCGTGATGTAGTACATGGGTTTATACAATTGGACGAACAGGAAGTAGAAATTATAAACCATCCGGTATTTCAAAGATTACGGAGAATAAAACAGCTTTCGCTGACTGACATGGTTTATCCAGGTGCAAATCATACAAGATTTGAACATTCTCTTGGGGTTATGCAAATGGCCACAGAAATGTTTGATAGTATTATTTCTAAAAAGCAAGCGCATGATATCCTTTGCTCTGAATTAAAATTTGATGAAGCGGGTTTGGGAAGAGCAAGAAAAATCATAAGATTGGCGGCACTATTACACGATGTAGGTCACTCTCCCTTTTCCCATGCTGGAGAAATGACCATGCCGTTAATATCAGAATCTGAAAAAAGGTATAGTCATGAGGATTATAGTATTGCAATAATAAAAAAGTATTTTGGTGAAATCATAGAAAATCATCCTATTAGCCAGAATTACGGGCTAAAAACAAGTGATGTAACAATTTTATTGGGCGACGAGAGTGTAAAAATAACAAAAAACGCAATTTGGAAGGATTTAATATCAGGCCAGCTTGATGCGGACAGATCGGACTATTTATTACGTGATTCCATACACTTGGGTGTAAGTTATGGCTTATATGATAAGAGCCGTCTGATTAATTGTATAACAATAGGAAGACATTACGATTCTGAGGCATTAAGTATGGCTATTGAACGTAGCGGTTGGCATATTGCCGAGAGTTTAGTAATAGCTAGGTATCAAATGTTCTCTCAAGTATATTTTCATAAAACAAGAAGGATTTTTGACTATCATGTTGGTCAAGCAATAAAAGCAATTCTTCATGAATTAAAGTTACCAGGTGATACATATCCTTCTCCAGATCACTTGGACCAATATATTGAGTTTGATGATTGGAAAATGTATGGGGCTTTAAAATCAGGCATGGGAGGAAGTCACGGTAAAATTATTTTAAATAGAACGCCCTATCATTGCATTGTAGAATCCAATGAACCTCCGACTAAGGAAGATATTCAAAAGTTAGAAGAAAAAAAGCAAGAATGCACGAATCGGGGAATTGATTATTATATTGATAATAAGGCAACTACATCTTGGTATAAGATCGAAAAGGATATATTAATTAGTTTAAAGGACAACTCTTCAACAGTACCATTGAGTACATTATCTAAAATTGTAAATGCTATGGTTGAAAAACCGAAGACGATAAGATTATATATCCCTAAGGAGGAAAGTTTATGATTACTGTAAATGAGAAAATGGCTTTACTGGCTCAAGTCATTAGTATGAAGGCGGACTTAGGAAAAACCGCTGTTATGAAAATAATGTATATTTTACAAAAGGTTTATAAATTGCCTTTAGACTATAGTTTTAGCATATATACATATGGACCGTATTGTTCAGACGTGATGGCTGATATTGATACAGCATCTGCTGAAAATATAATATCAATAAAAACTAATTATTATACTAATGGAAAAATAGGATATGACATAAGTACTTCTGAAAATTCAAGCAAAGTTATTAAAGATTCAAGTGATTTTTTAAACAAATATAAAGATGAAATTGCTGAGGTTCTATATTGTTTTGGAGATAAAACAGCGAAGGAATTAGAATTATATTCAACGGTTATCTATATTTATAATTCATATATTGAAAACCAATGGGAGTTTACAATTAGAGATATAAGCGAGAACGTACATGAAATAAAACCTCATTTCAGCATAGCGGAAATCGAAAATGCTTATAATGATCTCAAGGATCGTGCAATATTAGATAAAATTGCATGAAAGATATAAATACTATGGATTAATGTCGTAAAAGTGTTGTAATGGATCAAAAAGCCGTATCTGTGCCGTTTGCAAGGCGACAGATGCGGCTTTTATTTTTGGAAAATCTCGTAAAATACTTATATGGAATTATGGAAATATTTCTGCGTTGCCTGTAATAGCGGCCAAAATGTTTGGGCCCCGAAAGAAAAATAAATATTGCTAAAGATCTGTTGTGTGCAGCCGCCCAAAAGGAGTGGGCCTGGCGGAAGTTCTTGAAGCGAGTACGTTTTACAGACGCAGCGAGGCTATCCCGGATTTTGTGGAAACCTCTGAGTTGGTGTAAAATAGGAGCACCAACTTGGAGGTTTCATTTTTTTCGCTGCCGCAGGGACACTTGGTGCAACTAATTAAAAGCTCTCAATGATATCCGAATTCAGACGTTTCAGCAAACCGACGGCCAGCTTTACCGCGTTGGTACAATCTGTAAAAGAGGCGATACCATAATGGCTGTGTATGTAACGCACCGGAAGACCAATGACAATTACGGGAACACTTGCATTGGAAAGATGGATCGGAGCGCCGTTTGTTGATCCGCCGGTACGCACGGATTCCTGCACCGGAATCCCGTTTTCTTCCGCTAAATTAAGCGCAAAGCGCTGGAAACGCGGATTGGTAATCATTCTGGCGTCAATATGCCGCAGCATCGGTCCATGCTTAATAGCGGTTTGAATCATATAAGATTCAGAGAATGTGTCATCTGCGGGACAGCCTTCAAAAACAATTGCAAGATCGGGCTTTATATGATTTGCAGTTACACTTGCGCCGCGTGTTCCAACTTCTTCCTGAACGGAAAAGCCCGCAACAACATCGGTGTTCAGGCTCTGACCCTTCAGCGCGTCGAGTGCCGCAAGAATGGAGGCACAGCCCAAACGGCAGTCAAACGCTTTTCCGATCATCAGGTCCCGGCTGTCATTGTATTCAAACGCTACGTCCGGCACCACGGGAGCACCGATTCGGATTTTATATTCATTTACGGCTTCCTCAAAGGAAGACGCGCCAATATCAATCACCATATCGGCAACGCTTGCCGGCACGTTCCTTTCTGCTTCACTCATGAAATGCGGCGGTTTTGCAGCCACAATCCCCGGGATATATTCGCCGTCCGCATTGCGTACTTTGACCCTGTGTGCCGGAATATTGTTGGCCACCCAGCCTCCGAGAGTGATAAAACGAAGCGTCCCGTTCGGCTTGACTGCCTGAACCATAAAAGAAACCTCATCGCTGTGGGCATCCAGCTGAACCAAAGGACGCTTTCCCCGGTTTTCCGCCCGGGTCAGATACAGATTGCGCAGGCTGTCCTCCTCGAATTTGCCCAGACCGGCGCCATGCTTCCGAAGCACCGTGAGCACCTCGTCCTCAAATCCGCACGCCCCGTTGGCGTTTGAAAGATCCTGAATCATATTAAGCATTTTCTCTTTTTCCATGACGAACTCTCCTTTAATAATTGTTGCATTTATTGTTCGATTCAGCTGTTCTGCTCAAAGTTTCCGCGTTTGACAACCACGCCTCTTTGCATCATTGGAATTCCTCCCGCGATCACGGTGTCAATATCATAGGATTGATCGAGCAAAAGAATATCGGCATCGCTGCCCGCACGGATTACACCTTTCCGGGGATAAAGCCCCAGTGCTTTTGCTGCGTTCTCAGTGACCGGCCTGACCGCATCTGCCACATTAAAACCGTATTCTTTCATAAGCGATTTTACCGCCTGATGGATGGTCGTAATTTTTCCGACGCCAATGCCGACCATTTCTTTCTTTTCATTCCAAACGGGCATGCTTCCGTTGGAATCGGAGCTTAACGTCACAAGTTCCGGCGGAGCCAAGCGGAAAACACGGTTCAGACATTCCGCGGTTACCGTTCCGCTTTCGTCGGCAGTAAAATCAATATATCCGCCAAGATTCGCAAATTGCACCGCATCGTCAAAAACGCGCTGAACATGGGTCGGGCGAAAGTTGCTAATTGGAATATCGCTGGCTTTTAACGCATCAAAAACCACCCCGAGCCCACTTTTTCCACTGCCTACATGCATATGTACAATCCCCGGCTTGTTTGAAAGAATACCGCCGCGTCTGGCCTGTGTGGCAAGGCGGATCAGGTCTTTTGCGGAAAGTCCGGAAGACCGGTGGTCGGATATGGCGGTTTTCACCCCGATGATTTCATCAATGAAAACGATGTCCTTTTCCACCGAACCGGTAAGTGTGGGGGCAGGATATGAATATGCGCCCGTAAGGCAGAAAGCGGTCAGGCCGAATTCCCGAAGAGACTTTGTCTTTGCGAGCAGGTTCTCAACAGACCGTGTCTGAGCATCCGTTCCCAGCAAACCGACCAGGCTGGTAATACCGCCTTCGACGCAGGCAGAAGGGTTTAGCTCCGGAACACGGTTGGAAAATCCGCCTTCGCCGCCTCCCCCGGTAATATGTACATGCTGGTCAATGTATCCCGGGACAGCGATCTTTCCATCCGCATCAATGCGGCACTGATCCGGAAAGGTGTATTCCGAAAGCTTTCCGATTTCAATGATTTTTCCTCCGGCTGTTAAAATATCCTGTGTTTTGTCTGAACCGGGCAGCCGGACATTGTTTATAATGGTTACCATTCTCTTCCTCCTGTATGAATAATCCCTTATTAAAATTTTATTGCAATCATTCTTTAAAAACTGCTTTATTTACCGCAAAACGCCATTTATAATAGAACTGAATGAAATTGTTGAAATCGGAGGATTTGTTTTGGATTCAATTAAAGCGATTGAAGAAAACTACAGAAATCTTACCAAAAAGCAACAGGTCATTGCGGATTACATGCTGACCAATCCTGAAAATATTTGCTATATTTCCTTGAAGGAGCTCAGCAGACGCACGGATTCTTCCGAAGTTACCATCCTGCGTATGTGTAAGGAATTGGGGTACAACAGTTTTCTGGATTTAAAAAAAGCATTCCGTGAACATACAAAACAGGTCATCAAAAACCTAAGGGGAACCGACCTGGTTGTTCCCGATATATCCCTTTCGAATCCGGGCAATAAAATCCATTTGCTGAAACAGATCAGCGATAAAGAGTCCGAAACCAGCAGAGCTTTTTATAAAAATCTGGATTATAAGCTGATTTTGAAAGCCGCGGAATCTATTTTGGGCGCAAACGAAGTATTAATTGTAGGCAACGAGCTTTCCTCGTTAATCGGCCAGTTTTTATACCGCAGATTGGTTTTGCTGGGCATTAATGTACGGATGATCCACCCGGAAGAGATGGACCACGTACGTGCCAGCCTTTCGCGTCTCAAACCCCGGGACCAGCTGATCGCAATAACATTTCCAAGGTATTATCAGCCGATTCATAACATCGTTCGTTTTGCGGAAGAAAGGGGCGCCCGTGTAATCGCAATAACAGACTGTATGGAGTCCCCCGCGGTAACCGACAGCAGCCTCAATTTTATTTGCTCGTCTTCAACCAAGTTGTTTTACAATTCGCCAACGCTGCCGATCGCGATCATAAATCTGATTGCTTCCGGCATTATCATTCAGATGGGTCCGAGATACGAACAGATGCTTGAAGAGACCAGGAATATTATCCGTTACATTGACGAGCAGAATTCAAAATAAGGATTTGCCGGAAGCGTACAGAAAAAGGTATCGGAATTCCTGCGTGGAATCCGACACCTTTGTCTTTCACCATTAAAGCGAATATATCACATGTTTAAGGTTATGTCAATATTCACTTTACTTTTTATAATTCGTTCTTTTTCTTCCGCGCTGCCGAAAACAGGCGTTTATTTTTGTTTGCAGGCAGACTCGCTTTCCGGTCAGTTTCTCCAAAATGAATAATTTACAATGCAAGAATCAATATAAAAATTGCAACTATACAAAGAATGCAATAAAAATTTGAAATTATTATTGACATATGGCGGCACAGAACCTATAATAATGAACAAGTAAAACAATTGATTTTAACAAACGAATAAATTCGCTGGCTGAATGCAAAGATGCATAATTTACTTTAAGTTATGCATAGTTGCATTTTTTAATATTAGAAATTCGCATAAACCGCCCGGTCAATATGATGGGGTTCAGGCAAGAGCAAGCGGATTTTTTGTTCATTGAAAGAGGTTATTTTGCTGCATAAAAATAAAGTGTTCGCTATATTTTGTAAAAACAGGGGGTACTATTATGAAGAAAACAGGTTCGGTATCAAGTGGAAAGAAATGGTTGTGCTCACTTCTGGCGGCGGGAATTATGCTGTCATCCGCCGCATGCGGAGCTTCTCAGAGCGGTACAGCATCCGGTTCCGCGCCGGCAGCCGCGGCAGGAAGCAAACGAATCACGATCGGGATGGCCTCTGACGCGGCTGATCTGGATCCGGTCAACGCGAAGGACAACGCGGACATCTGGCTGATTACCGTACTGGGCGAAGGTTTGGTTCAGTGCAGCAGCGACGGCAAAAAAATTGAGCCCTGCCTGGCGGAAAAATGGGATATCAGCAAAGACAACCTCACATATACATTCCATCTGCGTTCCGGCGTCAAGTTTTCCAACGGTTCTCCTCTGACTGCCGCGGACTGCGTTTACTCACTGAAGCGCGCACGCGATACGGAAAGCAGCCAGTGGAATTTCTCTCTTACGGATGTAAAAGACATCACCGCAAAAGACGACTCCACCGTGGTGCTGACTCTGAAGGAGCCCTCTGCGGCCATTCTCTCCGATCTGGCAATGTTCAATTCCGTTATCATGCCGAAGGCCTATTGTGAAAGCGCGGGCGAAACCGGTCTGAGCCAGAAGCCTGTTTCCACGGGGCCCTACATGCTTGACGAATGGAAAAAGGGCGAATATGTAAGTTTTAAAAAGAATTCTTATTACTGGCAGAGCGGCAAACCGAAAACCGACGCCATCAAATTTACGGTTGTTCCCGACGACAACTCAAGACAAATGCAGCTGCAGAGCGGCGCAATCGATATTGACGCGGCAACTCCGTGTAATCTGATGAAAACGGCTTCCGCCATTTCCAGCATTGATGCCAAGACATTCCCGTCCACAATGGTGTATTATGTTACATTAAATACAACAAAAGATTCGCTGAAAGACGTCAAGGTCAGACAGGCTCTCGAATTTGCAACGGATAAGGACGCCCTTGCAAAAACGGTTACATACGGCTACGGGAAGAAATCCATCTCGTTTATCTGCGAAACAGACCCGTACTTTGACAGCAGTCTGAAGGATGCCCACAGCTACAATGTCAGCAAAGCAAAACAGCTGCTGGCGGAAGCCGGAAAGTCAAACCTGACGATCGGACTGCAGATTCCTTCCGGCAACTCCTTATATCAGCAGATGGCAACCGTTCTGAAGGAACAGTGGTCACAGGCGGGTATTACACTGAATATCACCCAGCTTGACAATACGGCTGTAAAAAGCGCATTCAAAAGCCTGACCTATGAAGTAAAGCTCTCCGGGTGGAACAACGACATTACAGATACCAGCGAATGGGTCGATTATGCCTGTGTCTATTCAAACGACAAAGGCGGCTTTACCGGCTGGAAAAACAGCGATGTAGAAAATTGGGAAGCTCAGGCGAAAAAAGAGCTCGACACCGCCAAACGGCAAACACTTTACAATAATATTCAGGAAGCATACCAGAACGATGTTCCGCAGATTCCGCTTTTCTCCGTTCCGAACACGGTTACGATGAGCAAGAAAATTACCGGCTTTGTCCAGGATCCGCTGGGCTACTATCATTTCCAGGATCTGTCGAAAGCCGGCTGACCATCCACAACTTCATAAGGCAGATTTATAGTGCAGAATTAGAGGAGAATTGGATTCCCTCTAATTTTGCATATTAGAGGTATTGAAATGAATGAACTCAGCTATGTTGTGAAAAGAATTTTACAGATTATACCGGTACTCTTTATCGTGACCATCCTGATCTTTGTGATGATCCGGATGATTCCGGGTGACCCGGCCCTTGCAATGCTTGGGGAAAAAGGGTCTCCGGCTGCGGTTGAAGCCATGCGGCACAAAATGGGTCTGGATAAATCTTTGGTTGTTCAGTACTTTATTTTCCTTGGCAGCCTGATTCATTTGGACTTAGGGTCCTCCAGTTATTACAATACGCCGGTTGTTGCTTTAATCATGCAGAAAATTGTTGTCACTATTTTTCTTACCGCTGTCTCTACCGTCATGACATTAATCATCAGCTTCCCTCTGGGCTATATTGCCGGTATCAACGGGGATAACTGCAAAAGTAAAATCATCAACGCACTTTCTCTGATAACAATTTCGCTTCCGTCCTTTTGGGTGGGATTACTGCTCCTCATCGTTTTTGGACTGAAGCTGGCCTGGTTTCCTGTTGCAGGCTGGGGCGAAACCTGGGCGGAACACTTCTACAGTATGATTCTTCCGGGGTTTACACAGGCATTGGCCACATGTTCCCTTCTGATCCGGAATATTCAAAACAGTGTTTCGAACATTGAGAAAAAGGATTATGTCGACTTCGCATACAGCAAGGGACTGTCAAAAAAAAGAGTAAGGTCAAAATATGTGATTAAAAATGTTCTGATTTCCACGGTCACCCTTTTGTCCATGCGGATTGCGTATATGCTCGGCGGAAGCGTCGTGATTGAAACGGTTTTCGCACTTCCCGGGATGGGTTCGCTCCTTTTAAACGGGATTCTGAGCAGAGACTATGCGGTAGTGCAGGGAACGGTATTCTTCTTTTCCGTGATCGTTCTGGCCATTAATCTGATAACCGATATTTCCTACTCTATCCTTGACCCCAGAGTCAAATTGCAATAAGGAGGCGTCTGCATATGATAAAACGTTCTGCAACGCTTGCCGCTCCTGTTACCGGACGGCCGAAAAGTATCCCCTTCTGGCGCAAAAGCCATACGTTTAACATCGGTTTGGTTTTGCTGCTGGCAATCCTGTTTGTTGCTTGCTTTCCGGGGCTTTTTACACACTATTCTCCCTCCGTTCAGGACCAGAACGCCATTTTAAGCGCACCTTCCGCACAGCACATTTTCGGTACGGACAACTATGGCCGCGATTTGTTTTCCCGTATTCTGTGGGGGACCCGGATTGATCTTCAAATCGGTGTGCTGGCGGTGATTGTTCCGTTCTTCACCGGATCACTAATCGGCCTTTTAGCAGGCTATTACGGAAAACTGGTTGATACCATATTCATGCGGATTCTTGATATCTTTATGGCATTTCCGTTCACGATTCTGGTTATTGCCATCGTCGCAATCATGGGCCCCGGAATTAAAAACCTTTATATTGCCATTTGGCTGGTAGGATGGAAAGAATACGCACGGCTTGTACGAAGTGAAACAATGGTAATTAAAAGTTCAGAATATGTGCAGGCAGCCCAAACCCTTTGCTATTCAGACAGACGGATCTTATTCCGGCACGTTTTTCCGAATGCAGTGAACAGTTCCATCGTGTATGCCATTTCAGATATTATGATGTGTATTCTGGTTGGCGCTTCCATGAGCTTTCTGGGACTCGGAGTACAGCCGCCTGTTCCCGAATGGGGCGCGATTATCTCCGAAGGGCGGATGTATATAGCGGCTGCGTGGTGGATTTGCACGTTCCCCGGGCTGGCGTTAGCCATTACCGGAATCAGTTTCAGTCTGCTGGGTGACGGCCTTTGCGAACTGCTGAATATGAAAGAGCATTGACAGGTGAATCTATGAGTAATACGCTTTTGGAGG
This sequence comes from Bacillota bacterium, assembly GCA_023397245.1. Lineage (GTDB taxonomy): Bacteria > Bacillota > Clostridia > Oscillospirales > Acutalibacteraceae > DATAML01. The sequence continues at coordinate 6,240 of JAEWUH010000150.1, read as the reverse complement.
TTAAAAACCTCAAAACTTATTTTAAAACAAAAGGCAGCGTACTCAAAGCTGCCGACGGGGTTAGTTTCTCTATCAACGAAGGGGAGACATTTGGACTTGTCGGTGAAAGCGGCTGCGGAAAAAGTACAACCTGCCGGTCACTCATTCGTCTGATCCATAAACCCGGCAAGATTGTCGGCGGGGAAATTTTGTATAAAGGCACCGATATTGTAACAATGGGTGAAAAAGAGCTTGAAAAACTTCGCGGCAAGGAAATCGGGATGATTTTTCAGGAACCGATGACGGCGCTGAATCCGATTCTGAAAGTAAAAGAACAGTTAATGGAATCGTTTAAGGAGAATGGGCTCAGTAAAAAGGAAAAATACGAAAAAGCGGTCGATCTGCTGAAACTGGTCGGTATTCCATCCCCCGAGCAGCGTTTGGAGTCGTACCCGTACCAATTCAGCGGAGGAATGCGGCAAAGGACGATGATTGCAATCGCTTTGGCATCCCGGCCGAATTTGCTGCTTGCAGATGAGCCTACAACGGCGCTTGATGTTACCATACAGGATCAGATTATCAAGCTGCTTAACCGGCTCAAACGCGAGCTGAATATGAGTATGATTCTGGTGACGCATGACTTGGGCGCCGCTGCGCAGATGTGCGATCGAATCGCGGTCATGTACGGCGGCATGATTATGGAAAATGCGGATGTACTCACACTGTTCAGTTCGCCAAAGCACCCCTACACGCTGGGGCTGCTCGGCTCTATTGCGGTAAATGTAGAAAAGGGCGTTAAACTGAAACCGATCCAGGGGTCTCCCCCGGATCTTGCAAACATGCCGGAAGGATGTCCGTTTGCGCCGCGGTGTCAGTACTGTGAGGAAATCTGCAAAAAAGGAGTCCCCGAATTAAAAGAAATCGCGCCGGGTCACTGGTCGCGGTGCCTCTGCGTTGGAAAACTGGAAAACGCACAGGGAATTATCAGCCTGAATGAGAAAGGTGGGAAGCCGGATGACGAATAATTCGATTTCAGGCGGACTGACCGATGCAGATATAAAAAAGGAAGAGATCATTCTATCTGTTCAGGAACTGTCCAAATCATTTCCGATTAAGCAGAACCTTTTTGATGAGATATCCCGCAAACCGCAGAAATCGGTTAAGGCGGTCGACAAGGTGAGCTTCTCCATAAGGAACGGCGAGACCATGGGTCTGGTGGGCGAAAGCGGATGTGGAAAAAGCACCCTTTCCAAAACACTGATCCACTTATATAAACCGGACTCCGGAAAAATTATTTTTGAAGGACAGGATCTTTCCAAGCTGACGGGGAACGAATTGAGAAATGCCCGCCGGAAAATGCAGATGGTTTTTCAGGATCCTTATTCTTCGCTGAATCCGCGTCTCAACGTCCGTGATATGTTGAAAGAAGCTTTGACCGTTCACAAAATCTGTCCCAAAAATCAAATGGACAATAAAATTGAAGAACTGCTGGAAATGGTCGGGATGGATATCAGTATGGGCAGCCGTTTTCCGGGTGAATTTTCCGGCGGACAGCGGCAGCGCCTCGGAATCGCGCGGGCTCTTGCGGTGAATCCTGATTTTCTGATTGCGGATGAACCGGTTTCGGCATTGGATGTTTCCATACAGGCACAGGTAATCAATCTGCTTTCGGAAATTCAGGAAAAGTTTCATCTTACACTTTTGTTTATTTCCCATGATCTGCGGGTAGTCCGGCATATAACCCACCGAGTGGCAGTGATGTATCTTGGCCGGATTGTAGAAATTGGGCCGACAGAAGAGCTTTTCAGCCGTCCGTTCCATCCTTACAGTGAAATACTGGTAAAAGCGGCCCCTGAGCTGGACCCCCGCAAGCGGACGGACGAAAACATCATCAGCGGGGAACCCAGCAGCCCCATTGATTTGCCGAAAGGCTGCCGCTTCTGTACACGCTGCCCCTTTGCTTCGGATAAATGTTCCGAAAAGGAGCCGGAGCTTACCAAAATGGGAGAAAACCGTATGGTTGCCTGCTATTTCCCCAGAACCTAAACGAAATAATCTTTACAAAAGGAAGTCTTTTTTATGTACATGGCAAATTTCACAAGCGATAATTTCAAGGGAAATGTTAACAAGTCCGACCTCGTTATCATTCCGATTGGCTCACTGGAAGCACACGGACATCATCTTCCTTTAGGCACCGACATTTTTTCTCCCAGGCTGTTCTGCCAAAAGCTTGAAGAAACAATGGGCGAAGAGATCTGGATAGCCCCCGAAATTCCCTACGGACAGAGCTATGAGCTTACGGTCTACCCGGGAACCATCAATGTGCCGTCACAGGTATTTGCAGAATACGTTTACTGGGTAGGGAAGGGCATGTATGAAAACGGCATGAAAAAGCTGATTCTGCTGAATGGCCACGGCGGCAACATTACAGCCTTGAATCTTGCCGCAGAAATGCTTGAAAAGATCGGCATGGATGTTCTGGTGATTAATTGGTGGCTGGATTACTCCGCCGAAATCAAGGCCATTACCGGCGCTCAGGGCCATGCCGGTGAAGATGAAACATCCGCCATTCTTTACTATGACTCCAGTCTGGTAAAGATGGATAAAGCGACAAAGAACTTCAACAAGCCGCTGCTGCGGGTAAAATATAAGGACAGCGCAAAATATTGTTATCGGGATGCGCTGTCCGGGGATGCTACAAAAGCAACCTATGAGCAGGGCGAAAAAATATTTGCTTCCGTTGTTGAATCCATGATCCGGGATATTAAAATTGTTCAATCAGGCGTCTATTATACAGAGGGATGACGGAATCACACCGGCTTCATGACCGTTTTACCCGGTAAAATAAGAAGTGATAACCCCTGAGCAAAAGTTGCTCAGGGGTTATCACTTTACAGAGGGCGTTTCAGATTTTGCCCGGATATCAGACTTTAAGAAAGCGGAAGCAATCCGGTTCTACCGCATTGGTTAACAAAATCCTGAGCAGCCGCATAATTTTCCTGCCGGACAGGGATACAAAAAGAATCGTTGGCAACGTTCGTAATCTTGATGAAATATTCCCCGGATTTATCGGCAGCAAGTGAAATCTGCCGGGTACGGTTCCAATACAGGAAATACACGCTGATATGGTCTTCACTTGCTTTAACAACGGCCGTTCCTTTCTTCATTAACGCTATAAAAAATTCCGTTTCCAGTTTTCTTTTCTTCGTCTTCCTGTTCTGCTTCTTTTGTGCTTTTGTTTCCATCTTATCCCAGTAATACTGCTCAATCCGATCGTCCATGCGATATACAAGTTTGCTGTAATTCAGCATTAAATAGCTTTTTTCCGTTAAGTCACTGCACACCGAGTTTTCATGAGTGCCTACGTCTTCCAAATAATCGGCTTCGTTTTGCAAAAGGATGTTAAGCACCGAAACATACAGATTTTTTGTCGCCGCGTTAAAATGAAACTGTGCTTTACGGAATTCGCCGTTTTGCAGGAAGGTGACGGTAACGGTGCAGTCAAGGTAAATATGGTTGTATTCCACGCTGATTACGTCTTTTCCCCCAATTACCGTTTTGACCACTTGATTGTAATGGGACTTCCGCAAAAGCATAATGCAGTCCTGAAATTGAGCAAGCACGTATTCCGGCCGGTCATTTTCCCATTTGTTTCTCTGTTTCACCAGAATGATATCGCGGAGAGCCATCCCCTGCTGAAGCCAATCCCTTACAAAATCGTGGTAATAAGCAGGCAGCTCGTCCAAAGTTGTAATCTGTCTTGGCCAAAAGTCCTTTGCCTTGCTGTCGTCAATCCAAAAACCGTTAAAACGTATCATACAAAATCTCCCCAACAATAATTTCCACATGGTTTACAGTGTCAACCTATATCTTAAAGTAAATATATCACAGTAGGTTTACAGTGTCAACCTGCTGTGATATACTCGTAAAGAGGGGGATAATTTATGAAAAAACAAGAGTCCGGTCATCACACTGATTTGAAAACAGAGTTGATAGAAGCAGGGATTAAAGTTATTTCCGAAGAGGGGATCGACCGTTTTTCTTTGCGTCAGGTTGCTTCTATTTGCCATGTGAGCCATGCGGCGCCATATAAACATTTTGCAAACAAAGAAGATTTACTGCATGCGATTATTGAAGGGATGCAGCATGAATTTCAGAGCTGCCTGGAAGCTGCGGCGATGCAGTCCGAGCCGGGAACAAAGCAGAACATTCTGGATTTGGAAATATTATATGTCGAATTTATGGTGCAGCATCCCGTCTATTTTAAGATGCTGTTTTTTTATAAGCTGACTCCGCCCTTAACCATAGAACAGATACGAAATGATGCCCCGCTGGGGATTCCGTTTGACCTTCTTATAAAATCTGCAAAAAGCTATTTTAAAAAGCACCCGAAAGACGAACAGACGCAGCTTCATGCGATTATCACTTTGTGGGCGCTGTCTTACGGGCTAACCTCCCTGGTTGTAAATAAGAACCTTTCCATCCGAGAAGACGGTGAGTCCTTAATAAGGGAAATTTTGTCGGAACACTTGAACACAATATGAAAGCGGCAAGACCCTTGAAGCTTGCTGCGGATACAAAAAACCCACCGCTTTACCGCGGTGGGTTTTTACGATACTGTACAGTATGGCTGTATAGCCTTTATGATTTTTTTGCTCCCAAAATCTTCAGCAGCTCCTTCTGGCAGTCGCTCTGGCACACGGAAACGATCTCGTCCCCGGCATGGATTACGGTAAAGCCGTTCGGTATCATCATATTCTCTTCCCGCAGGACGGAAATAACCAGCGAGCCGGAAGGCAGGGTGATATCCTTAAGCGGCACGCCGTCCAGCGCGGTATCCTCCGGCAGCGTAATGGCGCAGATTCCGGCCCTCCCCTTGTTCAGGGTGGTCAGCAGGTGCATTTCCGCCGCGTTGACCTCCTGCTCGATCAGATCCGTGATAATCTCGGTGCTGCTTACCGCGATCCCCGCGCCCAGTGTGCGCAGCGCCTCCAGATTCCGCGGGTCGTTGGCTCTTATGATGCTTTTTTTTGCCTTGAATTCCTTCTTGGCCAGCTGTGACGCAACCAGATTATCCTGGTCGCTGCCGGTAACGGCGATAAAGCAGTCCGCGTTCTTGGTACCCGCGCTGTCCAGCACCTCAATCTCGGTGCCGTCCCCGCAGATGACCTCCGCGTCCAGCTCGTTTGCGAGCCGCATACACTTCGCTTTATTTTTTTCAATCAGCTTGACGCTGTAGTTCTTTTCAAGCATGTTGCTTGCAATCTGATGCCCGAGCTTTCCGCCGCCAACAATTACGATCCTCATACTTATCACCCGATCAATCAATCATTTTTGCAAATATCACTTTATCGCCCTCGGCAAGGAGCAGCTTTTTCTCCGCGGAGTACAGCTCCATGGAGCCGTCCTTATGCAGGATGCCAAAAACCGTTTCGCCGCTGTCGATCGGCATTGCGGTTACGGGCAGGCCCGCCTGGCTTTCCTCCACCGGGCGGGTATGGAAGGCCGCGGTTGCCGTTTCAAAGGAGATATTCCGGGCGTCCCAGGGCTGGGTAAGCGCGGTGAATATCGCGTCCCCGGCAAGCTTTGTGGGGCATACCGTTTTCAGCCCGAAGCTCTTGAACACTTTCTCGCGCGCCGGGTCGGAAATTCTGGCAACAACGTTCTTCACCCCGAAGAACTCCTGCGCAATCTGCGAAACGGTTATATTCAGGTTATCGTCCGGTGTTACCACGGCCATCGCGTCGCAGTTTTCCACCCCGGCCTTTTTCAGCACCGTCATATCCAGTGGCATACCCACAACGGTAATCCCGCTGAAGTCGCTGCCCAGACTGTGAAACGCATCCTCGTTCGAGTCAATCACGGCTACGTCGTGCCCGTGCCGGTCAAGGATGCCTGCCAGGCGCGTGCCGAGTCTTCCGCAGCCCACTACAAGAACATTCATGAATATCTCCCCTTAAATCCGCTCGGATAAGCTATCTAATTATATGATGAAAGGTATCAAATTACGCCGCCGGCGGCCTTAATAAAGCAATCGCGCACAAATAAAAACAGACGGAGCGTTCGCCCTGTCCTTTTTTGTGTTGTTTCCCCCAACTTGGATGTAGGGTTCAACGCGGGCAGATACGAAAACGGCTCCCCACATTGTGAGGAGCGCGAATTGCGTGCAGGCTCAGCCTGCCACCGCATGGTGTGGCCCGCCCGGAGGGATTTGAACCCCCGGCCTTCAGAATCGGAATCTGCTGCGATATCCAGCTTCGC
>JAEWUH010000050.1 GCA_023397245.1 Bacillota bacterium | reverse complement strand
AACCGGAGCGGGAACGGGGGCGGGTACCGGGACGGGTTCCGGCTCAGGCGCCGCCTCTTCCGCGGACTGACCGCCGAAACCGAAGGTGGAAACGAGTTCCTTGGCAAGGTCCACCGTCATCAGGCTGATAAACTCACTGTTGACCAGATCGCCGATCATCAGGTTGAACGTAACGGCCACAACCGTGTCGTCCCCGTGGTAATACTTGTTCTTGAACTGCTCGGAATTATCAATCTGGAAGGAATTTGGGGGCGAAATATTGATTGCCCGGTTCAAAAGCTGGGAGAGCGCGGTGGAAGCGGCGCCCATCATCTGATTCATGACCTCGCATATCGCCCCGAGGCTCATTTCATCCAGAACAAATTCCTGTTCCGAATAGTCTGTCTGGAGCAGCAGCCCGACAATCACCTTAACGTCAGACTGTTTTAATATCATAATATTCCTGCCGTCCAGACCGCTGACATAATTGATTTCAACCGCAACAGCAGGTTCCAGAGCCTCAAAATGGAAAGCGGACGACTGTGTTACTTCAACCTTCGGCGTGGTGATGTTCACCCGCTGGTTAAGCAATGTTGAAGCTGAAGTTGCGGATGATCCCATACTAATATTCAAGATTTCCCCAATGGCATCCACATCCATCGCAGAAAGCACTTCTTCCCTTTCTTCCATAGAAATCACCTTTCATTATTTATTACAGAGATTTTTCGATTTTTACTGCATACTTCTTCTTCTTTGTTCCCAATACTCCTTTAAACCACGGAGTGCTCTCAACGTTCAGTACGACGGTTTCCTGTTCCACAGGCGTATTCAAAGGAATGATATCTCCAACCTGCAAAGAAAGCAGATCGCGAAGGCAGATTTCCGTTTCGCCCAATATTGCGGCCACCTTTAAATCGGAATGCTTGAGGCTGGCCATAATGTTGAGCCTGCGCTGTTCTTCCACCTCAGGATCGTCTTTCTTTGGGAGTTTTACGTATTTTGAGTTGAAAACCTTGAAAATTTCTTCCAACGAAGAAGCGGGAAGACATATGTTCATATTTCCCTTTAAGTAGTCAAGCGTGATTTCTATAACCACAATCGCGACGGATTCGTCGGGCTGTATCGACTGTATGGATCTGGAGTTGGTTTCGATCATATCCAGCTTATGATTGATTTCAATATAATTGGACCACGCGTTTTTCAGCAGGGGCGGAACCTGTTTAAATATGTATTCCATAAGGGAAAGTTCTATTTCCGTGTAATTCCGGTCAATCTGGTATCCAGAACCGTTGCCTCCCAGCAGGCGGTCCATAATTGCAAAGGAGATTGGCCGGGAAAGCTCCATCAGGATTTGCTTGTCTTCGATCTTATTCTCCTCATTTCCCATTGAGAAGATCGACACCATAACCGAATCGCTTAACGCGTTGTTATATTCCCGGTACTCTTCCTCCTCAACCTGCAGGACTTCCATCTGACACGAGGTTCGGAGCATACCTGCCAGATGCAGGCTGAAGGACCTTGAAAAATTCTCAAAAACAGTATCCAGAAGCTTTAACTGTTCCCTTGTGAACTTTTTCGGAGACATAAAGTCGTATTCTTTGACCTTGGGAGCGTTGGACTGTTCTTCAATTTCATTGAAATCCACATTGCCGCTTTGCAAACTGCCCAGCAGTTCGTCAATCTGTTTCTGTGACAATACTTCCGCCATATTTACCACCATTCCTCGCACGTATCCTGTTGGAGTGAGACTCATTTATTCTAAGACGTATCAATTTATGTGCGAAAAAATCGAACGCCGAGTAGTCTGAGTTATGATTCCTTACGGAGCAGATACCACCTTGGTTTTGCCGGAGGGGTCAATTTCGTTATAAATTTCATCCAAAGTCTTATTTGCAGTCCCTGTTTTGGCAATGTAAATATCAACGCGCCTGTTCTTTACCCGCGTAGCCTCGGTACCGTCGTGCGGAACAAGCGGCCGGTATTCGCCGTAGCCCTCCGCAACCATTTTCTTTGGATCAATAATATTTTTATACTGAACGTATAATAATACATTAGATGCCCTGTCTGTTGAAAGTTTACGGTCAAAAGCCAGGCTCTCCGGGGTCTTCTGATTGTCGGCTCGGGCCGTATGGCCGTAAAACCGCATTTCGCCGATATCTCCGGAAACCTGTTTTAATCCGGAGCAAAGATAGTCGAGGATGCCCTTTCCTTCATCACGAAGAACCGCGCTGTCCCCCGAAAAGAAGATGCTGTTCTGAAAGGTAATAAAAGTGTACCCGTCTCCCTTATGTACCGTTACGGAACTGTCCAGCTTTTTCTGATCAACGTAAGTTTTGATATATTTATATAAATCATCAAAATCCATTTTGCCCGAACCGGAGGACGTGCCGCCGCCCTCTGTACCGGACTGGGCTGGAACCGTAAAATTCTGATCCAGAACTGCGCTTGCCGAAGTGCTCTGCGCTGCAGCCTGTTGGATCACCTGCGTGGCCCCCCGATTACCGGAGAACGCTGTGACCAGTTTCTTCCACTTTGCGGAATCCATGGAGGACATGGCAAAAAGCATCACAAAGAAAGTGAGCATCAGTGTTACCATGTCTGCGTAGGTATCCAGCCAGCTGGGGCCGCCTCCGCCTTCATCCGGTTTTCTTCTGGCCATTTTCTCACCCTCCCTGAACGATTTTGCAAGTCTGATTTTCTAAAACGCTAAAACTTGCATTAAAAATTTATTTTTTCGTTTTCTTAGACCGCGCCTGGGAAGCCGCCGCGCCGCCCGATTTTGATGAGCCGCCGCTAAAACTGCTTCCCATACCCGCGCGGGATGAAACTCTTTGCTTTTCGCAGACAAACGCGTTCAGCCGTTCCTCAATATGATTGGGATTGTCTCCCGACTGAATTGCCAGAACGCCCTGAACCACAATTTCCTTACAGATCATTTCCTCATCGTGACGCATATGTAATTTATGGGCAAATGGGGTTAAAACCAGATTGGCCAGCATAGAGCCGTAAAATGTAGTGATCAGCGCGGTCGCCATGCCCTGTGCCATCTTATTTGCCCCGTTGTTGGAGTTCATATCCATGTGGGCAAGCATGTTGATCAGGCCGATCAGTGTACCGATCATACCGTATGCCGGAGCGTAGGTTGCAAATTTCTCATAAAACTGCCACCCGTGCGAATGGCGGTCGACCAGGTTGTCCAGCTCGCTGTCCAGCATTTCTCTTGTCTTGGCGGGGTCAATCGCATCCACAATCAGCATAATACTTTCTTTCAAAAAAATATCCGATTCCACATTTGCCATGTCTTCCAGAGAAAGCAGCCCTTTTTTTCTTGCTTCCTGAGCATACTTTACAATTTTGTCTATGTAAATCTGCGGATAATAAATTTTTTTCTGCGTGACGATGCGAAGATGCTTTGGTATGTTTTGGAAATAAGAGATCGGGAAAGCAATAACGGTAGCCGCAATCGTTCCGCCAAAGGTGATGAAGATACTCGATAAATCGTAAAAGTTTAAGAGCTCCCCCATGGCGACCCCGGTGGAAGGACTGTATACAATTCCGTAAATGACCAGCGCAAGACCGACTACAAACCCCACTATGCTGGTAAAATCCATGCCCACACTTCCTTGCGTTAAATTACAGCATTTGTTCTATATTGTAATGTTGTCAAGTTAATCCGTTAACTCTGCCGTATCTGTGAAATATCTGCCGGTTATAGGCAATGATCTTCTGAACAATTTCCTCTTTTTCTTCCGCCACTAAAAAGTACTTGCCGTTGGTTAAAGTGATTTTAGTTTCGGGAATGCTTTCAATGGTTTCAATCAAACTGGAATTCAACAAAAAAGTAGACCCGCCGAGACCTGTGAGCTCTATCATTTTGAATTCCCCTTTTCTAAAGTTAACTTACCGCCCCTGAGGCCGAAACCGGCCCCAAGGGCGGAAAGTATGTAAACGGTTTATCTCTTCATATTGACGATTTCTTCCAGCATGGAATCTGTAACCGTGATGATTTTTGAGTTCGCCTGGAATCCTCTCTGGGTAACGATCATGTTAGCAAGCTCGGTGGAAAGGTCCACGTTGGAGGTTTCCAGCGCGCTCGTAACCAGAGCTCCTGTCGGGTCGGTACCGGCGGTATAGAAGGCAGCCGTACCGGAGCTGTTATTGGTTTTATACATGGAACCGCCTTCCTGGGTTAGGCCGGCCGGGTTCGGAATATTGGCAATAGCAATTCTGCCGAGCGTTAAAACTTTACCTCCCGTTTCACCGGTAATAATACCGTCGGAACCGATTTTCACGTTTTTGTAGGTGGAATAATCCTGCACAACAATAGGAACCGGATTCGCATCAAATTTTCCGCTGGTCTGAGTAGGAGTGTACGTAGCAGAAGCGGCATAGTCACTGTTCGCACCGCAGACAAGCTGCCCCTTTGAGTTTACCAGCTCGCCGTTCGCGTCAAAGTGGAAATCACCGACACGGGTGTACGCATAGGTCGGGGCCGCTGCAGTGCCACCGTCCATCACAGCGAAGTACCCTTCCCCGTCGATGTAGCAGTCCGTTGCGGAACTGGTATTATCATAACCGTTCCGCCCGGTATAGACGTCTACGGAAGCGGCGGTTGCGCCGTAACCGATCTGATAGTTGTTGGTTCCGCCTTTTGTTACAGCTTTCTTACCTGTTGCATCATAATCGCCAGCAGTCGCACCGGAAACGGTCTGATAATAAACGTCGCTGTACGTGGTTCTGGAAGCTTTATAGCCGTTTGTGTTTACGTTGGAAATATTGTTACCGATAACATCGATTCCTGTCTGCATTGCCTTTAAACCGGCGATTGCGGACGACATTGCTCTCATCATAATTTGATCTCTCTCTTTCTTTTTATTGGAACCGTATAAGCTTCTCTGTCATTCAAAGCTTAGATAACTTCCTTGAGAGGTCCGGTTATATTATTACGGCTCCGTCAATATTTGTGAACACGCTGTCGGTCATTTCGCGGCCGCTCATTGTGGTGACTACCGTGCTGCTCGGAATATTCACGATAAAGGCAGTCTGTCCATTTAAAATCAGAGCGTCCTTAATGCCTTTTGATTTTGCTTTTTCAACCGCATTGCTGATCTGGGAAACCAGCTGCCCGGATACCGGAATCTGCCGGGAATCCAAACGCTGGAGTGCGTGCTTGGAAAAAGTAAGCGTCTGGTTCTTCTGAAGGGTCTCGCGGAATAGATCGCCGAAGGAACTGTTCCCCTGTACGGTTGAACCGGTTTGCTGGTTCTTTACGGTGCTTACATCGTAATTCGGACTGATTATTGCGGAATAGCTTTTCTTAAATTGAATGTCCTCCATAAGATGCTCCTAACTGCTTGCTTTGCCTCCGTACCGTTATGCGGGCGTTTTTGAGACTTTAACAACGGAAGTCAGGTTATAAGTCTTATCGCCGATGGTAATAGAGGTTGGATCGGTTAAGTAGTTTACGCTGTCGACTACTCCCGTAGCCGTTCCGGTAGTTTTGTCATCATTCGTATACTGAACGGTTACCGTTTTGCCGATAAGAGATGCCGCGTACTGCGTGTATGCCACCCCTGTGGAAGTGTCCATGGAACTGAGCTGCGAGGTTGCGGTTGTATTCAGCTGCTGCATTGCGGCCAAAGAGGAAAACGACGCCATCTGCGACATATACTCCGTATCGCTTGACGGATCCAAGCAACTTTGATTTTGCATCTGTGCGGTAAGCAGCTTAAAAAAGTCTTCCAAATCCAAAGTGGATTTCTTTTTTGATGTGCTGGATGAACTGCTCGTACTGCCCGTGGAATTTGTACTGTTCGAAGCAAAGCTGTACGCGTTGATCTGGCTGTAGTTCAATCTGATTCCTCCTTATACGGAACTTAACTGCTGGATCACGGAAAGAAAGTCCTCCGTGCTGCCTTCGTCCTGCGCGCTGTAGAAAAACCTGTCTTCGCGGTCTTGCCGCTGCTGCTCCTGCTGCTGCGCCGAGGACTGGTTGGACTGATTCTGAGACTGTTCGTACCATGCCTTTTCCTGCGGCTGCGTGACCTGTACCGTCTGGTTTACGGATGACTGCAGGATTGACTTGATTTCGTCCGTATTGGACAGAAGCATACTCTGCGTCTTGGGATTGGCGGCAGAAATTTCCACCGTAAGCACGCCGTTCTGGATTCCCAGCTTTACGGATACTTTACCCAAGTCCTTCGGATAAAGGTCGATTGCGAACTCGGATTTACCTGCCCGATAATTTGTCTCGATTTTGTCCGTAACCTGACTGCATGCAGATTTTGCGGTTGTTTCCGGATTTGCGGATATCGGAATAATCACGTTTCCGGTCTGGAGCAAATCGGTATAGCTCTGATTTTGGGAAGCGGTTTCCGTATCGGAAAGGTTTGATTTTTTTTCGGAAGACGCGGTCTCCTGAAGCTTTCCCGCAAAGTCGGATTGGCTCCGCTCACTTTTTGAAGCGGCTTTGGGTTCGGCGGAGGTGGCTTCGGATTTTTGCAGGGTCGTGCGGAAAGTGCCGTCCTGCGGGGAGATTACAGAAGTAATTCCGTCTGTCTGTTCTGCGGAAACGGAAAGGGTGCTGCCGGAATCCTGCTGCGCCGGTTGTCCGGGTATTCTGGAAACAATGGCCTGCGGGGAATCATTTGATCCGGTATCCGCTGAAATTACCGTCTTGCCGGAACTCGGAACCTGCGGGGAGCTTAAAACATTCTGCCCGGAAACCTGTACAAGCTGCGGGGTATCCGAAAGACGGAATCCGGTTGAACCTGCGTTCACGGAAGTATTC
>JAEWUH010000031.1 GCA_023397245.1 Bacillota bacterium | reverse complement strand
CATCCTGATCAGCATCGGTGTCCGTTTGGCCGACTTCGATATTCCGGAAATTTCTCACCTTGTTGCAGACGATGAACTGGAACTGGATAAGATGGGAAATGAAAAAACAGCACTATTCATTATCGTCGACGATGCCGACACGACCTATAACTACCTGGTTGCATTGCTGCTGGACGTTTTGTTTAATACGCTCAAGAATGTAGCAGACGATCAGCCGGAGCACCACCTTTCAATCCCGGTTCGCTGCCTGTTGGACGAAATTGCGAACATCGGTCGGTTCCCTACCTTGCACATCCTTGTTGCTGTTCTGCGTAAACGCTGGATTTCACTGGAATTCCTTTTCCAGAATGTGAATCAGGCAAAGGCAATATACAAAGACAACTGGGCAACGATCGAAGGGAACTGCGATACTACCGTATTTTTGGGCGGTAAGGGCGAAGATACAACGAAATATGTATCAAACGATCTATTAGGAAAGACTACGATTGATACGGTATCATATGGCAGCAGCGGATCTGCCAAAAGTCTCGGAGCGAACGGGTACAGTTCAAATCAACAAAAGGCAGGCCGTAATCTTCTGGATGAAACGGAAGTATCCCGACTGGCCGATGATGATTGTATCGTCAGCATCCGTGGTCTGAATCCATTTCGCTGCAAAAAGTATGATTTGAAAAAACATCCCAACTACAGGTATTTGGCGGACTCCGATCCGGCAAATACCTTTACTTATATCCGGGGGATTAACCTGAAGGGTAAAGACATCCAATACATTACATTGAATTTAGAGGAGGAAATGTCAGCATGAGTTCAAGTACATCATATTTGGAGATTCTTAGGATTTTATTAGGCGTTGTTGGTGGCCTTACGTTCTTGTGGGGCTTATCCGATATGTTCGGAGATGGCCAGCAAAGCAGCATGGGCGTGAAGAAGATTGTCGGCGGTATCGCCTTTGGAGCGATTTCATTCATTATCCTTACGCAGTCTATCAATAGTGTCAAATCGGCAGAGGCAAAGGCCGGTATCACCGCCGCAGTCAATTACATCATTCCGACATTGATAAACCATATAAGGTAGGCGAACAAAATTGGATGATCTTTTAAAAGGCTGGATCGAAGGACTTATGGGAGACAATAACTTCGATGTTTCCTCGATGGTAAGCCAGATTACAATGACACCGACAAATGCACTCGGCGCCGATTTTTGGAGTACGCTCCTCAAAATCGGTGCCTCAGTTGTAATGCCGGTTGCGTTAGTTATTTTGAGCTATGCGATGACGGCCGAACTTTATAACGTTTACTGCAAGACGAACGGCGAACTTGATTTGCAGCTCGTTTCAGCAACGGTATTTAAATTCATATTCCCATGGATTTGTATTACCAAGACTTACGATCTGCTTCAGCTTATCTTCACCTACTTCAACAAGTTAATTATCCAGATCGGCGTTGCACTCGGAACAGCCAGCATTGGCAAGCTCACAGACGCAGCTGCTTTGGAGAATCAGCTTGCAGCAATGGACTTTTTCGGAAAATTCGGATTAATGATGGAAATGTGGCCTTTGTGGATTATCCGAAAGCTCATGACTTTGGTGATCACAGTAGTGGTATACGGCAGAATTATTGAAATCGTCCTTTACTGGGTATTCGCTCCGATTCCGTTTGCAACGATAATCAACAGTGATTTCGGTGACGTCGGAAAAAACTTCATCAAAATGTTCATTGCTCTCCTCCTGCAGGGCGGGTTCATGATGCTCTGTGTAGCAATCTACAGCGTTCTTGTAAAGCAGCACGTTTTTGAATCTTCGGTAAATGGACTATGGGTGCTTATGGGATTTTCCGCAGTACTTGTTGTCGCGCTGGTGAAAAGCGGAAGTATGGCAAAACGGCTTTTGGGAACGTTTTAAGGAGGCATCTGCATGATCGTAAAAATACCGGAAGATATCTACAGCTATGACAACAAGGTATGGGGAAACTTCACCTTGCGTCAGGTTGTCTGCATGGGGATTGCGCTAGTGACCGTAATCCCCATTTTCGTGCTGATCTTTTGGGGAACCGGGAGCATGGATCTGGCCGCATTTGTCTGTTTCTTTGCAGCTGCCCCGATTCTTTTATGCGCCAAAGCCAAGAAAGACGGGCAGCATCTCGAAAAAATTATTTGGTATAAGATTCAGGCCAGATACAAGTATCCGCAAAAGAGAAAGTATGTGATGACCAACCTTTATGAAGAAGTGGTGAAAAACCAGAAGGAGTATGAAGCCTATCATGAAACAATCAGCGACTGCGGTAAAACGCAGGAATCCAATAAGTTTGCTCAAGTTATCAAATTCATGGACAAAAAGAAACAACACACTAGATAGCATCCCTTTTGAAGCGATGTACGACGATGGGATCTGCTATCTGGGAAATGGACGTTACAGCGCTACATTCTCTTTTCTGGATACCAATTACAGCAACACGGAAAAAGAGGAAAGAATCTCGACATTTGAAAGGTATTGTGAGTTCCTAAACGCCTTCGATGACAGTTTGCAGTTTCAAATTCACATTCTGACGATCCAGCTCTCACGGACAAATATTAATTTATTTATCGAGATACCCAATGGGGCTTCTGAGGAACTCGTACAGTGTATTAACGAGTACAACGACATGATCAAAGCTCGGATTGCCGGTAATGATTCTTACATTGAGAAAAAGTATGTAACCGTTACCGTAACAGAGGAAAGCTATGACGCTGCCAAACGACGCTTTGATCGGATCAATAACGACATAATTTCCCTCCTAAACGCGATGGGCTGCAGTACACAAATGCTCAAGAAAATTCAGCGCCTAATTTTTCTGCGTGATATCTACCGGCCTGACGATGTTTCCGAGATCAGTTATAAGCGTATGGCTCACACGGGAGAATACGATAAAAACCTGATTGCTCCGTATTCGATGGATACGTCCCACGATGATTACATAAAGCTGGGCGATTATTACACGCAGACGCTTTTCCTGACAGATTATCCGGAGGACATTTCGGATGGACTGGTACACGATATCACTTCGGTCGATGAGAGCATTTTGCTGACCGTAAACGTTCTTCCGCAAAACCCCCAACTGGCTCTGGATGAAGTCAAAAAGCGCTTAAAGTATTTGGATCTGGAAAAAGAGAATAACAGGACACGGCAAGTAAAAATGGGAGTTATTGACCCGCAGCCGCCCCGCGATTTACGGGATGCAATCGAGAGTACGGAAGCTTTTCAAAGTGATCTGAAGTCAAAAAATGAAAAGATGTTTCTGTCCAATATTCTGATTCATGTCCGGGCAAAGTCTTTAATCGAAATGGCTGCCATCGTAGAAAAAATACAGAACAAAGTCTATAAAAGCGGCTG
>JAEWUH010000263.1 GCA_023397245.1 Bacillota bacterium | reverse complement strand
CGGCCTGCCCTTTGATGAGTTTTTCAAAGAAATCCACTTCTATAATTTATACTTAGAAATAACGATAGATAGCCTATTTGCCCAGTAGCGAAGAGTATAATTGTATCGGGTAATTTTGTGAAGGCATGCCGTTATCCAATTAAATCAACAATTATATCTATATAAGAAAGCAGGAGAGGCGACGGAAAACCGCCGCCCCAATTATAGGTTACCAACTCGTTTCTTACAGCATTTATGTTGTATGGCCTGTATGGCTTTACCGAGGCACGGCAAGCGACGAAGCTGATGAAAATGTGATGAACCCCCAATCCGATATCCATTCTTTAAACAGGGAAATCTTTTCGTCTGTTAAGTTGACGATTTCCACATGGAAAACATCGGTTTGGACGTCATAGCCCCAACCGGCTAAAGTGCACTGTTGTTTTTGGGATGCGCTCAGCCGTTCATACCGGGTACCGATATCGATCAAAGCAGCTTTAATGTATGCGTCGTTTACATAATACGGTAAACTGGTACGCACTACCTTAAAGGCTGTAGTCTTAACTCCCAAAATGCTCTGGAGATCGTTTGTGATTCTATCAACATCCGCGTTACTGCTTACGCGTATATTCAAAACGTCAGACGCACTATCCACGAATACGCCCAGATAGAGGTTACTGTTATTTATAAAATACTTTGATTCTATAAGTTTTTGATTCAGGTTAATACTGTCTTGCGTATTGTTGATTGTAAAGTAGCTGCGGTAAGCATATCCGGTCTTTTCATTCCAAATGATTTTCAGCCATTTTCCGGAAACACCGATGATTTGGACAGTTTCGCCTTTCTGCAATTTTCCAAGGCGCTTATATTTTGTGCTTGCGCCGGTTCTGACATAGACATTGCTTTTTGCAACGGCAATGGAACCTTCCGTAATTCTGTCGCTTGAAAGGTACTTGCTGAATACGTACCCGATTTGCCCGTTCCAGAAAACCTTTGTCCAACTGCCGGATTTACCGATATATTCAACCTGCTCACCAAGCGGAAGTTCCGTTATAACTTGGTAGCGTGTAGAAGGGCCGGTTCGCAGGTTTACCGGCTCCGTGGTGTACAGATACTTGGATGACGCAAAGGCTGCAGCCGGAAAGGAGCACATAAAGGCTATGACCAATATGCACGCAAGCATTTTTTTCATCAATAATATCCTCCATATCAACTTAGTAAAGAATGCTGGAGCCATATGGGGTACTGTCAAAACAATACCCCATATGGCTGCGGTTTAGCCACCGGCATGGGTAAGACTGAGTGCACTTATAATGTTCTTTATATTACAAAAATATGAGTATCCAGTCCCGCCGGCTCTGCAAGATCCCCATATAACAGGACCTACAGAAACAATAGACAATAGAGGCGAGCCACTATCCCCACCCTGAGTGCTAACACCTGAAACGCGGATGTCGTAACAGGTGATATCTTGCCAGTTGGAGTTGACCTGACTATAGGCACAAATATACCCGTAGCTAACATACTCAACCGTGCCACTGCTAATTGTATTTGAGCGACCTAGGTATGCGCTAACAGATGCTCCCTGTACGGGATCAAAATCGCCAGGATCAAAATAGCCATAATTCGTTGATGATGATCCTATCTTGGCGACACCATCCATTCCTGTATGCCCGGAGTTCAACTTAGTCCAGCTGCCATCCGCTGTTGATGAAATTATTTTATTTGCTGAAGAGGTGGTACCAAGAACCGAACCACTACTTGATGTTTTTATAGTATTTCCTAAAGTATGACCAACGGTCACAAAGCCAAAATCGCTACCTTTATAAGCAAAAGTAGTAATTGTTGCACGCGAACTTGAAGTAGGCCAGACTAAGGTTCCAGCATAAACTGTTGTCATAGGAATAGCTGGACCCTCTGACTGCAAAAACTCTATTGCGTCAGACTTAACTATTTCGGTTTCGAATTTTTGGATATACTCAGTATCACACTGAATCAACTCAACTACTACGCAATTCTTTTTTTCGTTAATCCCAAATCCATAAACATAATCAGGAGTCTTGGCATCAATAACTGTCACGATCGCTTGAAGCTCACTCATAGAGTGACGTCCTGCTTCAATGAATACCTCAGGAGAGTATTTGATGGCATCGCTCCCAACCTTTTCAAGTGTAGCAGTAGTAAGCGTCCCAGCAGTAACGATTTCTTTTTCTGCAACTTCAACATCTGTTACTATGACGTGTAATCTTCCGTCGCTGTCAATATATTGACCTGAAAACCATTCTTCTTGTCCAATGATCTTTTTGATTTGGCTAGCCTGCATAATCGAGGCGGTCTCAGTAGCTCTTCGCTCCTCAGTAAAATTGGCCTCAATACTATCTAATGTAGCGGTCATTGCTGCGTTATAGTCGGCAATGATGGAATGACTTTCGTCAGTAGCGTTAGCATCGGCCAGCCCTGAAAACATAAACATCATTGCAGTCATAGTAATGACTGCCACAAGCCTTTTTAAATGTTTCTTCATTCACCTTATCCTCCGATTTTAAATTGGTTCATTGAGTGGTGTGTTTTCATGCTACGAGCATAACGACAGATGATTTTGCCTAATCCCTCCTTTCATATGAGATTACATTGTGCTTCATTAATTTCTTCAACTTTTTAGCAACACTTGCATTTCAAAGCTTGACAGCTTCCCTACTCGTATTATCGTATTACTAAATATATTTGTCAATGCATTATATTGAAAACAAAGTATGACTGCGTTATGCTAATAACATCAAAGAGAGGGACATCAGATAAGCTTGGCTAATAAAAAAACAACCGATGCGGGTCATTCGTTTGAGGACTATTTTAAACGTGCGATCAGCCCTATGCTCGTTTTGCATTTGCTGTCCGCGCAGCCGATGTATGTTTATCAGCTCTCACGAGAAATGGCAGAACGCACCGATGGTACATATAACACGGCTTTTCTTTACCCGGTGCTTTACCGCCTGCAAGAGCAGGGCTTTGTTACGGAAACAGGTAAGGAGATTTCGGAAAATAACCGTGTAAGAAACTTTTACGGCATTACGAAAGCCGGGCAGCAGCATTTGCTTTCGTTGAAG
>JAEWUH010000130.1 GCA_023397245.1 Bacillota bacterium | reverse complement strand
GGCTTACGATCAGGTCAAGGTCGTGAATATGAAGGTCAAACGGCAGCAGGCCGCTCTTTTCCTTATCAAACAGCCAGCCGCCTTCAATCCAATGCGGGCAGGCGGAAAGCCGCTCAAACACGGCGTCCAGAACCGGGCCGTATTCCCCGCTTTTCACCAGGCCGCGCAGCACCTCCGTTTCTTTGGTAAACTGCACAACCTGGGCGACGTAAAGCTGCACGCCTTTCCGCGCGGCAAGGTCAAACATCTCTTCTGCGTCTTTTTTATGCAGGGCGACCGGTTTTTCGGTAATGGTGTGCTTCCCGAGCGAAAGACTTTCCATAACGTGCTGCTTGTGCAGAAAAGTAGGAGTGCACACATCCACCAAATCAATCGGCTGCTTCGCGGCCATTTCAGAAATGGTATCGTACATCGGCAATCCCCATTCCGCGGCACGTTCCCTTTCCTGCGGCGACCTGCCCACAACCGCCGCAACCCGGCACCCGTCAATACGGGCGTAGTTATTATAATGCACGGTACCCATGCCGCCGGCACCCACAATTCCAATCCGTATCATGCTGTCACCCCTATCTTTCAGAAAATACCGTCCTTATAGGCGAAAACCCAGTTTCTGCAGATAAAGCGCGGAATCCGCAACCGCCCGGTCAACCTCTTCGACACTTTCGGAACCGCTTTCCGTAAATTCGATTTCTATACTCAGCGGGCAGTTATTCCCCGCTTTTCTGAGCTTCTCAAAGATCATCGGGAAATCCACACAGCCCTTTCCAAGGGCGGGGAAATTCCACTCCCGGCGTTCGCCGGCTTTGTCCTTGATATGCATATATCCGACGCGGCCGATACAGGAATCCAGGTCCTCCGCAAGATCGGCGTCCCCGTAGAAAATAGCGTTCGCCGTATCGTAATTGATGGAAACCAACCCAGAATCCACGAGGTCGGTCACCGATTTTATGCTTCTGCCGCTTCCGTGCTCTCCGTGCACCTCAAGGACCAATTCCAGTCCGTTTTCTTCAAGGTAAGGGAGAAGGCTGCGGATATTTTCCGCAGCCTC
Source organism: Bacillota bacterium (assembly GCA_023397245.1). GTDB lineage: Bacteria > Bacillota > Clostridia > Oscillospirales > Acutalibacteraceae > DATAML01. The sequence continues at coordinate 7,340 of JAEWUH010000130.1, read as the reverse complement.
CCGGTCGGTGGAAACCGCGTTGTTTTTTATATGGGCTTCGCCGATGGAAGAAACGATGTATTTGCAGCCAAAGAACCCGGCCAGACGGATATTGCTTATAAAATCACTCAGGCGTGCCCGGTCCATCAGGTTGCAGTGGCCGCTCATCGCAATCGGAACCAGATCCGCGTTTTTCAGCTCTTCCCGGATATCCCAAAGCCGGGAAAAAGACATCGTTGGAAAAACGTGCTCCGTCCATCCCTTTGTGGCGGTAAGTTCGATATAATGGAAACCGGCTTTGTGAATTCCCTCAATCGCACTCTCAATGGAATAGCCGTGGTAGCAGTTGGAATTTACGGCGGCAATGTTCTGCAAGACGAGCCCTTCCTTCCTTTTCAAAAATTTAAGCGAATGAGCCTCAACTAAATGACAAACTGCTCCATATACTTTTTTGTAATTTCCAGGCTCTTCAAGATTCCCTCCCGGCTGCCGTCAAACGCCCTGTCCTCCACTTCTATGCAGGAATATCCGTCGTAGCCGATGTCGGTAAGAGCTGAAACAAACCGGCCCCAATCGACATCCCCGAGACCCGGCAGCTTTGGAACCATATATTCCAGAGGATAGGACAGGACCCCCGCTTCCTTCAGCTTTTCGGGAATGAGCTTGATATCCTTGAAATGGACGTGGAAAATCCGATCCCGGAATTCATACACGGGAGCGATATAATCCATCATCTGCCACACAAAATGGCTGGGGTCGTAATTCAGGCCAAAATTCTGGCTCGGCAGGAGCGAAAACAGCTCCCGCCAGATTTTCGGCGACGAGGCAAGATTCTGCCCGCCGGGCCACTGGTCGGGCCCGAACAGCATGGGGCAGTTTTCAATGGCGATTCGGACTCCCTTTTCTTCCGCATAACGGACGATGGGAGGCCAAACCTTCTGAAACAGCAGAAGGTTGTCTTCCACATTTTTCGTCTGATCCCGCCCGACAAAGGTCGCTACCAGATTCACATGGAGTTTTGCACTTGCGTCGATCACTTTTTTAAGATGCGCGATGTTGGCGCTGCGTTTGACGGGATCCCCATCCATTGTATTCGGATAAAAGGCCAGGGCGGACAGTTCGACATTGTGTTCGGACGAATACTGCAGGATATGTTCCGCCTGCGCATCCGTAAGATTATCCACATCAATATGGCTTACTCCGGCATATCTGCGTTCCGCTTTTCCTTGCGGCCAGCAGGCGGCCTCCACGCAGCGGAACCCCATTTTATCGGCGGTATCAATCATTTCCTCAAAGCTCCAGCCGTCGAGGATGGCGCTTACAAAACCCATTTTCATGGCAAAACCCTCCTAACCCTGATTAACCGGGACTGCACGCCCGGTTTCGGACGATTGGATGCTTGCGAACACCACACGCATGGCGCTCAGGGCTTCTTCCCCGCAGTTTGCGGAGTAATCCCCGCTTAGAATGCAATCGACAAACCGATCGATTACCCCGGACTTTGTCTGGTTTTCATTCGTCTGAATGCGGTCAATATCAAACAAAACCATTTCCCCGTCCGCGGTAACCACTTTGATGGAATAGGAAGGGTCGTCGTAAATGCGCATGATGCCTTTCGTGCCGTAAAGGATGGTGGAATTGTCTTCCGCCCCGTAATAGGTCCAGCTCGCGCTCATGGTGCCGAGCGCGCCGCCGCTCATGCGGTAAATGCAGATGGCGTTGTCATCCACGCAGATGAGATTGCCGTCAGCGTCCTTTTTGTTCAGCGTGACTACCTTTGCGGTGGTTTCCACCACCTTCTGCCCGATCAGAAACTGAATCAGGTCTGTTTTATGGATGCCTAAATCCGCCATGGCTCCCATGCCGGCTTTTTGTCTGTCAAAAAACCATGTGCCCTTACCGGAGTCGACGCTCCAGGTTTCGGGGCCGCCGTGGCCGAATATGGTACGGAACGAAATGATATCGCCGACGATGCCGCCGTCAAGCAGCTCCTTCGCTTTCACATGTGCCTTTGCCAGCCTCTGGTTATGGCCGACCATCAAAATTTTCCCCGCCTTTTTTGCGGCGGCAGCCATGGCTTCGCAGTCTTCCAGCGCGGTGGCCATCGGTTTTTCGCACAGGACATGCTTGCCGGCCTGCAGGGCCGCAATACTGATTTCGGCATGGGCATAATTGGCGGCGCAGACGCTCACGGCGTCGATTTCCGGGTCCGCCAGCAGGGCCTGATAGGATTCATAGGCTTTCCCGCCGTAATCGACGGCAAGCTTGTGCGCGCGTTCCGTATTGATATCGAAATAGCCGGAGAGCTTCACTTCCCTGTTGACGGCATATTCCGGGATATGCCGTACCTGAGCAATTTTTCCGCATCCAATAATTCCAACGTTAATCATTGGGAATTCACCTCATTTTCATTAAGCATTCAAGCAAACCAGCCCTCAATCGGATTCCTTCTTCTGCAGCAGGACCGCGCAGATAACGATAACGCCCTTGAACGCTTCGCGCAAAAACGGCGGAACGCCGAGCAGGTTGAGCAGGTTATTCATAACGGCGATAATAAGCATACCGAGCATTGCGCCTACGATGGAGCCCTTGCCGCCCGCCATGCTGGTGCCGCCGACGATTGTGGCGGCGATTGCGTCCATTTCATATCCGCTGCCCGCATTTGCGTAATCCATGGACCCGATGCGGGAAACCTGCAGGATTGCCGCAACCGCCACCAAAAAGCTCATGAGCGCATAAACGCGGCGTTTCACCTTTCTCACATTGATTCCGGAAAGCTGTGCGGCGCGTTCGTTGGAACCGATTGCAATGACATGACGGCCAAAGGCGGTGCGCTTGGAAACGACATAAAGAGCCGCGGTAAGCAAAATCCAGTAAATGATCGGCATTAACATCAGGCCGCCGAAATCCAGGCTGGATATCTTTAAAAAGCCGCCCGGCACCGAAGGCGTATATCCCTGCATGCACTGCTGCGTAACGCTGCGGAAGATTTTCATCGTACCGAGCGTTGCGATAAACGGCGGCAACTTCCCATTGGTTACAAGGACGCCGGTAAACTCGCCGAGAACCGCCCCCACAAGAAGTCCGATTACGATTGCAATGATAAAAGCCGGCACACCGCTGATTCCCATGGAACCGAGTATGCCGTGGGGTCCGCCGTCGATCAGCACCATAATGACGGCTCCGACCGCCACAAGCGTGGAACCCACGGCAAGATCGATGCCGCTTGAAATAATCACGAAGGTCATGCCGAGGGAAACAATTCCGATTGCGGCATTATTGCGCAGAATATTGATCCAGTTGTTAATCCATGTAGTAAACCAGGCCCCAAAGGAACTGAAATTAAAGCCGAGCGCCAAAGTCTGAAGAATAACCATCAGGAGCAGGGCGATGCCGGTGCTGAACAACGGATGCGTCTTCCACATTGCCGCAAACCATGTTATAGGATTCTGTTTATTGTTTTTCGCCGTTTCATTCATTCGTTTTCTCCTCGATTCCTGATAAACTGCCGCCGGTGGCAAGACGCATGATGTCCTGTTCATTCATTTTGTTTCCGGAAACTTCGCCCTGTATGGTTCCGTGATACATAACCAGCGCTCTGTCGCATACCCGGATAATCTCCTGCGCCTCGCTTGAAAGGACGATGATTGCCACGCCTTTATCCGCCAGCTTTAAAATAATATCGTAAATCTCTTCCTTAGCGCCCACGTCCACCCCCTGAGTAGGGTTATCCAGAATGAGGACTCTCGGATCGGCGCTGAGCCACTTGGCAAGAACTACCTTTTGCTGGTTTCCGCCCGAAAGACTGGTAATCGGATTCGACTTTTTCCCCATTTTTATATGTAAATCCTGAACCTGCCTGTCAAACTCACTGTTCTGGCGGGATCGGTCAATCAGGCCATGTCTTACAAGCTTCGGCAGAGTAACGATGGAACCGTTCTCTAAAATATCCATGTCCTTGATAATGCCGTTTTCCTTCCGGTTCCGGGGCACATACCCAACTCCAAGCTCCAGAGCCTGCATGGGACTTTTCATTTTAACCGGCTTTTGTTCCAGGTAAACGGTTCCGGTATAATCGCCGCATACGCCGAAAATGGTCTGGAACAGTTCGCTGCGGCCATCCCCTAAAAGTCCGGTTACGCCCATCACTTCGCCGGAATGCACCTGAAATGAAATGTTTTGAAAATAAGCGCCGTTGGAAAGATTTTCACAGCGGAGGACCTCTTTTTTTATTTCCCTTTGGCGCTGCAGGGCCTGTGTGCGTACATCGTGGCCCACCATAAAACGCGCCAGATCGTCGGCAGTAACCTCGGAGGTCTCGCCGGACGCGACCATGTTCCCGTCCCGCAGGACCGTGTACCGGTCGCAGATCTTCATAACCTCTTTCAGTTTATGCGAAATAAATACGATGCCGACCCCATGCTCCTTCAGGGTTTTCATCATACCGAAAACCCGCTCAACCTCCGAATCCGTCAGGGAGGTGGTCGGTTCATCCATAATGATGATGGAGGCATCCATCATCAGCGCGCGGAATATTTCCACAATCTGCTTATAGGATGCGTCCAGATCTCTTACTACTGTGTTCGGGTCCAGCTCGAATCCCATTTTATCGAACATTTCCTTCGTTTTCCGGTACATGGAATCCATGTCCAGGAAACCGTTTTTTTTCTTGAGTTCCCTGCCGATAAACATGTTTTCAAAAATCGGCAGGTCATTGATCAGGTTGAGCTCCTGGTGGATAAAAGCAATGCCCGCCCCCAGGGATTCCGAAGGATTATGAAACGCGACCGGCTTGCCGTCCAAAAGTATTTCGCCGGAATCGGCCGGCAATACGCCGCCCAGAATGTTCATAAGGGTGGACTTTCCCGCTCCGTTTTCCCCGATCAGCGCGCAGATTTTTCCGCCTTCCACGGAAAACCCGACGCTTTTCAATACGGAATTGCTTCCGAACTTCTTACAGATATTCTGCATTTCAAGAGTCATAACATCCTCCGTCCTTTCAGTAAGAGGCTATGGCAATGCCACAGCCTCTCTGCGAATCAACTTATTATCAGTACGGAGATTTATCATCCTTATACTTTTCCCAATTATCGCGGTCCACGATGGTGGTCGGGATGATCTTGACTTTATCGGCGGTCTTTCCGTCCAGCAGGTCAACGGCAACGTCCACCGCGTCACGCACCATGGACGGGCTGTACAGAGCAGATTCGATCCAGATGTTCTTGTTTTCCGGCATCATCTTGAAATATTCCTGGCATCCGCCGCCGCCGGTCACCACTTTGATATCCGAGCGTCCGGCCTCCTTGATGGCCTGCAATACGCCGATGGAGGTTTCGTCGTCCATGGAATATACGGCGTCAATCTTCGGGTTCTTCGTCAGAATATCCGCGAAGTCCTTCAAACCGTCTTCACGGGTGAACTTTGTCGCATATGTAATCATCTTCATGCTCGGCGCAATCTTGGCAATGGTTTCGGTAAAGCCCTTTTTGCGCAGCTGGGCAACCGAGCCCGAAGTCGGAACATCCAGAATGACCACGGTTCCCGACGTGCCGATTTTATCGACAACATATTTCGCGCCCTGCACGCCCATGCCTTCGTTGTCTCCGGATACACGGTAAACGCCGTCCGCATTGATTTCGATATCAAAGTTTACTACTTTAATTCCTGCGTTCAATGCTTTCTTAATTGGCTCTTCCATGCCTTTCCACTGCGGGAACGCAACGATAGCCTGTGCCCCCCAGGTCATAAGATCGTCCAGCTGGGTGGTCATTTCTTCCGCGTTGTTGCTGGTGTAAAGCTTGTATTCCACTTTTCCGGCGAGCTCTTTGCAGCGGGCTTCCGCATGATAGGCCACCGCAGCGACCCAGCCGTGCGTAACCGCAGGGGCCAGAATCCCGATTTTCTTGGCGCCGGAAGCAGCCGCCTGGCTTACCGCCTGAGAAGCCGCCTCGGAAGGCGTCTGACTGACCGCCGCCTGCGACCCGGCGTTGGACGCAGCCGTAGCAGCTGCGGGACCGCCGCACGCCGCTAACGACAGTGTCATCATTGCCGACAGTAACAGTGCCAATAACTTTTTCATACGAACTCTCTCCTTTTACTAACCACATTTATTTATTCACCGGTATGACTTACCGACGAATCGCGAAGTATAACCCTGTGCTCCAGAAAAACGGAGCGGGCAGGAGCGCCGTTGATCTGTTCCACAAGCAGCTCGCAGGCGGTTTTGCCCAGCATGTAGCAGGGCTGGCTCACCGTCGTGAGCATCGGCCGGAACATGGTGGCATATTCCACGTCGTCAAACCCAACCACGGTCAGGTCCTCCGGCACCCGCAGATGCAGTTCCTCCGCCACGCGGATAGCCGCAAGCGCAAGGACATCCGATATGCAGAAAATCGCATCGGGCCTTTCGGGCGCGGTTAAAAGCGCTTTGGCGGCACGCACGCCGGACTGGAAATTATAATCCGCATCCGCATACGAAACGGAGTCACCGTCAAAAGGCAGCCCGTTTTCCGTCAGGGCCTGCTTATAGCCCAGACAGCGCTGCCGGGTCGATATAAACTGATTGGTCGAACCGATAAATCCGATGCGCCTGTAACCGATGGAGCATAAAAAGCGCACGACCTCATAGGAGGCCTTGAAATTGTCGATGGACACATGACTCACATTTTCATCGCTGCAATATTCGCAGCACTGCACAACCGGAAAGCTTTTGGCAAGCTGCGAAACGTCCTTGTCTTCCCTGCAGGTGTCCATTAAAATCGCACCGTCCGCACGACCGCTGCGCAGCAGGTCAAAATATTCCTCCGTGCGCCGTCTGTCCATATCCGTAATGCAGAGCATTGTGCTGTAATGGTTCCGTCTTCCCGCGTCCTCAATCCCCTTTACAATTTCCGAATAATAGGGATTTGTAATATTGGGGATCAGAACAAGCAGCATCCTGCTTTCATGCCTGCGCAGGTTGCGTCCCCAGACATTCGGGTGATAATCGAATTTGGCAATGGCGGCATAAACCTTTTGCTGCGTTTCCGGCGAGACGACGCCGGCTTTGTTGATAACCCTGGATACGGTTGCCACCGAAACGCCGGCTTCTTTAGCAACCTCCGCAATTGTACTCATATTTGGCACACCCCGTGTATCTAATATGTAATCGATTACATTTTACTTATAAAATTAAATCATTGAAAATCCAACATAAAATCAGGAATTTTTTAACAATGATTATTCTTTATTTTTTGGATATTAAATTACTATGTAACTGATTACATTTTTATACTATCATATGTCCTAAAAATTGTCAATAGACAAGTTAAATTTTATATAAATAGCAGAGTTAACCTGAATATATTTGAAAGGCTGTGCGG
>JAEWUH010000096.1 GCA_023397245.1 Bacillota bacterium | reverse complement strand
TGATTACCTTACACGACGAGGTGATCGACGACGAAAAGCCGTATGAGATTTTTGACCCCGACCACATCTGGAAGCGCAAAACCGTAACCAACTTCCGCGCGGTAGAGCTGCAGCAGAAAATTTTTGAAAACGGCAGAAATATTACCACGCCCCGCAGCTTGAAGGAGATCAAGGAGTACTGCATGCAGCAGGTGGACACGCTGTGGGATGAAGTGACCCGCTTTGAAAACCCGCACCAGTACTATGTGGATTTGTCGCAGAAGCTCTGGAATGAAAAGAACCGCCTGATTTCAAGCTATTCTTTTTAAAAAAAGCAAGGAAAAATGTAACAGCCCGAGAAGGTTGACAGGAACCCGAAAAACAGTTAAAATAAACTTTGCGAGCAGGCTGAACAGCTGCGGGTGCAGTCTGAAAGGACGTATCCGAGGAAAGTCCGAGCTCCACAGGGCAGAATAACGGCTAACGGCCGCCGGGGGCAACCCCAGGGAAAGTGCAACAGAGATATACCGCCGGAAACGGTAAGGGTGGAAAGGCGAGGTAAGAGCTCACCAGCGCGCGGGAGACCGCGCGGCTCTGCAAACCCTATTCGGAGCAACACCGCAGAGGGACATGATGCGCCTGCCCGGCGCGTCCCGAGAAGGTGGCACTGAGCCGCGATGGCAACATCCGGCCAAGATAGATGGCTGTTCACGACAGAACTCGGCTTACAGGCCTGGTCGTACCATAATAAAAAAAGAAAACCCGCCGTTTTGGCGGGTTTTCTTTTTTAACTGCCGCTGCTTTCCCGGTACCCGCCAATTGTCTGCCCGGTGAATTTTTTGAACACCCGGCAAAAATAGGTTGAATTGGAGTAACCCGTCCGCTCCGCGATTTCTTTAATGGAAAGGCGCGTGATGCTGGCCAGCTTTATTGCTTCCTGCATCCTTACCTGGGTAAGATAGCCGATAAACGTCTGACCCAGTTCCTGTTTCAGCAGGCGGCTGAGATAAAACGGGCTGATCCCGATTTGATCGGACACTGATTCCAGGGACAGATCCTTTTTATAGTTTTCCTCGATGAACTTCTGCGCCTTTAAGACATAGGGGTTCGAGTCGTTTGTTTTGCTGCTGCGCAGCATACCGGTTAAAAGCTTCAGATTTTCACTGATCTGGCGGACTCGGTAATCGGGGTTTGCTTTAGACTCCATCTGATGCAGCGTGATACTGAAAAAATTCTGCAGCTCGGCAGGGTTGGTGTTGGGCGCTTTTAAGGCGATATTCTGACAGGAGCGCCAGAGATACATTGGAATGGACGCGTCCGATTTCAAGGCAGGCGCTTCCGTCATGAGGAGGGTATCCAGCTTTTGAAGATTCCCGGCCCGTACGCATTTTATAAGATCGCCGGCCAGCTGCATCAAATAGTTTGAGTCTACGTTTCCCGCGGCGGAGCGGTAAAAACTGATTTGAACGTCCGTTATGCTGCGCAGGGCGGCAATGCTTTCACGGTAGGAATCAGGCATCTTTTCAAACGCCGCGCAGTACCGACCGACCCCGGCCCGCACCAGCAGGCCGGAATAGTTCTTCAATTTGTCGAACAGCACCTGCAGTACATCCGAAAGCCAGGATTCCCAATGGTCCTTGTCCTTTGATGAAATGAAAAACAGCATGTTTATGCTGGAATCGTTTATCGTAGCAAGCAGCGTACATACGTCCTGAAGCGCGCTGTGCAGATAATTGCGAAGCCGGTTTTTGTCGCAGGCTGACAGAACGCCGTCCGCGGTGTCAACCGGGATCAGGGATACCATGACTCCGCCGGAAAACTGTACGGCGTTGATTTCACACCACATGGAAAAACTGGAGGATGCCGGCTCTCCAATAAAAATAGAATAGATAATTTCGCTTTCAATGACCGGCTGGATATTGTTAAACAGCTCATCAACCTGGTTGCGGCTCTTTCGGTATGCCTGCGCCTTGTCAATCTCATTGCAGAGCTTGCGGATTACCGCAACGGTATCGGTCCGTTTCTGCGGCTTTAGAATATAGTAATCCACTTTTAGGGATAACGCCCGCTGCACATACTCAAAATCGCTGTATGCGGTATTGATGATAAAGCGGGTGGATACGTTCATGGAGCTTACCAGCTGAATGGCGTCGATCCCGTTGATACCGGGCATGTTCACGTCCACGATCGCAATATCCGGTTTATGCTGGTCAATCAGGGATACAAGCTCCGCGCCGTTTTGCGCAAGCCCGACGATCTGGATATCCGGAAACTCCTTCTTCATTAAAAGGGACAGGGATTTCCGCTCAATCTCCTCGTCGTCGGCGATTACCATCGTGTGCATTTTACCACCACCTTTTCGTAGGGAATCTCTACAGGCCCCAGGGGATTCCGATATGAACCAAAGTGCGATGCGGCGTACTGTCAATCAGGAAATCAATGTCGCCTCCGAAGAACAGCTTTAAACGGAGATAAACATTCTGCAGCCCAATGTGCTGATCCGAAAGCTCCGCGTTGCTGTTGTAAATGGAAGTGCGAAGCCGCTCCAACTCCTCCGCGGCAATCCCTACGCCGTTGTCTTCCACCTCAAGGCAGTTCCAGCGGTCGTTATGAAAAACGCGTATTACGATCCGGCCCCCGTTGATGAGAGAACCCAGACCGTGCGTTATGGAGTTTTCTACAAGCGGCTGAAAAATCATGCAGGGAAGCTGCTGTGATTCGCAGGCCGGATTCACGTCAAAGAGAAATTTGATACGGTCTCCGAAACGGCACTTCTGAATATAGACATACTCCTGCAGGTT
>JAEWUH010000075.1 GCA_023397245.1 Bacillota bacterium | reverse complement strand
CCTCCGCTGTGTTCGGAACCAGCTCCGTCATCGGTTCGCCGCAGCAGATCATTGATGCTCCGCTGTTGTAAATCATTCCTACAAAATTTCCGCAATGCTTACAGATAAAAAACTTCGCATTTTTGTTTGCCATACTGCTTTCCTCCATTCCTTATTTTGGTATTCCTATTATACCTTAGTTTACGCGAATATGAAATAGTATTTTGGATTATTATTTTGATATGCAAATCCCCCTGCAGCCGGTTTCTTTTCCGGCCGCGGGGGGCTGACTCATCTATTCGATCGGGACATGCTTCAGGCCGCCGTCCGGGCTTTCTTTTGGGGAAGCCGGACTGTGCGTTTCTTTTTCATAATCGTTCAGACATTCGGCCGCCGTCCTGCGCAGGCTTCTTATTTCGGACGACATTTTGGGCGGCAGGCAGTCCAGCATGGAATCCGCCAGTTCCAGTTTGAAACGGATTGCTTTTTTCAGCAGCTCTTCATTCATTGCTTTCCCCTCCAAAACGTATTTTCAGCACATCTTTTTCAAACACGGCCTTTTTCACCGTGAAATTCAGCAGGGTTCTGGGCAGCGTGATGCTTCTCTTGATGGCTCCGGCTTTTATGATAAGCTGGTCGCCCTTTTGGTTCAGAGCAAGGTCGCTTTTTTCAACGAACGGCATGGCAATGGAAAGGATATAATCTTCCCCATCCTTTTCCACCTGCTGCGTCCTGCCGTCAAATTTGATTCCGACCGGGTCTTCCTCCCCGAATACTTCCGCGGCCATACGGTTCAGCATAGCCGTTCCGACCACCTCGGTTTCAAACAGAGGCGCGTAGTAGATGGGCACCGGCGAAAAGCTTTCCTGAATTTCGGCACGGTACTTTTTCTGGATATCCTTCCAGACCTTAAAGTAATCATCCGTTACGTTTTCCGGGATCACGCGGTTCACGATCACCGCGTCTACATTGAAGTCATAGATATTGAGATAGGTAAAGCTGCGCTGGGCTTCCTTGACAACCATTTTCTCCGGGTTCACAACGATTCGTATGCTTGTCGTTTTCCGGTCGGAAAAGATTTTCTTCATCTCGTCCAGCTGGTAATAGATTTTGTCCAGCTCGTCGAGCACCTCGTCGGAAGGCATCGGAACGCCGAGAAGCGGCTCCGCAATGGGGCGCGCAACGCGGATAATCTTCTTCTTAACCGGGAACAGCTTTTCAATCCACCACCGGAGCATCTCCGGGAAGCTTAGCAGCGCAAGGGTTTCGCCCGTCGGCGCACAGTCCACAAGGATGACTTCAAATCGGCCCTCCTTGTAGTATTTCAGAATACGCAGGAGACTGAGCAGATCTTCCATGCCGGGGAACACGGTAAGTTCCTCCGTGGTAATGTCTTTGATCGCTTTTGACGTAAAAAGATCCGTAAGATATTTCTGGACCTTGCCCCAGCCTTCCTCCACCTCATGAATGGTATCAATCTCCTGCGCCCAAAGATTCTCCATGATTTCAACCGGTTCGTTCGAAAGCCGGCGGTCAAAGGAGTCCCCCAGACTGTGTGCGGGATCGGTGCTGACCACAAGGGTTTTCAGTCCCCGCTCCGCGCTTTTGACCGCTGTGGCGGCGGCAACACTTGTTTTGCCCACCCCGCCTTTTCCGGTATAAATGATGATTCTCATATCCATTCTCCTTATCCGATTCATTCAGTTCACGTTTCAAATATTACGAGTTACGAAGTATTTGGCAAAAAAGAAACCTTCAAGGCCCTGCTTCATAAATTTGAAACATAGCCTATTCGATTTCGATTTTGCGGAGCTTGTTCGCCTGGTCCGCAGGCTTTCCGACAGACCCTTCCTGCAGGCGGTTCACAATTTTCACAATGATACGGATCAAAAACTCGGTTTCCTCCGGGCTGAGCTCCTCAAAGACCGTATCGATATAGCCGGATATCAGCTCCTTTAAATTCCCGACAATTTGTGTTCCCTTTTCGCCAAGGCGCAGCACCACAATCCTCCGGTCTTCCTCGCTTCTTTCCCTTTTCAAAAAGCCGCCTTTTACCAAACGGTCAGCAATCCCGGTTGCGGTGCTCAAGGGGGAATTGATATACTCCGCCAGCTCGGACATGGTGATTTCTCCGCGTTTATCAATTACCAGCATGGCGAACAGCTCCGACTTTGAAAATTTCAAATCGATCTTCAGCCATTCCTGCGGAAAAAATATTTTTTTCATATGGTCAAACAGAAAATCCGTCAGCTCATTATAATTCATTGTTTCACCTCCTGAATATTTCGTATCTCGTAGCTTGTGTCTGCATTATATTCCCGCCGCACTCTTTTGTCAACACCTTTTTTAATTTTATCTCTTTTCTTTCAGAATTTGGCAGCCCTATTCCGCATTGCCGCGCAAATAATAATTCTGCGGTTTGAATCATAACAATTATGTAAACCTCGTTGCATTACCTGAGAAAAGATGTTAAAATGAATTTACGCCATTATTGGGAGTGATTCCGCTGATTTTCAAACGATTTACGGCAGTATTTCTCTGCCTTTCCATACTGTTTACATTCTCCGCGTGTGAAAAAAAAGCAGCAAAAAACGCGGATAAGACGATCAATTTTAATCTTTCCGCAGAACCGAAAACGCTTGATCCGCAGGTTGCTTCGGACAGTTCCTCCGTGATTGCGGTGGAAGCGCTTTTCGAGGGCCTGACCCGCCTCGGTTCCGACAACAAGCCCTATCCGGGCGTTGCCGAAAAGTGGGAAAGCAATGCGGACAGCACCGAATTTACCTTTACCCTGCGCGATAGCGCCAAATGGTCGGATAGCGACAAAACGCCCGTGACCGCCGCGGATTTTGTCTATGCGTTTCAGCGCGCGCTTTCCCCCGCGACCGGTTCAAAAACCTGCGCTTCCATGTTCTGCATAAAAAATGCAAGGGAGATCTACAGCGGGAAGCTGCCGGCAAGCCAGCTTGGCGTGACCGCAAAGGACGACCATACCCTTATCATAGACCTTGCCTATTCCTATCCCGATTTCCCCGCCCTTACGGCGACCGCGGTATTTATGCCCTGCAGCCGGAGCTTCTTTGAGAGTACCTCCGGCCGGTACGGGCTGGAACGGAAATACCTGCTGGGTAACGGCCCGTTTGAAATCGACGGCAAATACGGCTGGGAACACGGCAAATACCTGAACTTGGTGCGTTCCGATACCTACTCCGGAAACCGCAAGCCGCTGCCCTCCAATCTGAAATTTTCCATCGGCAGCAAGGAAACGGATGTTTCCGACCCCTTAAAGGCTCTGACCGCGGGGACAGTGGACGCCATTGAAATGCCTGCCGACCGGATCAGTGCGGCAGCCGCGGCGGACTGCACGCTGGCCTCGTTTGAGGATACGACGTGGGGGCTCTGCTTCAACACAAAGTCCGATTATATGAAAAACCTTAAAATACGCAGGGCGTTTATTCAGGCTTTCAGCCGTTCCGCAGTGCTCAGCCATCTGCCCGTGGGCGTTTCAAAGGCTGATTACATTCTAAACCCCTCCGTTACCTTTCAGGGTGAAAATTACCGCACCCTCGTGACCGGCGGCCCGTTTTACCTGAAGGAGGACAAAACCGCCGCTTCCCTTTTAAAGGCCGGGCTTTCCGAGCTTTCTCAGCCCGAGCTGAAAAGCATCAGCGTGCTCTGCCCGGAAAACTCATCCGTAAAACTGATGCTCACCGAAATGCTTTCCTCCTGGAATTCCAAATTCATGGAGTATTTCAATATTGATCCGCTGGACAGCGACACGCTCGCCCAGCGCGTAAAATCCGGGGATTATCAGATTGCGCTCTGCTCCGTAAGGCCCGCAAGCGACGGCCCGCTTTCCACGCTTTCCCTGTTCGGAAGCGGTTCGGCCGAAAACCCCGCGCACCTGAACGATCCCGCCTTTGACGCACTGCTGGCCGACGCCCAGAAAAAGACCGGCAACACAGCAGCAGCTGTTTACGCGAACGCCGAAAAGTACCTGAACCAGCAGGGGGCCTTTTACCCGCTCTATTACGAAAAGCATTACTATGCTTCCGCAAAGGGCGTGACCGGCATCGTGTTCCACCCCTACGGCGCCGGGATTGATTTTATCCAGGCGGGAAAAGAATCCTGAGTTTTGAATTGTTCAAAGGTATTGATACAGCAAACCGGCCGTCCCACAGTACATCTGTGAGGCGGCCGGACTTTTTATAATGTTTGGTTTTAAATTACATCCCGTAGATTTCCTGCGGGTCTAAAATCTTGATTCCGCTGCCGGAAAGAACCTCCACCGCTTTGGCGCTGTCCTCCACGCGCAGAATGACGTAGGCCTTGCCTTTGTCGCGGCTGATGAACGCGTACATATACTCCACGCCGATGCCGTGGTCGGCAAGCACGCGCATCGCTTTGGAAAACTCGCCCGGCGTATCGTCAATACCCATGCCGATCACGTTGGTAAGCGAAACCGTAAGTCCCGCCTGCTTGAGCGCTTCCACCGCCTGATCCGGCTTATCTACAATGAGGCGGAGAATCCCAAAATCGCTTGTATCCGCTACGGAAATCGCGCGGATATCAATGCCCGCCGCCGCCAGAACCTCGGTGATTTCCGCAAGGCGTCCCGACTTGTTCTCAATAAAGATAGACAGCTGCTGTATCTGCATTGCAATTCCTCCCCTTTATATTTTAATATTCAGAGCAAACTTTCAGGCATTTAAAAATTGTGCAGGGCAAGGCGGCAGGTCTGCAAATGAGAGCGCATACTCCATGTGACCGAAATTTGCAGATGCAGCCAACGCAGCAAGCAAAATTGCAGCGCAATTCTGCGGCTGCGCAATTTTATCGACTGCCTGACATTATTATACAATCAAACCTTACGATTATCAATGACTCTTTTTGCTTTGCCCTCCGAGCGCGGAATGGATTTGGGCTCAAGCAGGCGAACCTTCGCCACGACGTTGAGCGTCGACTGGAGCGCGGCGGCAATCTTGGCGCTGACCTTTTCAAGGTCGCGCACGGTGTCCGAGAACATGGCCTCGTTCATCTCTACCTGAACCTCCATGGTATCGAGGTTGTTCACGCGGTCGATCACAAGCTGATAGTTCGGCGCCATGCCGAGGCTCAGCAGCACGCTTTCAATCTGGGACGGGAACACGTTGATGCCGCGGATAATCAGCATATCATCCGTTCTTCCGCGCGGCTTGGCCATGCGCACAAAGGTGCGCCCGCATTCGCAGGGGGTGCGGTCCAGCTTGCAGATATCCTTGGTGCGGTAGCGCAGGAGCGGGAGCGCTTCCTTGCCGATACAGGTAAACACCAGCTCGCCGTACTCGCCGTCCGGCACCGGCTCGCCGGTTTCCGGATTGATGACCTCAGGGTAGAACATATCCTCGTTGATATGCATGCCGTTCTGCATCGCGCACTCGCTCGCAACACCCGGACCCGCGATTTCGGAAAGGCCGTAAATGTCGTAGGCCTTGATTGCCAGAAGGCGCTCAATCTCTTTGCGCATGGCCTCCGTCCACGGTTCCGCGCCGAAAATACCCGCGCGGAGCTGCAGCGTTTTAGGGTCAATGCCCATATCGCGGATGGTTTCGCCGATATACATGGCATAGGACGGGGTGCAGCAGAGGATGTTGGAACCGAAGTCCTGCATGATGAGCACCTGCCGTTTGGTGTTGCCGGTGGAAACCGGAATCGCCGTGGCACCCAGCCGTTCCGCGCCGTAGTGGATGCCCATGCCGCCGGTGAAGAGGCCGTAGCCGTAGGAAATATGGATATAATCGGATTTTGTTCCGCCCGCCGAGGCAATGCAGCGCGCGGCGCAGCGCGCCCACACGTCGATATCGTTTTTGGTATAGCCCACGACCGTCTGCTTCCCTGTTGTACCGGAGGAAGCGTGCACACGCACAAGCTCCTCTTTCGGCACGGCGAACATTCCGAACGGATAGTTGTCGCGCAGATCGTTTTTGTATGTAAATGGCAGCTTCGAAATATCGTCAATCGATTTGATATCGCCGGGCTTCAGCCCCATTTCGTCAAACCGCTTTTTATAGGTCGGAACATGGTTGTAGCAGCGCTCCACCATTTTGACCAGCTTTTTGGACTGAATGTAATGCAGAACGTCGCGCGAAGCACATTCCAGCTCCGGTTCAAAATAATTGCCTTGCATTGTTCTCAACTCTCCCATCACATATTTCCTATATTTTCTCTGCGCCGTAGCCCAGTTCAAACGCTTTCAGGTTCATGTCAATGAATTTGGGCGGTACGGTCTCTTTAATCGTTTCGATCCAGACTTCTTTCTCAATTTCAAGGCGTCTTGCCATTGCACCGATGAGCACAACGTTGACCGCCTTTACGGAGCCGGCCTGTTCCGCAAGGCTCAGTGCGTCAAACGCGATGACCTTTACGCCCTGCTCCTCCACCGCGCCGATGATATCCTCCGGATACACGGCGTTCCCCGTTACCACGGGCATGGGGTCGATCTGCTGCGTGTTCACAATCACGGTTCCGCCCGGCTTGAGCCAAGGCAGGAAACGCGCGGCCTCCAGCGCCTCAAACGCGAGAACAACATCCGCCTCGCCCTGCTCGATAACCGGAGAATAAACCTTATCCCCGTAACGGACATAGGTAACAACCGAACCTCCGCGCTGGCTCATGCCGTGCACCTCGGAAACCTTTACATCTACGCCGCGGCTGAGCATCGCGCTGCCCAGAACCCGGCTTGCAAGCAGGGTTCCCTGCCCGCCAACTCCGACAATGATTACGCTCTTAACCTTGCTCATGCTTTCGCCTCCTGTGCTGTAATCGCGGCTTTAGCGCAAAGGCTCACGCAGACGCCGCAGCCCACGCACTGGGTGCGGTCAATGGAGGCCTTGCCGTTCTTCACGCTGATTGCGGGGCAGCCGATGCCGAGGCAGGCCTTGCAGCCCACGCACTTCTCCGTATCCACGGCGAGCGAAGGCTTGTGCTTCACATATTTCAGCAGGGCGCAGGGACGGCGGCTGATGATAACCGACGGGCCGTCCGCTTCCAGCTCTTCCCTGAGCGCCGTCTGTATCTCTTTCAGATTATACGGGTCGCACACGCGCACGCGTTCAATGCCGACGGAACGGCACAGCGCTTCCAGATTAACCG
Organism: Bacillota bacterium; assembly: GCA_023397245.1. Taxonomy (GTDB): domain Bacteria; phylum Bacillota; class Clostridia; order Oscillospirales; family Acutalibacteraceae; genus DATAML01. The sequence goes on along the minus strand of JAEWUH010000075.1, from coordinate 3,199 downwards.
CGCTGGTGGGGTCGCCCTTTATGGTGTAGCCGGTGGTCGGGTTCTGCTGGTGGCCCGTCATGCCGGTAATGGAGTTATCGAGGATAATTACAACGGAATTGCTGCGATTATACGCGATGTCGATTAGGCCGGTAATACCGGAATGGATAAAGGTGGAGTCGCCGATAACGGCAACGCTCTTCTTTTCGGCTTCGGCGCCGCGCGCCTTGTTGAAACCGTGCAGACCGGAAACTGAAGCACCCATGCAGACGCAGGTGTCCATCGCGCCCAGCGGGGCGGAAGCTCCGAGCGTATAGCAGCCGATATCGCCGCTGACATAGACCTTCGCCTTTTTCAGCGAATAGAAAAGTCCGCGGTGCGGGCAGCCGCAGCACATGACCGGAGGACGCACCGGAACGGCTTCCTGAACCGATTTGGTTTCCGGCTCCACACCGAGCATGCATTTGCGGATAACATTCTGAGAAAATTCGCCGCAGCGCGGGAACACGTCCTTGCCGTAAACCGCGATGCCGTTTTTGCGGCAGTGGCTCTCGATGACATCGTCCAGTTCCTCAATCACATACAGCTTTTTCACCGAAGCGGCAAATTTTTTGATCAGCTCCACAGGCAGGGGGTTCACCATGCCGAGCTTTAGATAGGATACGGTATCGCCGAGCGCTTCTTTGGCGTACTGGTAAACCGCGCCCGCGGCGATCACGCCGATTTCAGCTTTATTATCCTCAATTTTATTGATATCGCACTGCTCCGCCCACGCGGCAAGCTTCTTTGTGCGTTCCTCCACCACGGTGTGTTTCGGCTTGGCAAAAGCGGGAAGCATCACGTTCTTTGCGGGGTTCTTTTCATAAGGTTTCAGTTCGATTTCTCTGCGTTCGCCCAGCTCCACAACACTGCGGGAGTGGGAAACGCGCGTGGTAAGCCGTAAAATCACCGGCGTGTCGAACTGCTCGGAAAGCTCGTAGGCAAGCTTTGCAAAGTCGCAGCATTCCGCAGAATCGGCGGGCTCCAGCATGGGAACCTTTGCCGCGATGGCGTAATTGCGGGAATCCTGCTCGTTCTGCGAGGAATGCAGTCCCGGATCGTCGGCCACGCCGAACACCATGCCGCCGTTCACGCCGATATAGGACATGGTAAACAGCGGGTCGGCGGCCACGTTCAAACCGACGTGCTTCATAGCGCAGAAGGAACGCGCGCCGCCGAAGGACGCGCCCGCGGCAACCTCTGCCGCCACCTTTTCGTTCGGCGCCCATTCGCAGTAAATTTCATCGTATTTTGCGGCGGTTTCCGTGATTTCCGTACTCGGCGTTCCCGGGTAACTGGATACCACCCTTACGCCGGCCTCATACAGGCCGCGCGCTACCGCCTCGTTGCCCAGCAACAGTTCTTTCATTCTGTTTCCTCCTTCACATTGCGAAGATCAAGGACTCGTTTTGCCTTGCCCTGGAACCGCTCCAGCGATTTCGGCTCGACGAGGGTGACCTTGGTTTCCAGTCCCAGCACGCTTTTGAGCCGGTCGTGAATCCTTCTCTGCAGCGCTTCCAGTTCCCCGTAGCTTTCCAGCAGTTCCCCTCCGGTCAGTTCCACCTTGACCTCGAGATTGTCCATATAGTTCCTTTTCCGTACCACAAGCTGATAATGCGGGCCGATGTGTTCCATGCCGACCAGCACACTTTCAATCTGGGACGGAAATACGTTGACACCCTTGATAATCAGCATATCGTCCGTACGCCCCATGACCTTTTCCATGCGGGCGTGTGTACGTCCACACGCACACGGTTCATAATTAATTTTCGTAATATCCTTCGTGCGGTAGCGCAGCATCGGCATTCCCATGCGCGAAAGCGTGGTAACCACCAGTTCGCCCGCTTCGCCCGGCGCTTTGCGCTCCAGCGTTTCCGGATGAATGATTTCCGGCAGGAAGTGATCCTCTGCAAAATGCATGCCGCACCGCAGTTCGCATTCCCCGGAAACGCCCGGGCCGGTCAGCTCCGTCATGCCGTAGTTATCAGTGACGAAAATGCCCATGTTCTTCTCAATCTGGTCCCGCATCTCCGGCGTGCAGCCCTCGCTGCCCAAAAGGCCGAGCCGCAGTTTATACTTGTCTTTGGAATAGCCCGGCTCCTCCTTCTTCATTTCGCCCAGGTACAGCGCGTAGGAGGGCGTGGCAACAATTCCGGTCACACCGAAATCGCGGTACATCAGAAGCTGTTTCGCCGTATTGCCGGAGGAAGCCGGAATCACGGCCGCGCCGATGCGTTCCAGACCGTAGTGCAGCCCCAGCGCGCCGGTAAACAGACCGTAGCCGAACGAAATCTGCATCACATCGTCTTCCGTTACGCCGCCGGCCACCGCAACGCGGGCCACAATATCCGCCCAGACGTCAAGGTCTTCTTTTGTATAAACACCGACGGTCGGCTTCCCGGTGGTACCCGAAGAAGCGTGGATACGAACGATTTTCTTCATCGGCTGCGCCAGAAGTCCGAACGGGTAATGGTCGCGCACGTCGTCCTTTGTGGTAAGCGGTATGTACTGAATATCGGACAGCGTCTTGATTTTATCGCCGGTCACGCCCGCAGCGCCGAGCCGTTCGTGATAAAACGGTACGTTGTTGTAACAGTAGTCAACCATTTTCTTCAGCTTTAAAAGCTGAAGCGCTTCAATATCCGCGCGCTTCATAGTTTCGATCTCTTTTTGATAAAACATCGCGCAACCTCCACATCAAAAGATGCCGCACCCGAGCAAAAGCTCTGATGCGGCCGAAAGCAATTCGATTCTTTCCTGATTTAAATGAGCAAAGCTTTTCATTATTCTAACTCAACCGTGGGGCTTATGCAACCTGTTTCAGGCAAAAAGCGGTTAAAATCCGGCGAAGAAACGCCTTAATTGTTCAGCTGAAAAATATTCCGATCAACGCGGAACCGGCAATGATCGCGGCGCAGGCAAGCGCTACAATCCGGATAATCAGTGTGCGCATATCGATGCGGCGCTTGGGATCCTTCTGCATTTGCGTTCTTCCTCCATGCTTCCAGTTATTTCGGTATAATATATTAGTATAACAACCCGACCCGGCAAATGCAATAAACACAATATGAAATATAGGATGATTGGCAAAGAATATTGTCAGATACTTATTTGGACGTCTTTTTCATGTATATTATGTTGCCGACACGATAAAATTTTTTCGCCTTCCAGACGGTTATAC
>JAEWUH010000128.1 GCA_023397245.1 Bacillota bacterium | reverse complement strand
CTACATAGACAGCAAAGGCAGCCTGATTAAAACGGAAATGAGCAGCCGGTCCATCGGCATAACGTTAGACAAGCTAAAGAAATGTAAAACCATCGCAATCGCCAATGGCAAAAGCAAAGCGGAATCTATTAAAGCGACTCTTTTAGGCGGGTATGTCAATATCTTTATAACCGACCTTGAAACTGCGCGCTTTATGATAGATGAAATGGGAAAAAATGAAAGGGGATTCTAAAAATGAAAAGGTTTTTATCAGTTGTTCTGGCATTGACACTGGCGCTATCATTTTCAGCCTGCGGCAATTCGTCTTCCTCAGGCAACAGCGGAACAGGAAAGTCTACCGAAAAGATGAAGAAGGTTTCCATTCTGACTCCGTATTTGAGTTCCGTTACAACCAGCCGGATGGTTAAGTCACTGGAGACTGGGCTGAAAGCAAAGAATGCAGATGTAACAGTCGTTGACACAAAGGGCGATTTTGCACAGCTGGCAAGTCGGATCGAGGACGTTGTATCCTCAAAAACAGACGCCATCGTACTGGTAAGCGCTGATCCAACCCAGATTAAGACACAGCTTCAAACCGCTTTTGATGCAAAAATTCCGGTATTTGGATGTGACAGCGGATATATTGACGGGATGATGGTGAACGCAACGAGCGATAACACGGCAATGGGCGAGCAGATGGCAAAATACCTGTTTGAAGACCTAATGGGGAAAAAAGGCACAGTCATTGCGCTTACCTACAGACCGCATCCTGGCATTATCAAAAGATGTACGGCATTCGACAAGTTAATCAAGAATTATCCGGATATCAAGCTGATTACAGACCAGCAGGTCGGGGTTCCGGGGCCGATCGAGAACTCAAGAAAAATTATGGAAAACTTAATTCTTTCAAATTCAAAGAAAGATTCCATTACGGCGGTATGGGCAGCCTGGGATGAACCGGCAATCGGAGCAACGCAGGCACTTCAGGCAGCAGGGCGCGGTGAGGTCATCGTAACGGGCGTTGATGGAAACAGTCAGGCCATTGACCTGATCAAAAAAGGGACAAACCTAAAGGCGACCGAAGCGCAGAATTTTGACGGCATGGCAAAAATTGTTGTGGATGATATTGGGAAGATGTTCGCGGGAGAGAAGATTCAAACGGGTGAAAAATATGCGCCCGCAACTCTTGTGACTACCAAGAACGCGGCCGATTTCGCATCCACAAGCAGCGAGCCGTCTAGCAGCAAATAAGAACAAATAACTTTTCTATGGGGAGTGAGCATAGAGTGCTACTGCAAACAAAGAACCTGTGCAAACAGTTTGGAAATACATATGCTCTCAGAGACATCAATTTTGAAATTGCCGAAGGAGAAGTCCATGGCCTTGTCGGTGAGAACGGAGCAGGAAAATCTACGCTGATTAAAATATTGACCGGCGTATACCGCCTGAACAGCGGAGAGATTTGCTGGAACGGACAAAATGTGGACATACACAGTCCCAGTCAAAGTCGTAACATAGGCATCAATGTGATCCATCAGGACAGGCAACTGATTCCTTCCTTCAATGGAATTGAAAACATCTATTTAGGGCTTGACTATAAGAAAAAGTTTGGGGTTAAGGTCGATTGGAAGAGAATGGAAGAAAGTGTAGAAAAAATAACTTCTGAACTTGGCATGGATGTCGACTTACATCTCCCCGCTTCACAACTGACCCCCCCGCAGCGCACCCTAATCGAGATTGCCCGTGCCATGATGACGGAATGTAAACTGCTGATTCTGGATGAACCAACGGCATCGCTTACGGACAAAGAAACAGAGATGCTATTCGGAATTATTGAAAAGCTAAAATCTAAAGGAACGGCCGTACTGTATGTTACACACAGAATGGATGAGATTTTTAGGCTGACCAGCAGAATTACGGTTTTTAAAAACGGACAGATGGTAGGCACTGTAAACACTGCGGACGTAGACAAAGACAAAATTGTTTCGATGATGACGGATAATTGGGTAAGTGCAAAAATTGATGGTTCAAAAAAGCTGGGAAGGGTAATGCTTTCGGCAAAAAACGTAGCTTCCAGGGACGGTATTGTGAAGGATGCAAGCTTTGAAGCCCATGCGGGTGAAATACTGGGCATTTTCGGATTAGGCGGAAGCGGCCGTACAGAGCTTCTAGAATGCGTATATGGATACCGTCCTATGAGCGGCGGAAGCATTGCCCTTGATGGCAAACAAATTGAGAATTATTCCCCTTCCGACTCGATCAAAAACGGCATGGCACTTATCTGCGAGGACAGAAGAGGAATGGGATTGGTTGCTTCTCTGAGCGTAAAGAAAAATACGGTTCTATCTACGATCGATCACTACGCCGGACTTTTTGGCATCGTAAAAGAAGCAAAAGAGACAGCAGACACAGTAGAAAAAATCAAAACGCTTAATATTAAAACAGAGGGCCCGGATCAACCGGTACTGGAGCTTTCCGGCGGAAACCAGCAAAAGGTAGTTTTCGCAAAGGCGCTGCAATCCAACCCAAAGGTTTTGCTGTGCGATGAGCCGACGCAGGCAGTGGATGTAATGACAAGGTATGAAATCCACAAACTTCTCCGGAATAAAGCGGACGAAGGGAATGCCATCGTCTTTGTTTCCTCGGATTTGCAGGAAGTTCTCGAAACAGCGGATAATATTCAGGTTATGGCGCATGGAAGGACAAAGGAGTTGCTTAATAATAAAGATTTAACAGCCGAACAGGTCCTCACATGCTGCTATGCGGAGTGATTGAAAGGAGACATTAACTACTTATGAGTAAGAAACTGGATTTTTCCGGGCTGCTGAAGACTTATGGCACAATTATCGCGGGAATCGTCATCGTAATCGGATTCAGTATTCTGAATCCGGACGCATTCTTTACACTCAGCAATTTGATCAACATTACGAGGCAGATTTCCCTGTTGGTTGTCATTGCCTTGGGAGCAACCTTAGTAATGTGTGTAGATGAGTTTGACCTTTCTGTTGGCGCATTGGCAAGCCTGGGGGGCATCATTGCCGCAAAAATGGCGGTCTCCGGCGTCCCAATCGTGATTTGCTTTATCGCACCGGTAGCAATCTGTTTTGTAATCGGACTGATAAACGGCTGGATTGTAACAAAATTCAATGTTCTCTCGTTTATTACCACACTTGCAATGAGTACTATTCTGGCAGGCTTTACTTTCTGGCTTTCAGGAGGCGCAACCATATTTGAAAACATACCAAAAGGGTTTACTTACGTGGGAGCGACTAATTTTTTAAATATTCCCCTGCTTTCAATCATCATGTTCGTGCTTACGATTGTGTTTTGGTTTATCATGCGCCACACCGTCTTCGGGAGAAAGCTTTACGCGATAGGCGGAAATGTTTCGGCTTCCCAAATTTCCGGCATTAAAGTAAAAAAATATAAGAACCTTGCCTTTGCAATCTGTGCTGCTCTTTCTGCACTAACTGGTGTTATGATGGCTTCACGGCTTGGCTCCGCGCATCCTACCGGAGGAGACGGGCTGTTTCTCCAGTCGTACGCCGCAGTATTCCTTGGAAGGACAGTAATCAAAGAGGGCGTTCCAAACATATGGGGAACTTTTATTGGAGCGGCAATTTTAGGGATTCTTGCAAACGGCCTAACCATTATGCAGGTTCCAACATTTATGCAGGATCTGTTGACGGGCTGCATTATTATTCTGGCAGTAGTTGCTCAAAAAATAGGACGTGGTGATACAAATTGAACAGTATAATATCGGGTCGGAATATAAATGTTATAAAAAACGGCAGGGAATTTTTAGTTGCTTACCTTCTTGCAGGGTATCCCGATAAGGAATCTTTCTTGAATATTCTTTCTCATTGTGAAGAAGCAGGTACCGATATTTTTGAGGTAGGGTTCCCGTCCGGGAATCCTTCCGCAGACGGGGAAGTTATTCGTAAAGCACATGAAACGGTAGATTTGGAAATCTGCAGAGACTATGGGTATTGGAAATCAATCCGGGAAGCAGTTACAAAGCCCATCTGGCTAATGGCGTATAAAAAGGATTTGATTGATACCGGCTTTTACAAAAAGCTTGTGCAAGGAGGGCTGGTTGATGCGCTCGTAATACCCGATATGAGCTGTGAAGAACAGATTATGCTGGGCAAGGAAGTTTTCGAGTATGGAGTTGATGTGGTTGGCTTTGTCAACCAGGATATGTCAGATAGTGAACTGGAAAACTGCTTTAAAAACACAGCGCTTGTCTACCAGCAGCTTTATACTGGCTCAACCGGAATGTCTGTGGAGACAGATGATTTTGAAAACATCCTGCGGAGGGGGAAAAAGCACCCTTATGTAAAAGTATTTGCCGGCTTTGGCATCAACACACCAAAACGGGTGTACCAACTGCTGAGCAGAGGATTTGACGGAGTGATTGTAGGCACGGCCATGATCAAAAGACTAAATATCTCAGAAGCGGAATTGCTGAAATTCATTAAAGAACTTAAATCAGCAGCCGAAAAGGCAGGTTGGAGCAATGAAATATATTGCAACGTTTGATGTTGGAACGACAGCGGTAAAGGGTGTTCTGATTTCGGAGCAGGGCCATGTGGCTTTTACAAAAAGCATGGATGTAGAAACCATCTTCCGGGAAAACTTTAAAGAACAGAACCCATCAGAATGGTATCGGGCCTTTTGTGAAATATCAAAGGTATACTTCGAAAACGGGTACCGTCCGGAGGATATTATCGGGATCGTAATGAGTGGCCAGATGCAGGACCTGATCTCCATAGATAAAGAAGGAAATGCAGTCGGCAATGCGATTTTGTATACGGACGCAAGGGCGCAAAAGCAGGCGGATGAGATTGCAGCGATTATTGGGATTCAGGAGATTGTAAAAAGCACAGGAAATAACTTTGACGGTTCCATGCCTTTCCCCAAGCTTTTGTGGCTGAAGCAGAACCGCTTGAACGATTATGTCAATACACATAAAATATTAATTAGCTCAAAAGATTATATTATTTCTAAGCTTACAGGGAAATACGTTACGGATGTAGTCGCCGGGTCGACCACAGGACTAATGGACATTCGTGAGAAGCGCTGGAATACCGGCTGGGTAACGGCTGTTGGAATGGATCCTGATAAATTGCCGCTTCTGCTGTATGCCGAAGATAAGGCGGGGATCGTTACGGAAAAAGCGGCAGAGGAATCCGGATATGCGGCGGGCACGCCGGTTTATGCCGGAACCGGTGACGCAGGAGCTACCACTTTGGCAAGCGGTATCGCTTCAGACGGAGAATTTAATATTAACCTGGGTACATCAGGATGGATCGCCAGCATGTCTTCCGGTGTGTTTTCTCGGGAAGGGGTTTTTAACCTTGCGGCAATGCCAAGGGACTTATACATTAATGTCGTACCGTTTTTTAATGCCGGCAATGTGCATAAATGGATCAGCAAAACACTGGCGAAAGATACGGAACAAAATGAAAAATACGATTATGTTGATGAGCTTTTGGAGCAAAGTACGCCCGGGAGCCATGGGGTAATGTTTCTGCCGTATCTGACAGGCGAACGTTTTCCCGTAGTTGATACAAAAATTAAAGGAGGGTTTGTTGGGATAACTCCTGAAACGACGAAACAGGATTTGGCACGTTCATGCCTTGAGGGGGTTTCTTTTTCAATCCGCCAGGGTTTGGAAAGTTTCAATCAGGAAATTCATAAAATATCTTTGATTGGCGGAGGAGCGCAGGACAAGGTATGGTGCCAAATTTTTGCCGATGCCCTGGATCATGAAATAATAGTTTACCAGAGTTCAGGTTTTTTGCCATCCATGGCAATTGCGTCGGCAGTTCTGGTTGCGCAGGGAAGAATTCGGGATTATGCTGAATTTGCCCAGTCTTTGAAGCAACTTCAGGATTGCGTTTGCTACCGGCCCGACCCAGCCGCAGTGGAGCGGTTAAATCAAATGTATGAACGCTACCGCAGAATCTATCCCGCGTTAAAAAGTATCGGATAGAGAAACCATATTTCCTCCCCGGTTGAAGACAGGCTCAAAACCGGCGTTCAAACAGTTTCGGCGGCACATAATTCCGGCATTGGAACAACCGACACAAGATTAACTGATATTTCCGGTTATTCTTTTCGGCATTTGTGGGTCATTTTTCACCGGTGTTTCCGGTCATTATAAAACCTGCGTTGACATTCACCGGTGATTGACGGGAATCATGCAGTATGAGGTTACACAAGACTTTTCACACTATTTTATGTAGAATTATGTCGAAACAACCAGGTATACGGTTGTAACTCAAATGAACGGTTTTGTGTTATGGTGAAATAGAGAAAAAACTAGGGATTCCGGCACCCTCAAATAATGAGGGACGGAACCCCTACTTTTTGGTTTTACTGGATTAAATGGAAGCCGGTGTTACCGGATGTTTGCGATGGCTACCGGCTTTTTCCCGCCATTCAGATAGAAACCGCAGCCTTTCCCCGAAAGACCGACTGCCGCAAATTCAAAGTACCATGCGTTTCCGACCTGATGAATCGCAACACACTGGAAGAAACTGTTGCCGGGAATGAGAATGGGCCTGCGATTGGACACGATTTTAAACTGATACTTTTTCCCTGACTGCACATCGAAAACTCCCTTGGTGTCGCTGACCGCTTGGCCATATGCCTGTTCCGCGCCGACGGTCAGAATAAGGAGCCGCGGGCCTCCGTTCACATAGACACCGGTACGATCTCCCGGTCTGCCGACTGCAATCACCTTGAAGAAATAGTCGTTTCCGCTGCCCTTCACCATTTGCACATTGAACACGCCCGGGGTGCCCAGAACGAAGGTAGGAACGCCGCCGTCCGTGCTGACGATGCGGAACTGATAGGTGCCGTCCACTGCCAAATCCCGGGTCGTATCGCTGATATAGCTACGGGCCGCGGAGCCAGTCTGCTGCGCCTTGCCGGGGTTTGACGAGTGGCTGCTGCTTTCCGAGTCTTTGCCCGGCACCGTCACCGGCATTCCGACCGTCAAAGAAACATGGTTCGGATTATAAACCCCGGAGGGCAGGAACACGGTCCCGCTGACGGTAAAGTTCTGCGATGAAGCGGAAGATGGCTGGTAGGAACAGGCATCCACATTCCAGGAAACCGTCGCGCTTTCTGTCCCGCAGTCCGTCCGGATCGTAACGGAACCCGGGAGGTTCAGTCCCAGCGCCGTCTTGGCTGCGCCGTTTGCCAGCCCGGTGACCGCGGCCGGGGGTTCGATGCTTTGAAGAATTCTGCCTTGTGAACTAACGGCGATGGCATTGGACATTATGGACATTCCCGACGCGTCGAACACGCGGGCCTGCACGGCGCTGTATTCCCCTTTGTCGAGCAGGAATTCATTGGTTCCGTTATTTTCCCATTTCTGCTGCGGAGTCCAGGTCTTTCCGCCGTTTATGGTATATTGCCACTGCGACGGCACAAACCCGGAAAGCCCCGTTGCCTGGACCTGCACGCGCATCTGACCCGATGCGTTTTTACCCATGGCCACCAGAGAGACGCTGCCGCCGACGACCTGTTTCGTCTTGCTGTGGATCGTTACAAGATAGACGCCGGAAGAACCAGACGGAGATTTTGCCAGAGACCGGGCCATGAGTTTCACATTGGAATCCGCGACAGGAGCCACCCCTGAAGAAATCTGGAGAGTCTGCGTTTCGTCGGGGGAAAGCTTCAGCATATACGAAACCGCACCGAGTCCCTGCGCCAGTACGGTGCTTCCGCCGCTGTCCTTAATTGTCACATAGGTGCCGGGGCTTGCCGCGGCCGCCATGATCGATGTCGAAGAGAGATTGACCGCGTCCACCGAATACGAATGGTTACCGCTGTCGAAAACCATGTTGATTCCCTGCGCCGTAATGCTGGAAATGCCGCCCAAGGAAGTGTCCGCTGTGAAGTAGTGGGCGATTACCCGCGCCCCCGTCTGCGAGAAGCGAATCTGCCCCTGTGCGGTTCCCTCGCCGCCGAGGCTGATCAGATCCGCATTGGAATTTGCCAGAAGTTTTGTTTCAATGACGTTTCCTGCCGCGTCCAGAAGCTGAGCGACGACGTTCCCGTTGAAAGAAGGCTCCATCGAGAGATTTTTAACGGTAAGGTTCGCAACGGTGGCACCCGCGGAGTTCTCCTGCTCCACGATCACGCGGAACTGCTGCCCGTTGTTTGCCTCCACCGGATTCGGGATCAAAATATTTTTTGTATTGTTGGAGGTATCGTATTCCACCAGCTCATCATAGGAGCCGTCCGATTGCTTCTCTTCTACCCAGATCCGGCCGTATAGACGCACGCCGCCGCTCGGGATGCCGCTCTGCGGCACGTTGTAGGTGAAACGCATGGTCAGCGCGCTCTGGTTCAGCAGGTCAAGATCGGTTCCGGTAATCTGTTTCTTTTCCACCAGAGTCCCGTTGGGCGTTCCATCCTCTTTGTTTTCGTTGCAGCCCGGGTCTGTGTAGAAGGCCACGTAAACTTTTCGGTCTCCGCTGTCCTTGATCGGGACGTCGCTCAGATTCTGCAGCGTGGCCTGAATGGTCCGTTTGCCCGATTCGTCGCCCACCAGTTCCACCTTGGAGATACCGGTATCCGGAAGGTCCAGATTCAGCGTGCCGGTTTTGCTGCTGACAGAATGGTCGGTGAATGCGGCTGAAACCGTATAATCGACGTTATGGATACCGACGCTTGCGTCGGGCACATCATAATCGTAGGAAAGTGTCTGCTTCTGGTTGGGCATAAGCTCCAGATGGTCAAACGTCTGCTGCGCTCCGTCCACCGTGACGGTAACGGAATCGACAGGAAGAATTCCCGTATTCTGAACTGTAAACGGAATTGCCGTGCTGAGCCCGCATTTCAGTTCGGAATGGTTGACTTTCACGTCCAGCACGTCAATGGAATTGGTAAAACCGCCGGAGACCGCCTTCATGGCGCAGATGGGAGAGACCGTGACGACAGGGCGGTTATCCGTCGTATAGACCGTGCTCGTCTGCCCGACGTTCGGGTCATAGCAGCTTGTAAGCATCACAGCACGGACCTGTGCGGCCGAGACGTCGTAATAGGAGTCAAACTGGTCGATGACGGTGTAGTCCGGCATTTCCGCCAGAGAGAGCTCACCGGTCAGGCGGGCCGTTCCCGCAGCATCGCGGTAGAATTTGACGGCTTTCAGATTGTCTTTATTCTCGGCCTGCGGATTCAGCCCGCCGCTGTAGCCCGTTCCGTCTGTCATGGAAGGTTCCACCCAGACAAGGGAGAGGTCATCCAGCTTCAAATCATCGCCCCTTGCGAACCGGAAACTACCCACATTGGCAACCTGCGTGCTGTCTCTGATACTGCTGAGAGAATCAGGGATGTCTGTGCAGGGCGTTCCGTCACTGTTGACGGCTGCCAGCAAAATGTCGTTAGAAGTGGTTTCCTTCTGGGTCTCGGAATTCACGGATTTTACCACGGTATGCCATCCCAACACAAATCTGCGGTTCGGCTGGGCGTCGGTGCCGAAGTTCACCGCGGCGATCTGCGGGTTCTCATCCGTATTGCCGTCGTTTGTCAGCCGAATGTTGGTTTTCAGGGTTCCGTCCGGCGCGGCAACGGCGCTGAAGGTCTCCCACCCGGAGGTGTCCGATGTATTGCCCCCGCAGTTCACGGTGTAGGCCAGCCCGGCCGTACCGTCGTTTAGCATCGCAGCCTGAAGCCCCTTCACACCGCCCTGTGAGCCGTTGTAAAGCACTTTTGCATCGCTCCACACGCCGCCGGAATAAGTTTTGTACAGGATTCGGTCGCTGACGTCCGCATACTGCAGCGAGCTGTTCCCCGAGCCGCTGCCGGATACGCTGCGCCACGCCACGATGGCGTGCCCGTTGGAGGCGGCCACGACCGGCGCAAGGTCGGCAGTCAGGTTATCGCCCCCCGCATCGGTTAGGCCGGTTGTCGCCCAGGACGATCCATTATAAATACCGGCCATGATTTTGGTGCTGTTTGTCATGGCGGAGACATCCGTGCTACTGACCGTACCGCCGGCGGCGGTGTCAATTTTCGTCTGCTGACGCGTCCACGCGGCCGCGGCGAAAGACGAAGTCCCGTCCAGAGCCAGGCTGCTGTCCGGGCCGACGCTGTCGTCCGTACTCAGAACGCCATGGTCGGCATAGGTGCCTTTCCCGCTGCCCGCCGCCCAGCTTGCGCGGGTTTTATTTACGTTATTGGAGCCACCGTCGGACAGATAGGCAAGAACTTTACCGTCGCGTGTCACCACCGGGTTTGCGTACGGATAGGAGTTCGACTGGATGTCGGTCATGGAATCGACAGAGGCAAGCAGGGACCGCATGAGGGTTCCGCTGTTCCAGCGGCGTGCAGCTTGGTTCAGATAGTCGCGCTTTTCCATGGTGACGGAACTGCTGACCGTACTCAGGCCGGAGGAAGAGGCAAGCGAGGCCCTCGCGAAACTGCTTTTCAGGCTGGAGGAGGACAGATTTCCCGTGACGTTCCCGCCCAAAGCCCCGTAGCTGAACCCCTGTTCCGGATCGTCCGGCAGAGGGATTGTCTGATCCGACTTCCAGTCGGCGATCTCGTCATGCGCGTTCGTCCCCTGAAGGTCCTTGGTAAACAGGTTGCCTCCGTATGTGAACGACGCGAGCACCGTCGAATAAGAAACAAACAGGAATTTGGCGACGAACTTGATGCCCGCCGTACCGTACAGGCTCATACTGAGCGCGTCTAGCTTCTGATTCTCCGTTTTGTAATTACGAATCAGCGATTCGTTGTTCAGACCGAGGTCGATCTGCCCGAATATGCCGATCTTCAGAGCCACAATCTCGTAATCAAACCCAAATCCGCCAAAGGCGCTGACATACATATTGATCTGCAGGCTGTTGAAGAAGTCGTTGACATACGCGGCCTGAACTTTTTCCAGACCCGTGTCGGTCGGTCTTACGGCGCGGAATGCCAGATTGAGCTTTGCGCCAAGGCCGAATTCCGCAGTCAGCGGAACCCCTTCCACACTGACATTGAAATTTTTGGAATACCCAATCATTGCCCCGAGGTCAAAGCCGCCGCCCGTAGTCGTCATCTTCCATTTCGCGGCGGACGGATCGTAGCGAACCTCCACCTCGTAGTAGCCGTTGACGCTCAGCCCATACTCCAGGCCGCCCGAAGCAGCCAGCTTCTTTTCGCCCGTCAGCTGCTTTTTAATGTCGTCTTTATTTTTCGCGCCATCCAGAATGTCGGAGGCACCGGGAAGTGACAGACCCTCATCGGCACCGCCGATATTGATGGATGTATCCTCACCGTAGCCCTGCGAGATGGTGATAAGCCCTTTGAACACAAGCGGATCCTCCGTCGCGGTAACGAGAAGGTTGAGCGTGTTTGAACCCACGGACTGACCGTCCATGAACTGCATCAGCATGCCGAGCGTTTGGTCGGACCCGCTGATCTGGCCGGTCAGGCTGCCGGTGGCACTGTTCACATCCATATTGAGGTTGCCGTCTTTTTTCATGTCGGAGAATGCGTTGCTGATCCCGCTGTCCTTGTCATCCGCGTCTGGCGCACCCACCATATTGGTAAATGTGAACGGGCTCTGGACCCTGCTGTACAGCGTGCCGTCCGGCAGAATAAGGGCGGCGGCCGCCCCTTTGGCGTGCCCGATTTCAAGGTTCAGTGTGCTGGGGTCAAGCGTAGTAACGTTCTCCGTGAAGGCCATATCCGCAAACGGGTAATTGAGCGTCTTCACTTTCTGCACCGGCAGGACTCCGCTGAATTCATCCTGAATTTCCATCCCGTAGTTTTTGTTTTCCGCCGGGTTGGAATTGCCCCACCACGCTTCCGTACTGACCAGATCCACGCTCGGATACATGTTGCCCGGCCCCACGGAACCAGTGAAATTCGTTACGTCCAACATGCGCCCGCTGAGCAGATGGTAGTCGAGCTTCTGGGAAACGAGGAAGGGTTTGTTTTTGTAGGAGGCGGAGGGCACCGCCTTCAGGCTGACAACACTGTCCCCGAATTTTACGACTTGGTCGGGGCTGACATTGCCGTCCACGGTAATCAGCTGCGGGTAATAACTGTCATTTGTAAATCGGACCTCATAAATAAATTTGATTTTGTCGGTTGCCTTCAGCGGCTGGCTGTTGTCCGTTGCGAACTGGGTGGAGTCGAAACGGAGCTGAAAATGCCCGTCGCTGCTGAGAATTGCCTGCCGGTTTTTCACTTCCGTTTTTGTGCATTCCACATCGTTTTTGTAAACGGCGCCGCTGTAGGTAACCGTTCCGGTGTAGGGATTGCCGTCGCTGCCCTTGAAATACAGGTCAAGGGTTGTGACGGGGCGCAGCTGGAAGAAATTAACCGGGTACATGTCATAGGTACCCGCGTCGCCTTCCGAGGAGATTAGATTGTCATGGAAGATCGTACCCAGATAGGTATCCTGCCCCGACTGTGATTTCAGGGAGACGTCTCCCGCAATGCCGTCCGGCTCATAAACGGCGAGCTGGCCGCTGCTGTCAGAAGTAAGGGTGCGGGTTTTTCCGTCGCCACTGACATAGCTCACCGTTGTCTGAACTTTCGGATAAAAGTGAAAGAGGTACAGTTTGTTCTTCAGGGTTTTCACAGTCACATTAAGCGTCTGCTTCATTCCCGTGGCGGCGTGCGTTGTGGTGACCTGCACCGTACCGTCCGAGTTGCCGACCATCATAAATGTTGTTGCCGGACTGTAGGTGCTGTAATTAAATTTATCTATATTCTCATAAAGCGATCCCTGCCGGAAGTTTACGGAAGCCACCTTGCTGTTGCTGGACTTCCACAGAATACGATCCAGTACATTCCCCCAGGAGAACTGGCTGAAGTTGATGCTCAGCATCTTTTTCAGGTCAATGCCGCGGTTCAGGTTCAGAATACCCTGACTGCCCTGACTCTTGAAAATATTGCTGATCCGCGGCTCGTTGTCCAGCGTAACGGAACTGCCGTCCGCCGCATCGGAACCGTCCAACTTCAGTTTCAGGGCGTCGTGCTTATAAACGTTCAGCACAAACGAATCCATGCTCCAAGAGGGGTCTGATTGATTCCTCGCTTTCAGAAAGACCGTATAAACATCTTTAAGCTGCCCGCTGGCAACCGGCTGGATTGGCAGACTGAAGCTTCCCTCCGCCTGTTTGTTCAAACCGGAGGTGTCTATCGCGGTTCCGTTTTTCAAAATCTGCAGGGAAATGTCGCCGCTGCCTTCCATATTCTGAATTTTCCAGCCGATGTTCTGTGTCACGGCGTCATCCGTAATGCTGTATTTGGTCAGAGTGTTCAGAGCCGCTTTGATGGGCTGCGGATAGACGATGACGTACCCGACGGCGCTGAGGGTTTTCGTGCCGTCGTCCGGGTTCGGCGCGCTGACTTCGACCGTGTAGTTTGGAGTGACGTTCTGGTTTGTATCGACGGAAGACACCTGACCGAACACGTTTTCCGGAATCGTGAACGTACTTTGATTGGTGACGGTGCCGGTATAGACCGGCGTCCCCGTAATGCCGGCGGGAGTAGAGAATTTTCCTGCATACACTGCCACCGTAAAGGTGGGCTGCGTGCTGCTCCCTTTACGCCCAATCAGGTTCTGTCCCCAGAAAATACTGGCGCTTTCGTTTTTCTTTGTATAAAAGGTGTTGGCTCCGCCCGGGAATACGATGGCCGGGATGCCGTCGCTGGAAACCGTAAAGGTTGAGGAGGTTTTTGCGACTGCGTTTGCACCCGTTACGCCGTTGTTGTGAGCGGTCGCAGTAAACGTAACAGTGCCGGGCTGTACGGCCCGGACAACGCCGGTACTCGCGTCGATCGTCGCAACGCCCGCGGGGTTGCTGCTCCATTCGATCTGCTTGAATGTGGCGTCTGCTGGCGTGACGTCGGCGGTCAGCTGAACGACGTCCGTTCCCGTTGTATAAATCGTATGATTCGTCGGCTCATGGATGGTGACGCCCGTCACCGGCACGATTGGCGCGATGGCAGCCTGAGCGTGCTGCCCAAAAACCACCGTACCGCCGGAGAATGTTCCGTTTGCATATGTCGTTCCGTTGTACAGGTCGATGGAAAGCGTGGTCTGGCTCGATGATATGTATTTTTCGGCGTCAATTGTCGCTTTGTAGGCCGTGCCATTGACATCGGCAGAAGAAAGCTGGTAGGCATTGCCGTTCGCCATGACGCAGACGCTGGTCAGCTTGCCGCTGTTGTTGCCGGCTTCGGCGTTGAGCCAGTCGGAATAGGCTGCGTTCGGGGTCAGTGTAACTTCAACCTTTCCGTTGTACGGAAAGGTTCCGCCGGTGGGCGTGTTTGTGACGGAAAGGCCCCCAAACGCCAGCAACTTATCCATCTCCATCGTCACGCCCGGAACGGTATCCCCGTTTCCGCTGTTTGGAGAATAACTGCCTGGGTTATTGGAAAGATCCGTGATCCCCTTTACTTCTTTGTACATCAAGTCGTGATCGGGGCTGGCCGGAACCGTGTACAGATAAGTTCTGTAGTTGTATTTCATCGTCGAATCTTCCGCGGGGCTTAAAACCGTTCCGTCCTTCATAGTCAGCGTGGGCGAGCCTGTAACAGGCTCTGAAAATTTTACCGTAATGGGAATCTGCATTCCCGACGTATAAGTTCCAGCCGGCGCAGTGACGGCATTGACGGTCGGGAGCTGAGTGTCGCTAATGGAAACCGTGTTGGTGATGCTGTAGTGTCCGACCCCGTTTGGATAACCCGAAACCGTATCTGGAATTGTCGGGGTGTAGGTCACCGAGGTTCCGCTGACCGGTGAGAAGCCGAGCAAATTCGGGATTTCCCCCGGTACAAGCGCCTGCACAACAGTATCTTCACTACCCGAAGTACCGACACTATGGACGTTGTATTGCTGCTGATTCAGGCTGTCATAGCTCAAATAACTGCTCCCGTTCCAATAATTGACGTTGGGAATATCTTGTGGGAGGCCATCAGTTTGCACTTTCAGCATGGGTTTCGCGGTCATCATCGTTGCGGTCGTGGACATCGATGCCAGATACATGGAAACTTTAACCTTGAACCAGGCGTTACTCTGACTTCCGAAGATGTCATTCGCCGCATTCTGAAGATTATTTTTATCCGTTACTAAAAAGCCCAGCACTTCAACCGGGTTTGCCAGACCATCGGACACTTCAAGAACGGTTGAGGCATTATGATATGTTGCGGTTGTAGTCCAGGTGTAAGAGGCACTCTCGCGCAGAATCGGGAAATTGATCGCGCGCAGATTCGCGTGGGCTGCATCTGTATAAAACAGCGCGTTCTGTGGGTTGTAAACTTGCAGAAGCCAAGCCATCTTACCGCTGCAGTGCACGCCGGCGGTGTCGTAAAAATTATAATGTACACTGGCGGTAGTGCTTCCCTTCGCAATGGTCAGGGTCTTCTCAGAGGAGTCGGTGACCGTACGCAGAGATCCGGGCAACGCCCGGTATTTGAAAGACACGTCGTAGCTGAGCGCCGGCGCATTGTATCCGTCGGTGCTCACCAGTTTTGCCGTCAGGTTTGCCCCGTCCCATGCCACTTGGATCCGAATGTTCTGATTGAGCGCCGTTTCGGAAGACGACAGCATCTGCCCCAGGTTCAGCCCCGTGCTCTGCAGCTGAGTCTGGAGCGACGCGTAGGTTTTCTGCCGCTGTGCGTCGAACGGGACGGCACCCGTTAAATAGGTTTCCTTTAGGCGCTTGAGTTCGTCTTCAATCTTGATCATGGTCTGCAGGTTGGCAAGCGTTACCTTGGTCCCATCCACAGTGACCGTTTTGCTCAGGTCAGTCCCGGGTTTTGCGATCATGGCCTTGACCTGTTCCAGCGTCATCGGCGTGCCGTCCACCATGATATTCTGGGTCACGGTAAGGCTGCCGTCATCACCCAGCAGGCCCATGTTTTTCAATTCTTTTTCCACGTCGGTCTGCGTCAGGCCGTTGCCGTACATGCCTTTCAACTGCTGCAGGAGCGACTGGTTTTGCTCGAGTGAGTTGTGCATCGTATCAGCGATGTTTGCGCTGGCCTGCATTACTGTCTGGAAAACCAGCACCAGGCAAAGTACTAACGCCAGCACCTGCTTATGTACCTTATTTCTCTTTTTCATACGGACTCTCCTCTTACGGATCTCAGAATATCCACAGCACAGAATCTTCTAACGGTTTCTCTCCTGCGGAGATTCCGCCGGAATAATTTTTTCATATGTTTTTATCCCCCTCATTTTGTGCAGTTGTGATGGGTTCCCCCGTCATAAATTAGTATAAAACCGCTTTGCGGTAATTTCCCGTGTATTTGGCGCCTGTATTCCCACGGTTTTACGCCGGTCTCCGGCAATGCCGCAGAAATGCGGAAATCGGACTCCCGATTGCCGCGATATAGGTGTACTCTCCTATCGCAATATATCCGGCGACCCACTCAAAGGGTTTTTTCAGGCTGCCTCTCGCGAGGATGGGCAGAGTCTTTCCCTCCCCGGTGAGAAGCCGGTCCTCGTCGGTGGAGGGCCGTGCTAAGCCGCCGATTTCCCCGATAACAACGAAATTTCCGTCCGGATAGCGCGTCCGCATTTCCTTTGCGGTACAGTATGGAAGTCTGCTCCGGCTGCGCGGTTCTGTAAAAATCCGTTCCCCGCCTACCTGGGGATAAATCCTGTAAAGCATCATGATCACTTCCCACCTACATTATACATATGAAATTTTGTCATAACACAGAATGGCGAAATTAACGTCTTTAATGCCGAAATTAGATAAAAATACCCTGCCAAAATACTTGACAGGGTATCATCGTCATTCAAATTTACCGGGAAGCTCCCGCCGAAGAGCTTGACACGAGGATCAGGCAACCATCAGGGCGAACGCCGTCCGGCTGTGCTCCATTTTGACAAAGCCCTTGTCAACGTCCACCACCTTCTTAATGCTTTGCAGGCCAATACCGTGGAGCCCACCGCTTTTCGTGGAGATATAATGGCCGTCTCTCTGGTTCAGCAGGCCGTTATAGGCGTTTGCGATCTTGATTAGCAGCTGCCCGTTTACAGTTCTTGCCTCCGCCGAAACGAAACGCGCTTCCGGGTTGTCCAGTTTCCCCCACGCCTCCATTAATGAAATAGAAGAAAAGCCAGGGATTCCGGTGCTCTTCCATGTAAAGAGGCCGGAATCCCTAGCTTCATTATATTTCTATTTGTTGACATACGACTAAATCTAATTTATGCTATAAATAACAAGAAACCTTATTTTGGGTTATAAATGAAAAAAGAGAGTAGGAGGAAAATCTCCTTGAAAAAAATATTGTTCGCTGCATCCACCTTATCACACATTAGAAACTTTCATTTATCCTATTTGCAAGAGTTTCATAATCGTGGATATGAGGTCTGGGTGGTAGCCAACTCAAGTGATTCCGTACCTTATGCCGATCACATTGTCGCATTGCCGTTTGCGAAAAGCCTACTAAGCTTTCAAAATATTAAGGCAATTTTTCTTGCCCGAAAACTATTAAAGAAACAAAACTTCGATATTATCAGCACTCATAC
>JAEWUH010000035.1 GCA_023397245.1 Bacillota bacterium | reverse complement strand
TGGAACGAATCTTTACCGGAATCAATGAAATCGACCGGGTGATCGGCGGAATGTATTTCGGGCAGGTGATTCTGCTGACCGGAAAGCGCGGCGAGGGTAAAAGCACCTTTATGTCGCAGCTGATTGTGGAGGCGCTGGAACAGGGATATAAGACGCTGGCGTATTCCGGTGAACTGACTGACTATCATTTCAAACGCTGGCTGGATTTACAGGCGGCTGGCCCTGAAAATATCACGACAAATATCAATCGGTTCGGGGAAGAGACTTATTTCCTTACCCAGCCGGTGGAGGAGCAACTCAACAACTGGTATCGGGGCAATGCCTATTTATACGATAACAACAGTATCGGCGATGAGGACGAATGCGGCAAGCTCACGGAAACTGTGGAACAGGCCGTCCGCAGGTATGGCGTCCGGTTTGTTTGCATCGATAACCTGATGACGGCTCTGGATGTCGACCTGAAAGACGATATGTACCGGGCGCAGTCAAAATTCATTAAGAGGCTCAAGCAGATCGCGGTGAAATACAACATTGTGGTTTTGCTGGTCGCTCATCCGAGAAAAACACAGTCCAGCATTGAAAATGACGATGTGTCCGGCTCCTCGGATATTACAAACCGCGTGGATGTGGTTATGGCTTATACTCGGAGCGACGGCGAGGACTGTGACAGCAAACTGTCCATTCTGAAAAATCGCCTGACCGGAAGACTTACTTTGAAAGGGCAGGAAATCAAGCTGTTTTACAGTAATTCCACGAAACGAATCACCAGCCTTACGAGCAACAACAAAACATATAGTTGGCAGACGCAGTGGACGCAGGTTGAATTTGTATCTGCTGATTTACCGTTTTAGGAGGAGAAATGACAAGAGAAGAAAAGATAGAGTTTTTAAGCCGATACAAGGAAATTGACGATGAAATCAATCGGCTATGCGAGGAGCTTTCTGTGTGGCGGGCGAGGGCGACCAAAATCACGCCTATATACAGTGATATGCCGAAAGGCAGTCAGCAGGAAAATCCCATTCAGACGGCCATTGAAAAAATAATTGCACTGGAAAATGAAATTAACGCGGAGATTGATGAGTTGCAAAAGGCAAGGACTGAAATTATAGCGGCAGTTCGCACGGTGGACGACAAAACTCTTAGACAGCTTCTGGCTTTACGATATCTGAATCGGCGCGAAGATTATACTTGGGAACAGATTGCAGGGAAGCTAAATTATACTTACCGTCACACAACACGAATGCACAGCTTAGCATTAGATATGCTGCATGTTGTATCATGTCCTTGAATGTCCTACTAAATGTATGGTAGTATTATAATAGACAAATTATATAAAAGACGCTCCGGCTGTAAAGCTTGGGGCGTTTTTTGTTGCCGTTTTGAGGTGTGATATGAAATGCGACCGCTGTGTACATAGCTTAAAGAATAGAACCGGTGTGCCTTCCTGCTGGCTACCGCGATGTGTAGAAGAATGGGATAACGATTCGTTCTACACTACTCAGCGCTGGAAGGAACTCCGTGAGAAAGTATTGCGCCGTGACAAGTATCTGTGTGTGGAATGCAGTCGTTATGGAAAGAAAACACCGGCGACCGTCGTCCATCATATCTGGGAACGGAGCAGATTCCCTGAGCTGGAATACGACATCAACAATCTGGAATGTCTATGCAATTCCTGTCACAACAAGAAGCACCCAGAAAAAGGAAGAAAAAGAAAAGGGAGATATTGACTATCCCCCCACCATCACAGCGAAATTGGTAAAATTTATGCAACGGAGTTAGGCCACACTTCCAATAGAGCGGGATTTTTCAGAAAAGGGGGATTTGTGAATGATTCTATTTAACTTATCGGTTGTAAGGATAAATCATACCAACCGATGCCCAAAGCCCCTTGGAAAGTAACAATATAAACTCTTTCTCCGATTTCTAGTTTTTTATATGTATCGCGATCAACTTGAATTTCAATATCGTCATGCTCACCTGACCATGGAGTAACGGTCGCATAACATATTTGTGATTTCCCACTTGATATATGTTTGTCAGTTACAGTTTCTATGTATTGTTTTGCAGGATGAAAATCATATTCCCGGTTAACATTGCAGATAGCGCCGAATGAAAATATTACAATACAAACGATAAAGCCAAGCGCGACTGTGATTTTTTCTTTGTATTCCTGATTGAATATAAAAAACAGAATGATCCAGATGGAAGCAAATATGCCTGAGTACAGCCAGACCGTACGGCTGTATTGTTGGTTATTAATTATCCAGATGAGCATAAATGTTCCGGGTATTAGTAAAGCCTCGGCAGTTGGAGTTAAATTTCGTTTGTTATGGGAGTCGAAATGTACTCTTTCCGGACACCGGAAAGAACGAATTACCGCCAGTAAGGGAAACAGTATTAAAAGCCCTAGAGTTACGATTCCAACGTGTGGAACAAGCCAGGTTAATAAAAGGCAAAAATAGCTGAGAGTTTTGTATAGTTCAGACCGTTTATCGTATTTTGATTTATCCGATTTGCGCTTATGATGCGAAG
Source organism: Bacillota bacterium (assembly GCA_023397245.1). Lineage (GTDB taxonomy): Bacteria > Bacillota > Clostridia > Oscillospirales > Acutalibacteraceae > DATAML01. Next base: position 7,110 of record JAEWUH010000035.1, on the reverse strand, counting down.
AAAAATATTTTAGAAGCCATTCTCGAAGTCCGCTTTTATCATCAAAGATTGTGTATAAGGTGCCACCGGCTAGCAACAAGATAGAAAACCATTGGGATGGCATAAGCCAAGAGGCAGCTGTTATTGCGATACCAAATGAAATCACGACTGCAATTGAAGGGGAAAAAATGAATGAGAAAAAGAAAACCGTCGATATGACCAAACCAATTGACAGAAAGATAGAAGAGGATTTATACAGCAAAATCAATGCTATAACTGAAACTAGTGCTCCAATAGCTCCTGTAACAATACGCCAAGCAGGAAATAGTGTCGAAGTCTTTTTGTCTTTGATGTTCATTCATGATTCCCCATCTCTTATAGATACTAAAATTATAAGGTTGATTTTAGGGTTAATCAATGGTAATTATTACAAGCGGAAGGAACGGTTATGGAAATTATAATTCGAAAGACGGATGAACTGATTCCGTACATAAACAATCCGCGAAACAACAAAAACGCGGTAGATAAAGTGGCATCTTCCATCAAAGAGTTCGGGTTCAAGGTGCCGGTTATCATCGACCGGGATAATGTTATCGTCACAGGCCACACGCGCCTGCTCGCGGCGCAGAAGCTGGGAATCGCAGAAATTCCGTGCATCCTTGCCGATGACCTGACACCGGCGCAGATCAAGGCGTTCCGCATTGCTGACAACAGGGTTTCCGAGTTTTCCGAATGGGACGAGGAAATGCTCAAAACGGAATTTGAGGAGCTTGGTGAACTGGACTTTGACTTGGGGCTGACCGGTTTCGGTGAGGATGAAATCGGTACGCTGCTCGGTCTAGATGAAAAAAGCGCCGCAAAGGAAGATGATTTTGATGTCGTACTTCCCGAGGAACCGAAAGCAAAACCCGGTGATATTTATCAGCTTGGCAGGCATCGGCTGATGTGCGGGGACAGCACTGATAAAAAAACGGTCGAAAAGCTGATGAATGGAACAAAGGCCGATCTGTTCCTCACCGACCCGCCGTATAACGTCGACTACGAGGGCAAAACAAAGGACAGCCTGAAAATCCAGAACGATTCCATGGCGGATGAGGTGTTCCGAAGATTTCTGGTGGACGCTTTTTCCGCCGCCGATAACGTTATGAAACAGGGCGCGGTATTTTACATCTGGCATGCGGATTCCGAAGGTTATAATTTCCGTGGAGCCTGCCATGACACCAACTGGAAAGTCCGGCAGTGCCTTGTCTGGAATAAAAGCTGCATGGTTATGGGGAGGCAGGATTATCAGTGGAAGCACGAGCCGTGCCTGTACGGTTGGAAACCGGGTGCATCCCACCTTTGGGCGAGCGACCGGACGCAGACCACCGTGCTAAATTTTGATAAGCCGAGCAGAAATAAAGAACATCCGACCATGAAGCCGATTGCTCTTTTTGATTACCAGATTCAGAATAACACCAAATCTGAGGATATTGTGTTGGATACTTTCGCCGGAAGCGGAACCACCATCATGGCCTGCGAACAGAACGGGCGCAGTGCCTACTGCATGGAACTCGACCCAAAATACGTTGATGTCATCATTGACCGATGGGAGAAATTTACCGGAGAAAAGGCAGTAAAATATAGTTGAGGTACTTATAATCCCCAATCATTATATGTGTAATATTCGTTCGTTATAGACTTATAGTCTGTGCAATAATCAAGGAGTTTTCTGATTCTATCTTCTGGATAGTTGTTATTAAAAAAGTCGCACACATCCATTTTATTGCTAAATGATAAATCTTTAAAACAAAATACTTCATTATCATTATCACCAAATGGACAAAAGTTACCATGTCTGCAAGATTCACAGCATGCAATGTTTATGTTTGATGGAAGTATTTGCTGAAAATTGACTATTGCCAACTCAGTAACATCGGATGAATTAGATACGAATTGGCGGTTCCCTAAATCGAGTTCAAAATGGATGCTCTGTATTTCATCTTCATTTAATTGTTCGAAAATCATCTTAGTAGGAATTACAGACAATATGCCGTCAATTATGTAATTTACATGAAAAATCTTTTCTTTCAATGTTTTGATCTCCCTGCAATTAAAATTCTGATCTTTGCTTCAATACTATACGTTTTTATCTCTTTTTATTTTCCTAGGATTAATTAACAAAACTAGGAAAATGAGTTGACTTTGAGTGCGATCAGAGTGATGAATGTGTCACCGAAGAAACACACTTGAAAGGCAGGAAATAAAAATGTTCAACACAGGTTTTGGTATTGAGGTAGAATTCACAGGGATTACAAGGGCACAGGCCGCAAAGGTTACGGCTGAATTTTTAGCCAGTCGGGTAGAAAACGGCAGTGACTACTACAATACGCAAAAAGTTATCGCACCTGACGGTCGCATATGGAAATTTATGAGTGACGGTAGCATCCGCACACAGAAAAAGGTTGGTTCACAGGTACTTGCCGCAACCGGAGAATTCAGCGTGGAACTTGTTAGCCCGATTCTTCACTACCAGAACGATATAGAAACCTTACAGGAAATTATTCGCAGACTCCGCAAGGCGGGCGGATTTACAAACAGCACCTGCGGGATTCACCTTCACCTTGATGGCGCGAACCATACGCCGCGCAGCATTCGGAACTTTATTAATATCATCGCCAGCAAGAATGACCTTTTCTACAAAGCCCTGCAAATTGAGCCAGAGCGGATGCGGTTCTGCAAAGCGCTTGATACGACTTTGGTTTCCAAAATGAACGAACGCAAGCCAAAGGCCATGAGCGACATCGAAAAAATATGGTATGAGGGGTACAGCGATAACCATTCTCAGCACTACCATTCAAGCCGCTATCATTTTTTAAATTTGCATAGCTTTTTCACTGGTAATCATACGGTTGAACTTCGCGGCTTTAACAGCGAACTTCATGCCGGAAAAGTTCGCAGCTATATTGTCCTTGCCTTGGCGCTGAACAATCAGGCTCTGACCCAAAAGTGTGCGAGCAGCAGGAAAAACCAAACCGAGAATGAAAAGTTCGCGATGCGCACCTATCTGAACCGAATCGGACTGATCGGCAACGAATTCAAAAACTGCCGCGAGCACCTTTGTAATAACCTTTCCGGCTGCGCCGCTTGGCGATTTCGGGCAGCATGACAGATAGCCAGCAGGGGCGGGAAACCGCCCGACTGCTGCTTTCATAAAGAATTCGGATAGCTTTAGGGTTAAAAATAAAGCGCCACACAGGGCGAACCTGTGGGCGACAGTGGTAAGGAGAAAAAGCATATGGAAAATTCTACATTATATATCGCATACGGCAGCAATCTGAATCTGGAACAAATGGCGCACCGGTGCCCCACGGCAAAGGTAGCCGGTGTTTCCAAGCTGGACGGCTATCAGCTCCGGTTTCGCGGCGGACAGCACGGCGCGGTCGCTACGGTTGAAAAGAAACGCGGCAGCAGCGTTCCGGTTCTGGTATGGGAAATCACTCCCGCCGACGAGATGGCGCTCGACCGGTATGAGGGCTGGCCGCATCTGTACCGAAAGGAAACGATCAGGGTACGGCTTAACGGGAAGCTGGTTTCCGCTATGATTTACATCATGAACGAAGGCCGACCGCTGGGTGCGCCGAATCCGTACTACTACAACGTCATCGCGCAGGGATACCGGGCCGCCGGGTTCGACACCAACCTTTTCAAGCAGGCGGTCAGAGATTCGGTGATGAAATAAATTGTTTACCATTGCTTCCTTTGTCGTTATATGATACTCTGATTGCATAAAGAGATAGAACGAATGGAGGCTTTTATGAATCATCTGCATATTGAAGAACAGGGTAGTGACTTTAGCTCTGCAATGATCTGGAATAAATTTATAGCAGATATTTGTACTTTAGATATTGGCAAATTGTCTGCCAGCCAGAGACCGGCTGTTTTGTCTTTTTGGTATGACGCAGAAATGAATAGTGGTGGACACTCGAGTTGGTTTGACGTTTATCCAAACATTTCCAATATAGAATTAATCAATACCTTAAATGAAGTTAAAGCAAAGCAATATGCTGCCAATTTTCAAAATGCCGTAGAAAATGGGATTAGCGATGATTACGAAGAAACAGATAACACATTTTATAATTTATCACCATCGTTAACAGATTTAATTGAAAAGTATGTTAGAGCACACGAGAAGGAAATATTTCGGGCTTAAAACAGTACAATTTAGTTGTCATAAGGAAACAAATATTTCATGGCTCCCAGGTGGGAGCCTTTTTCATGCCCATTTTCAGGAAAGCGAGGTGAATCCGGTGCAGACTCTGGACGAATACAAGGAAGAAATCATTCAAAACATGCGGTCTGTTGGTACATACAAAGAGAGCTTTGCGAACACAATTGATGCCTATGCACGGGCAATGATGGACTACGATACCGCCTGTGAAGCGTTCGAAAAGCTCGGCTCGAAGTTCATGGTGAAGCACACCAACAAGGCAGGTGCTGAGAATATCGTGAAAAATCCGTACTATCTGGTCATTGAAGAGCTCCGCCGCGTGATGCTCGCATATGCGACCCAACTCGGCCTGACCCCATCCGGCCTGAAGAAAATCAACGACGAAATGAAAGTGAAAGGTGGCAAATCCAAACTGGCGGAAGCACTGGAAAACCTCCGATGAAACAGCATAAAAACTATGGCCTTGTCATGGAGTATGCGCGGAGCATCACCGAGGACAGGAAAGTCGCCTGCCGGGAACTGAAACATGGCTGCGAACGGTTTTTTCGGGATTTGGAGAATCCGGCCTATGATTTCAATCCGAAAGACGCGGAGTTTGTTATACAAATAATAGAAAAGACGCTCTGTCATGTGCAGGGCGAGAAGATAGACGGGACGCCACTGCGCGGAACGTCTTTTTTATTGGAGCCGTTTCATAAATTCCAGATTTACAACCTGCTGGGATTCTATCATAAAGGCACAAATATCCGGCGGTTCAAGGAAGCGTTCATCTTCATCCCGCGAAAAAACATTAAGACCTCGTTTGCCGCCGCGCTTTCATGGGCGCTCGGTCTGCTGGAACGGCGAAGCGGAAGCAAGGTATATATCGTGAGTGCTGCCCTGAAACAGTCGCTCGAAAGCTTCAATTTCATTTTATATAACCTCGGCCAGATGGGCGAAAAAGAGAGCTTCCGCATTCTGGACAACAATCAGGAACGCAGTATCTCCGGCGATTTGGGCGACGGCTCCATTTACATTCAGGCACTTGCCGCCAACCCGGACAAGCAGGATTCCCTGAACTGCAACATCGCTATCGCAGACGAAATCCACGCCTACAAATCCCCGAAGCAGTACAACATCATCAAGGAAGCCATGAAAGCCTACACCAACAAGCTGATGATCGGCATCACCACGGCGGGTGACGATATGACCTCGTTCTGCTACCAGCGCCTGCAGTACTGCAAAAAGATTCTGGACGGGACTGTCTCGGACGAAGCGTATTTTGTGTTCATTTGCAAAGCGGACGAGGACGAAAACGGCGACGTGGATTTTACGAATCCGCTGGTTCATGAGATGGCAAACCCGGCCTACGGCGTGTCCATCCGTCCCGACGACATCATGAACGACGCGATGCAGGCGCTGAATGATCCTCAGCAGCGCAAGGACTTTTTCGCGAAATCCCTGAACGTCTATACCGCAGCCATGAAAGCGTATTTCAATCTGGATGAATTCCAGCGGTCAGACAAAAAGTTCAACTGGACGATTGCGCAGCTTGCCAAACTCCCAATCGAGTGGTTCGGCGGTGCGGATTTATCCCGGCTTCACGACCTTACGGCTGCCGCTCTGTATGGTACTCTGACAGATTATGAATACAACGGCAGGAAAATCAGCGTCGATATCATCATTACCCATGCGTGGTTTCCTGTGGTTATGGCACACCGGAAAGCGGAAGAGGATAACATCCCGCTTTTTGGCTGGAAAGATGACGGTTGGCTTGATATGTGTAATTCCCCGACGGTCAACCATTCCGATATTGTGAACTGGTTTATCAAAATGCGGAATATGGGATTCCGAATCAAGCAGGTCGGGCATGACCGTAAATTCTGCCGGGAATATTTCATAGGCATGAAACGGGCAGGATTCAATGTAGTCGACCAGCCGCAGTATTATTACAAAAAGTCCGAGGGATTCCGCCGGATTGAGAAGAAGGCAAAAGACGGCGAACTGTATTATCTGCATTCCGATGCTTTTGAATACTGCCTGCAAAATGTCCATGCGATTGAGAAAACGGATGATATGATTCAATATGAAAAGGTACAGCCGGAGCAGCGAATAGATTTATTCGACGCTTCGGTTTTTGCATGTGTAAGGAAACTGGAAAATCTGGAACGGCAAAGTAAAGCGGCGAGGTGGTTTGGTGAATAAACATGAGAAATCCATTTAAAAAGAGAACTTCCCAGTCGGGAATCGCGTGGCTCTGCTCCCCGGAAGCGTATCAGGTTTTATCCGGCTCCGGTTACCATAGCCTGAAAAATTGCCCGGAAGTCCAGACGGCGGTCAACCGTGTGGCGGATTTGATCAGCACCATGACCATCCACCTGATGACGAACACCAAGGACGGAGACGTTCGGCTGAAAAATGAGCTGAGCAGGAAAATCGATATCAATCCGAATCAGTGGATGACGCGAAAACAGTGGGTGTATTCGATTGTCCGAAATATGATGCTCGACGGTGACGGGAACAGCGTCCAGCTCCCGCATTATGATTCCGTAGGAATGCTCACGGATATTGAGCCGCTCGATATGACACAAACGAATATTGCACTCGACAGCTACGGCTACCACATTACAAGCGGGAGCCGTATTTTTATGCCCGATGAGGTGCTGCACTTTGTCGATAACCCCGACCCGCAGCATCCATGGAAGGGGCAGGGGTATCGGGTACTCCTCAAAGATGTGGCGAAGTCGCTGGGACAGGCCGCAAAGACCAAGAACGATCTCATGAGCAGCCCCACCCCGTCCATCATCGTAAAAGTAGACGGCCTGACTGATGAATTCTCCAGTGTTGAGGGCAGGCGGAGATTAAGCGGTCAGTATCTGGATTCCAGTGAAAACGGGCAGCCATGGTTCATCCCGGCGGAGGCGTTTGAGGTCGAGCAGGTG
>JAEWUH010000232.1 GCA_023397245.1 Bacillota bacterium | reverse complement strand
TCAAAGAAGAGACCTCCAGCATGAAGAATCTTGTGGAGAAGCTTTTGTTCCTTGCGCGCGGCGACAACAACACCATGGTGCTGCAGATCGAACATTTTGAGCTTTCCGAACTGGTTACGGAAGTATTCAAGGAAACGCAGATGATCGACAGCGGCCACGAGTACGCCTCCCATACCGTGCCGGTTTCCGTCAACGCAGACCAGAGCCTGATTAAGCAGGCCATGCGCATCCTGATTGACAACGCGATCAAGTACACGCCGGCCGGAAAAAGAATTACCATTTCCCTTGCGCAGGAAGGCGCTTACGCGCGCCTTTCCGTGCAGGATGAAGGCATCGGAATCCCAAGCGAAGCGGTGCCGCGCATCTTTGACCGATTCTACCGAGCGGATGAATCCCGCGCAAGAGCCACGGGAGGAACCGGTTTAGGGCTGTCCATCGCCAAATGGATTACGGAGCGCCACGGCGGCCACATGGAGGTTCTCAGCCGGGAGGACATCGGCTCCAGAATATCCATCCTCCTCCCCGCGTCGGCGCAGGCTCCTGTTCCCCTGCAACAGACTTTATAAAATGAGAAAGTAACGCCAGCTGCGGTTGGCGTTACTTTTTTATGTATTTTGAGATTTCTTTCGACACATCTTGATATTTGCGGACAAAATAGTATAATTAGAGTGTTTAGCTTGAATTCATCAGCCGAAGGAAACGGCCGGTGAACCCGGAAAACAAAATATGAGATTGAGGTGTCATCATGCAGAGAGAAATCATCCAGGTAGAGCAGAAAGTTCCAATCCTAAAAAGCATCCCGCTCAGTCTTCAGCACATGTTCGCCATGTTCGGCGCGTCCGTCATCGTTCCGCTGACCTTTGGCATCAGTCCCGCGATCGTACTATTAATGAACGGCGTGGGCACATTGTTGTTCATCTTCATAACAAAGGGAAAAGCGCCTGCATACTTAGGCTCCAGTTTCGCGTTTATCGCGCCGGTTTTACTGATTATCGGCAATAAGTCGATGGGTTATCAGCACGCACTGGGAGGCTTCATCGTTGCAGGCGCTGTTTTCTGCCTTGTTGCGGTGATTATAAAGTTCTTCGGTATAAAATGGATCGATATGCTGCTTCCTCCGGCCGCAATGGGCGCGGTCGTCGCGCTCATCGGCCTTGAACTCGCGGGCACGGCTGCCCAGACGGGCGGCATTGTCGTTGCGGACGCAGCCAAAGGGATTAACCCCAATTACGTTATCGTATTCATGGTCACCCTTCTGGTCGCCATATTCGGCAACGTACTGTTCCGCAAATTCTTCGCGGTGATTCCGCTGCTGATTGCAATCATCGTGGGCTACGTGCTTTCTCTCTTCCTCGGCATTGTGGATTTCTCAAGCGTTGAAAAAGCTTCCTGGTTCGCCCTCCCGAATTTTTCAACCCCGGTTTTTGATCTGACCGCAATCAGCATCATTATTCCGGCTTCCCTTGTGGTCATTTCCGAGCACATCGGGCATCAGATCGTAACCAGCAAAATCGTCGGGCGCGACCTCATCAAGGACCCGGGGCTTCACCGTTCCCTCCTTGCGGACGGCCTGTCCACCATGCTTTCCGGTTTCTGCGGCTCCGTTCCGACCACGACCTACGGCGAGAATATCGGCGTAATGGCGATCACCAGAGTTTACAGCGTACAGGTAATCGGCGGCGCGGCCATTCTCTCCATCGTGGTTTCGTTTATCGGTAAGATATCCGCGCTGATTCAGACCATTCCCGGCCCGGTAATCGGCGGCGTAAGCTTCCTGCTTTACGGCATGATCGCGGCTTCCGGTATCCGCCTGCTTGTGGAATCACAGGTTGACTACAGCCGTTCCCGCAATCTGGCCCTGACCTCCATTGTGCTGATCACCGGTTTAAGCGGTGTTTCCATCCCGATCGGCGCAGTACAGCTGAAAGGCATGGCGCTGGCGACCATCGTCGGCATGATTCTGAGCTTCCTGTTCTTCGTGGTCGATTATTTCCACCTTGCAAACGACTACGACGAGACCGAAGAATAAGGTTATCCGTACAACATCCCGCAGTGCCTCCGGCATTGCGGGATGTTGTTTTTTCGGCTTGCCGTATGTGCGGCAGCATCCGAGAAAAAGCGCGGCTCGTTTGTTTACATAATTCTTTTTTACCATTCCGGTAACAAATAGTATAAAAGAATTGAAAAATGTGACAAAATACGATATACTTTTAACAGTCAACTTCTGAAATAAACGAAAAGCGGGAGTGAATATGAAGAGTATTAAAATTGTCGTGGTGGATGATTCTCCGTTTTCAGTTGCGATGCTGACCAATATGCTTAACACAAACGGGTTCCATGTCGTCGGCAGCGCCAGCAATCTGGAGGAAGCGGTTGACGCCGTAGTCCGCCTTACGCCGGACGTAGTTACAATGGATATGACAATGGCGGGTACCAACGGAATCGAGTGCACAAAGGCAATTCATCAGGTCAACCCAAATATCAAAGTCGTGATCGTAAGTTCCATGATGGACGAAGAAATCGTAAGGAACGCGCGTAAAGTAAATATTGCTGGATACATACAGAAGCCGGTGGATTCGGAAGAGCTCACCCTGATTATCAACCGCATTGTGGCGGACGACGAGCTGTTTGCCGAACTAAAGGGCCTGTATTATACAGTGTTCAAGGAAGCGCTCACCGATACCTTTAATAAATTCTTTAAAGCGGTGCCTGAATTTGAGCAGGAGGACAACTCCAACAGGGAGCAGGTCTCCCGGGGCATTTCTATTGTAATTGGCATTATTGGGAAATACGGCGGCAGGATGATCTTGGATATGTCTTATGAAACCGGCAAAAAAATAACGGATGCCCTGTTTAACAAGGATACGCAGAACAAGCAGGAGATCATCAATACTCTTGCGGAAATGGCCAATATTGTTGCCGGCAACGCCTGTTCGATGCTGAACCGCACCAACAAGCTTCTGGGGCTGCGCGTAGCGCCGCCGACCGTGGTTTACGGCGAATCCCTGAATATTTCGAAATCGGAGCTGGATTGCCTTGCATCCACAAAGGCGGAATCCGAATTCGGCGAAGTATATATGAGTATTGGATTTAAGAGGGGCGAATTGAATGGCTGAAAAATATGCGGCACCGTTTATCAATTCATTTATCGGTATTTTGCCGCAACTGGGGTTTGAGGACATCCATAAAGGCATTACAGAAAAAATCGGAAAAACCATTAACAGCCCGGGCGTAATGGTAATACTCGGGATTGTAGGAGACATACGCGGCAACGTTCTTTACGGAATGAGCGAGAGCTGCGCAAAAAAGATTGCATCCACCATGATGATGGGAATGGAAGTAACTGAATTCGACGCCATGGCACAAAGCGCGGTTTCCGAGCTGACTAACATGATCACGGCAACCGCTTCCACGGAGCTTACCGGGGATGGAATCAAGACTGACATCTCAACGCCTACCCTGATGTACGGCGATTTCAACGCTTCGGCGAGCTATGAAAACGTGCTTCGGGTCGAAATGCTGGTAGGCGGCGATCCTTTTAATATTTATATATCACTGGAGGAAGCCTGAAAGGGAGCCTGCCGCACGGCAGGCTCCCTTTCAGTTTGCAGAAAAGCGACACTGTACATC
>JAEWUH010000164.1 GCA_023397245.1 Bacillota bacterium | reverse complement strand
GTCATACTCGTTGTATTTGAAATGCTTGATCCCACGGTGTTCCTCGCCGCCCTCACCCAGATGGAGAAAACGATAGACATACATCTTCATTTCCAGCGGACTATCCCAAGTCTGAAACGCCAGCTTGGTGCGGAAGTTATGCCACATGGTTGAGTTGAAATACTCATCCGTGAACCAATCCTCCAAAGAGAGGTTTTCCAGATCCTGATCTTTGGCAAACATCAAACCGGCAAACTGCTTCCCGCAGATGGGGTTAAGCTGCATATTGGTCTGATCCTGCCTCTGCCCGCAGTTCTCCAGAAAACGGGTGCTGCAAAAAATGGGATACTTCTTGTTAAACTCTACGGTTTCGTCCAAAATTGTACAGTCGGGATTTTCCAGAGATGGAATGCGCCTGCATAACTCCCACAGACACTCAAAATAGGGTTCCGGTTCCCGCGCGCCGGGGCTGAGATAGCCTTCTTCCGAAGTGCCAAACGCTTCTAGTGCGCCGCCATAGTTGTTTTTTGCCTCATAGACCGTGATATTCTCCGGCGGCATATGTGCATCTTGAATCAGATAAACGGCTGATGCCAGACCGGCAATGCCGCCGCCGATAATATGCGCTTTTTTCTGCTTAATATTTTTAGGAGCAATAGCCTGAATTTGATCGTAAAATTTCATATTTGTTCCTTTCTGCCACCTGATTCAGCGACTCGCTTGATTGTATTGCTGCTATGTTTATTTTAAATAGGCAATTCCTGCTGCCAGAATCATGCGTGCGTCATAGCGAATAGGCTTAACGGGGGCAACTTCCTTTTTCATACCTAGCAGCTGATACACCGCCATACGAGCAGCACGGACAGAATACTCCTCAGTAAAGACCACGTCCTCCGGCACTTCGCAAAATTGTCCTGTGAAGCCAAGGTTGGTGGAACTGGCGGGAACAACGTCAGGACGGTCGCCCACGGCACGGGGCAAAAACTGCGCATCAATATAAGGCATAGCCACGGGAATGGCAGCCACTACTTCATTACGGCACTTCTGGCGGGTTACATCGTCCATAGGCAAACTGAGTAGAATTTCGTCCAGAATTTCCATGCCAGTACACTCAAACTCCGGCTTTCCGCAGAACTTGCCGGGTGCATAGGAGTTGAATGCACACATCCATAGGAACGGATTGGCTTCGGTCTGATTTTTGAAGAATGGTACCATCGGATTGCGGATTTCCATGCACCACGGCGATTCTACAAAGGTGCTGGACAAACCCTCTCCGGTTTTGTTATGAGTGTATTTTTCCATCCAGTCCATAAAGGTGGTGCCGTTGAAGGTACAGTTAAAGGTCATCCATGCGGATTTGTCCGGATGGGCAAAAAACTTGTCGGGATTGCCAAGTCCCTCTTTCTTGGTGGCAATGTTTTTCCAAAGCGTGGCGCTCATCGGGTAGTTGGTATTCAGCACGGCAGGGATCGCTGAACTTCCGAAGGTAGCATTATCTGTCATGCAGCCAAGCGTGGCAACAACCTTATCTCCCTCATGCAGCTGAATGTATCCCTCCTTGCCGCCGCACAGCGTATGCAGGCCGGTAACCGTGATGCCATCGCCCTCGGCAAAATTCATATCGGTGACAGCAGTATTGTAGATGAAATCAACGCCTGCCTCGTTCAGTACCTTCATTAAAGGCAGAATCAGGCTTTCATATTGGCTGTACTTCGTTAGGGTCACGCCCTTGCAGGTGGTCAGACGAATGATGAGGTGCCAGAAGCGTAGGGTATAGCGGCGGAACTCCATGACGCTCGACCACGGCTGGAAGGCAAAGGTTGCTTCGTAGCTGTACCAGAAGATGGTCTTGAAGAAATCAGTGTCGAACCAGTCCTCGATGGTCACATCGTCCAGTTCAGATTCGTCGGCCTTCCACAGGTTGACCATTTGCATCAGTTCTGCCTTGCTCAGGCCGTAGCTGGTGCAGTCCATGATCTCACCACTGTCGTCCAAAAAACGTGCCTTGGCATTGCAGGGGTTTTCTGCAGAGAAGGTCAGAATCTCGTCAGCCACAGACATTCCGTCCTGTTCCAGTGAGGGAATGCTACTGAAGATATCCCAGAAGTTTTCGTAGGTCTGGCGGTTGAGCATGCGCTCACCGCGCTGTACCCAGCCTTTCATGGCATCGCCGCAGGCATCGTTGGAGCCGCCTGCAATAGGTAGAGCCTCAATGATGTGGATGTTTTTACCCTCAAAGCCACAGTCCCGCAGCAGATAGGCCGCACCGGTCAGACTTCCGAGGCCACCTCCGATAAAATAAAACTGATGGTTGTCTTTTCTTTTTTGGTTACCCAGCATACTCGTGTCCGTCCTTTCTTTACTTACGCTTGCCCGTTATGGTTAGCGTCCCTTTTTTCGTTTTGACCGAGCCAGTGATGGCGTCGCCCTCGACGCTGCCGCTGCAGTCATAAGCCATCTTGCCGACGGCAGTTTTCAGTTCGCCAGAGAAGGAAAATGCTGTGCCGTCGGTTTTACCGGGAATGAAAGCATTTTCCTGCCCCAGAACAATCATCTTGCCGTTCAAAATATTTCCGTCAGAAATCAAAACAAGTTCACCTTTTTTGACACCTATCGGAGTCTTGAGCATTACATTATAAGTTCCATCTACCATAATTGAATGGCCTCCTTTGTTGTTATGGCCTTATTGTAATTCGGAGCAAAGCATATCACCATATACAGAAAAACGCCGCGTGTAAGAGGTCTTACACAGCGGCGTAATTTGTATGGTGTTTTCAGTTTACATAAGGTGATGCACTCCTTCGCAGGGCATCTACAATGCTTCCGTGCGCGGTAATGTCAAATAGAGTAACCATTTCTTCCGGCGTTTGTTCCGTTCCGTTTTGAAGCCAGTTCAGAACGGAACCGGCGAAAGCGGTGGTATAAAAATCGGCGATGAAGATGACGTGTTCCGGCTTTGCCGGAATTTCTTCCAACAGCGTGTTCATAAATTGGAGGAGTGAAGCTCGTACGCTTTTGAAAAAGATGCGTTTTAGGGTATCGTAGCCAATACTGTTGTAAGCACACAGACACACCTTTTTATTTTCCTGAATATATCGCAGCAAAAGAAGAATGCCGTCATCCCAGTTCAGGCAGTTTTCGCTTTTTTTTAAAAGTTCCACCGCCTCTGTTTCAAACATCCACTCCATCAAAGCGTAAATATCTTCAAAATGATAGTAGAAGGTAGGGCGAGAAATATCGCAGTCTTCTAAAAGCTCTTTGACAGTGATTTTATCAAAGGCTTTTTTCTGCATACTGTTTTTTAAGGCTGCCGCCAGTTTCTTTTTTGTGGCTAATGCCATTTGATCCTGCTTCATAATGCGCCCCCTTCTTTAGAAAACAGATCAATAGAAGACATCTGCACGATATTCCCAACTTCGATGGGTATATCGTTGAGCGAACAGCTTAATTCTTCGCAAAACCACTCCCGATACATATTAATAATGCCACCGGCAAAGTAGCTGACACGCAGAGAGAACATCATAGAATTACGCACAGAATCGGGAATATCTGTATCTGCATTCATGTGATCGACAAATATTCTTTTCAACTTCTCAAGAAATTGCTGTGCTCCGTTTGTAGCAATCAGGGTTCTGTAAAATTCAATATCCTCTTCCAGATAGCGGTTGATTTTCAGCAGGATCGGCGTTGGATTGTGAAAAAAATTGGCGTACTGAAACTCACTTAAAACCGCCAGCATTTTTTCTATGATTTCATTTTCAATTTCTTCCATCACGCCACGGATATCCGGGTAATGAGCATAAAAGGTTGCGCGGTTTATATCTGCCCGCGTGACAATATCGGTCACTGTGATTTTTTGCAAATCCTTTTCCTTCAAGAGATGTAAGAACGCTTCTCGTATCAATTTGCGGGAACGAATTGCGCTGCGGTATTCTGCTTTGTTTCCCATCATGAATCCCCCTGGCAAACTCCATCAATTTGATCAATTCCGTTGGTTTTTATATACTCCGGCCAATTCTGTTGGTTGTCTGTTTCATTAAGGTCAATTATAATATTCTTATCATAAAAATACAACACATGTATGATTTTGAAGTTTGGAATAATATTGAAAGGACTGTTTGTATGAAAAATTATGATCGCGTCAATCCTCGGATACCTGAGAATATCGAAAAAAGAAAGGCTTACATTGTGGGCGGCGGTATTGCAGGCCTGTCTGCAGCGGCATTCCTTGTGAGAGATGCTCATATGCCTGGCAAAAATATTACCGTCTACGACCAGCTTCTCGTATTCGGCGGCTCTATGGATTCCTGCGGAAATGCCGAAAATGGTTATGTTTCCCGTGGAGAGCGCGAATTGGAGCCGTATATGGAGTGCCTGTGGGATTTGTTTGGCAGCATTCCATCCTTGTATGAGAAAGGCAGAACTGTACTGGATGAAACCCGCGAATCCAATCAGCTGCTTGAAATAGACTCCAAACATCGGCTCTGGGAAAAAGGCTTTGTGCCTCACGCCCAAACTTCGCTGGGCTTAAGTGATCGCGTCAAAGATCAGATGCTAAAAATGATGCAGACACGGGAAGAACAGCTTGAAAACGTCACCATTGAGCAGTGGTTCAGCCCGGAGTATTTTGAAAGCCCGCTTTGGTATTATTGGGCTAGTATGCTGGCGTTTCAGCCCTACCACAGTCTGATTGAAATGAAGCGCTACACTGTGCGCTTTATGCAGCATTTAGATGGCGTTGAGCATCTGAAAGGTATCCTGCGCACAAAATACGACCAGTACAATAGCTTGATTCTGCCACTGCAAAAGTATCTGGCTGACCACGGCGTAAACTTTGTAGCAAACACCACGGCCACAGATATGGAGCTACTTTTCGATGGAGGCAAAAAAACGGTAACGGCGCTGGTTCTGAAATCAAATGGCGTGGAAATAAAGCAGCAGCTATTACCGCAGGATGTTGTATATTTCACCAACGGTTCCATGACACAGAATTCCAGGCAGGGCAGCATGACGGAAGCCCCTGTGATTAATCGTGACATGGAGCATCGCGGCTGCTTCTCGCTCTGGGAAAAGCTTGCGAAAAAATCGGACTGCTTCGGCCATCCGGAAAAGTTCGTCTATGCCATTGACAAAAGCCTGTTTGTCAGCTTCACGCTGACCGTGAAGGACTGCCCTGAGATTTTCCGCCACATTGAGAAAAAGACCGGCAACATTACAGGAGCCGGTGGTGCGACTACCTTTGTGGATTCGCCGTGGTATATCAGTTTCAACGCACCCGTTCAGCCTGTATTTCCGAATCAGCCGAAAGGCGTGGAAGTGTTGTGGGGTTACGGGCTTCACGCAAACGAGGCGGGAACTTTCGTCAAAAAGCCGATGACTGAGTGTACCGGCGAGGAGGTTCTGCGCGAATTTCTGTCCTACTGTGGCCTTGCTGACCGATATGAGGAGCTTGCTCCCCATTGTATCTGCATCCCTGTGATGCTGCCATACATCACCAGCCAGTTCATGCCGCGCGCCATAGCTGACCGCCCGCAGATCATTCCAGAGGGCTGCACCAATCTTGCCTTCATCGGTCAGTTCGTGGAACTGGAGGGCGACGTGGTATTCACGGTTGAAACCAGCGTGCGCACGGCAATGATGGCAGTTTACAAAACAATGCATCTTGATAAGCCCATTACACCGCTGTTCCCTGCACAGTTTGATATTCGCATCTGCATGGCTTGTGCAAAAAAGCTGTTGGGCAGGGATAAACTGAGCGTGGCCGACCTTCCAAAGTTCAACCCGCTGAAGCTGCCGCAAATGATGCAGCAACTGGTGGATGTCATGAATGCAGTACCTCAGATGCCCGGATATTATCCCGAGCGTGAAGAAAACAAATAGAAAGGAAGATACGACTATGAAATTTTACGACCAAATCAATGCGCGAATCCCTGAGAACATTGAAAAGAAACGTGCTTTCATTGTGGGTGGCGGCATTGCCGGACTTGCTGCCGCGGTATACCTCATTCAGGATGCTCATATGCCTGCATCCAATATTACGCTGTATGAAGCAAAGGACAACTACGGTGGTGCGCTTGAAGCATTTGGTACGGCAAAAGAGGGCTATCTCAGTCCTGGTGCTCGTGAGCCTGAACCTTATTTCCAATGTATGTGGGATCTTTGCAGACGCATTCCATCGCTGGAAGAACCCGAACGCACCGTTTTGGATGAAACGGTGGAATTTAACCGTCAATATCCCATTTTTTGCAATGTTCGTTTTCTTGAAAAGCTGGGGAATATTGATGAAACACAGCACGACTTACAGCTTGATCCCGAATCTGGTATGCGTTTGATGCAATTATTATTTACCCCGGATGAATCCCTTGCGAATGTCACGCTGCGAGACTGGTTCCCCGATACCTACTTTGTTTCTAATATGTGGCAGGACTTCCGTACAAAGCTGGCATTTCAGGAATGGGACAGCGCACTGGAAATGAAGCTGTATGTGCATCGTTTCCTGCATCTTGGAGAAGGCACCGAGGAGCATCGTGGCATTTTGCACTTCAAATACGATGAGTTTGATTCATTGGTTAAGCCGATTCTTGTTTATTTGGAAAAACAGGGTGTTCACTTTTACTCAGGCACCGAGGTCGTGGATTTCGAACTGATAGAGCGCAACGGAAAGATTGCTGTTTCCGCAATCCACTTGAATTGTCACAGGAAAAGTGATACGGTCTCTCTGACCGAAAATGATTATGTTTTCTTTACCAGCGGTTCCATGGTTCAGAATACCAGCTATGGAGACAACGAACATATTGCAGTTGAAAACCATGATAAAGTACATCGTGGCTGTTTCTCAGTATGGGAAAAGTTAGCATTGCATGATTCCAAATTCGGGCATCCAGAGAAATTCATCAGCAATATAGATAAGACGAAATGGCTTTCTTTCTGCTTGACTGTGGAAGATTACCCAAAACTCATTCAATCTCTAGAAAAAATGACACAGGATAAGGATGGTTGTGCGGGGCTGATTACAATCAAGGATTCTTCTTGGCTGCTTTCAACCTACGTCCAGCATCAACCGTTCTTCCCCGGGCAGCCGGAAAATACACAGTTCATTTGGAACTATGGCCTGCATCCGTGGAATACCGGAGACTATATCAATAAACCCATGTGCGAATGCACCGGCAATGAAATTATTGAAGAATGGCTTTACCATTTAGGCATGGCCGACAAAATCAAGGAAATTCTTCCGCATTGCAGGATTAGAACGGCCATGATGCCCTACATTACCAGCCAATTTATGCCGCGTCAGGCAGGTGACAGACCTCCGGTGATACCTGAAGGATACAGCAATTTGGCGCTCATGGGGCAGTATGTGGAGACAGGAGATGTCGTGTTTACAGTTGAAACATCCATTCGGTCGGCAATGATAGGCGTTTATGGTTTGCTGAATCTTGACAAGCCTGTAATCCCCATTGCTCCGACGAAATATGACATTCGAGTGATTGCCTCCATGGCCAGAATGACAACCGGCAACGGTGAAGCAATACCCGAGTTTCCTCTCATGACAAATGAACAACTTAAAGAGCTTATGCAAAGCGTTCCAGCTTTTACAGCAGATATATAAAAACTCTGTTAGCAGATGCATAAAGAAATTGTTCGTAATATGTTCTTCTAGGGCTTAATCATGTCGCCGGCTTAGCCGGAGGTTTTGACTAGATAAAACAAATTGCGCTTTCAAGATTGGTTAACGTTTTAGCCCAAACTTCAAAGTGTTCCTTACTGAATCACTTTGATGCCCGTCATGATCATCTGTTCTACCAAGTCAGCCATGTGTTCCGGAGACTCCTTCTGCCCATTTTCCAGCCAGTTCTGCAACAGACCAATGCAGCCGGAAACAATAAACGAATAATAATATTCGAAATTTTGGGACTTGCTTGTGTTGAATATTTCCATCCAGTCGTTCAAGCAACGCTCTTTTACCAGTTCCTTTAACCGGTTGACAAAAGAAATATCGCCGTTTTTGCTTAGCAGAACCTTGCACATATCCGAGTTGTCATTTACAAAGCGAAAAACGTCAATGATCATGGGCAGGGGTTTTCCGTTGAGAGATTTTGCCGGGTGCCGGTCTAGCAGGTCATGAAAGTTTTCAAACATCTCGGTTTCAATCTTATCCACCATATCGAAGATATCTTTATAGTGTAGGTAAAAAGTTGCCCGGTTGATATCGACCAGATCCGACAGTTCCCTTACCGTGATATCTTTTACACTCTTTTCCTCAAGCAGCTTCGTCAGGCCCTGACGGAGCTGCTTTTTTGTTTTGCGAACCCGGCGGTCAATGTTATCGCTTTCCATGATTTTTTCTCCTTAATCAACAAATTAATAGATTAATGTCTATTAATAGTCTACGGCTTGTAAATTGATTATTGTCTATTACTATAGTACTTATTATAATAGACTTATGTCAATTAATCAATCATTTTTTATTATTTCAGCAAATTTTCGTAAGGAATGTGAAATCGGATGAGCTTTATCGAATTTCAGGATGTTGAGCGTGAGTATGTTGTCGGAGACAGTGTGATAAAAGCAGTCAATGGCGTTTCCTTTCAGGTGGACGAAGGGACTTTCAATGTTGTGCTGGGGCAGAGCGGCGCGGGAAAAACGACGGTGCTGAACATGCTTGGCGGGATGGATTCCCCGACCCGGGGAACGATTCTGGTGGGCGGCGAAGATGTTTCAAAAATGAATGAAAAGCAGTTGACGGGATACCGGCGCAATAAAATCGGGTTTGTGTTCCAGTTTTACAATCTGGTTCCGAACCTGACGGCGCTGGAAAACGTGCAGCTCGCCAAAGAGATATGCAAAGACCCGCTGAATCCGAAAGAGATGTTGGAACGGGTTGGCCTTGCGGAGAGAATGAATAATTTCCCAAGCCAGATGTCCGGCGGGGAGCAGCAGAGAGTTTCCATTGCCCGTGCTTTGGCAAAAAACCCTCAGATTGTTTTGTGCGACGAACCGACCGGTGCTTTGGATTCCGGGACGGGGCGGAAGGTTCTGAAACTGATCCGCGACGTTGCAAGGGATATGGGAAAAACCGTCATTGTAGTAACCCACAATGCACCGATTGCAGAAATGGCTCAGACAGTGATCCATATGCGGGATGGAAAAATCTACGAAACAAAACGGAACGAAAAGCCACGGGATGTGGAGGAAATCGTATGGTAAGAGGAGCGCTTTTAAAAAAATCCATTCAGGATATGAAGAAGTCTCTGCCACAGTTTGCGTCCATCTTCGTCATGGCGGCCGTGGCTGTTGCCATTGTTGTGGGGCTGGACAGCATCTGGAAGACGATGGAGACACAGTCAAATACATTATACAACTCCACAAATCTTTCCGATCTTTGGGTGACGGCAGCCAATCCCTCCGAAACCCGCATGTGGAAGGTCCGCAGCACCAGCGGCGTAGAAAAAGCGGAGAAGAGGTTTACCGTAAACGCGACGGCTCAGATTAGTGGGGAACCTACTCTGAAAGTTTATGCGATGCCTTCCGAAAACACGCTGGATGTGCCCTATGTGGAATCGGGGAAAAAGTTCAGCAAGCGTGGAGCTGTACTTGACGAACTGTTTGCGAAAGCAAATCACCTTTCGGTAGGAGACAATCTCAAAATCAAAGTCAATGATCAGTATGTCGATTTCACAATTGAAGCTCTTGCCCTCAGCAGTGAGCATATTTTTTCGCTGAAGGACACAAGCAATCTGGTGCCCGACCCCAAAGCCTACGGCTTTCTTGTAGTGGATGAGAACAGAATTGCCAGCGCCTATGGTGGCTATAAGCCCTACAATCAGGTTGCGGTCCGATTGAGCAGCGCTGCGGACAGCGGAGCCGTTCAGTCGCAGATCGATCGAATTTTCGGGAATGACCTGGTTGGAGTGCTGACCAGAACCGACAACCGCAGCATCAACAATGTGGACAGCAAGATTTCTCTATTTAAAACCCTGTCAACGGTGTTCCCGTTTATGTTCTTTATTGTGACTGCATTGATTACGCTCAGTACGATGACACGTATTGTAGAGGATCAGCGAAATCAAATCGGTATTTTAAAAGCCCTGGGATACAGCAAAAAAAGCATAATATGGCATTATACATCTTATGGTGTTTACGTAGGTGTTTTGGGTTCGGTCTTCGGAATCATCCTTGGACCGAATGTGATCGGCAGGATCCTGATTAATAAGCTGGAGTTTTTATTTACGTTTCCCAGCTATCAGTTAAGCCTGAATATTCAGAATATCATTTTGAGTTCAGTCTTGATCATTTTCTGCACCGGAGGGGTTTCCTGCTATTCCTGCCTGAAACTGCTGGGCGATATGCCCGCTGTTCTGCTGCGGGATAAACCGCCCAAAAAAGGAAGCCACATTTTTCTGGAACGTTTGCCAGGACTCTGGAATCGGATGAAGTTCAGCCAAAAGCTGATTGCACGCAACACACTGAAAAACAAAAGCAGAATGCTCATGAGTATTCTGGGAGTCATGGGGTGCACGGGTCTGATTCTCGGGGCTTTTACCTTAAACGACATGGTAACAGGGATTTCAAGAGTAACGTACGAAAAGGTTTATACCTATGACCAAAAAATCATGCTCGACAGCCGCACCACGGACCGGGATATCAGGAACTTGAACCTGAATGGAACTACACAGGACGTAGAAGAAAGTGTGATGCAGCTTGTTTCACCAAGCAATGTGAGGCGTATGGCGGCCGTTACGGTATTTACCCCGAACAGCCCTCTGATACATCTGCAGGATGAAAACGGCAACAAACTCAGGCTTCCGGCTCAGGGAATCGCGATGACAAGAAAACTGGCCGATATCATGCAGGTAAAAGAAGGCGATACGGTTCAGCTTAAGCAAATTGATGGCAAGTATAAAGACACCTATATTTCTGTGAGGGTGAACGAGATTGTCTATATGGCTTCCGGGCAGGGAATATACATGTCGAAAGACTATTGGGAAGAAATCGGTGAAGAGTTCAAGCCCACTTCGCTGCTGGTCAAATGGATTCAGAGGGATACGGGTTTTCTGAACAGCGATTATGTCAAAAGTTATATCGACAGGACAAAGCAGAAGTCAGATTTTGAAAGTAACATTACAGTCGTTTATGTCGCTGCGTTCATGCTGATCATTTCTGGCAGCATTCTTGCATTTGCCGTGCTGTATAACATGGGCATTCTGAACTTTTTCGAACGTGTCCGCGATCTCGCTACATTGGAGGTCCTGGGCTTCCATACCGGAGAAATACGGCCGCTAGTGTTGATGGAGAATATTTTCTCAACCGTCGCGGGAATTATTTTTGGTATCCCTATTGGGAGAGTAATTTCGCAGATCATAGCAGATGGGTTCGGCGAAGACATGGACCTGATCGGGCGCATCACCTGGGATAAAGTTGGGGCCGCGGCAGCCCTGACGCTGCTTTTCGCCGCTATAGTTAATTATATCGTATCAAGAAAAATTAAAACAATCGATATGCTGCAGGCGTTAAAGAGCGTCGAATAATACAGGAGGATTACATATGAAAAACAAGAAGTTTCTTTCCGGTTTTATGGCAGTCGGCCTGATCCTTGCTTTTTTTGCTGGATGCGGAAGCAACTCCAAGCAAAATACGGCCAAGACGGATGAAGTGAAGGATTCCGCAGGGGTAAATGATATTGTCGTCTGGGGAGAAGTAAAATATAACGACGAGTACCAAATTAACATTGATTTTCCTGCCAGAGTCGAAAGTGTCCGTGTTAAGGTGGGAGATACCGTCAGTAAGGGCAGCACGCTGATTTTGCTTTCCAACAATGACTATCAGGCAAACTTAAAAAAGCTGCAGTTGCAGGCGAACACGAGCAAAGCAAGTTTAAACAATGAGGATCAGGCAGCTTTGGAAGCGGATATTGCGACGCTGCAGAAGCAGGTTGCGTACAAAACGGTGGAACTGCAAAACGGGAGCAAGCCGGATCTGCAGTTACTGCAAAACTCTTTGACTCGTGCGCAAAAAGAAGTAAACGATGCACAGAATGATGTGAACAAATATCAGAAGCTACTTAACCAGGGTGTCATTTCTCAGTCTGATTTTGATAAATACACGGATGTGCTGAATTTGAAGCAGAAAGCCAAATCCGATATCCTTAACAATATTGCAAAGACGAAACGTTCCCTGCAGGAGGAATTAGACGCTCTGAACTCTTCTCTCAAATATAAAGAAGTGCAACTGAATCAGCAGAAAAATGCCTCAGCTTCTGCCCAGATCGACCTTGATGTCATGAGCAGCAAGCAGAAAAAACCGTTTCTTTCCGGTAACAATATTATCTCAAATCTTGATTACGGCATCGTACAGGAAATAGACGTCGTGAACGGCTCCGCAATCGGTACACAGTATGCCGCCCAAAAAGTGATAGATTTAATTGACGGCAACAGTATCTATGTCAGTGCGGAGGTTCCGGAAGAATTCATTCAGCAGATTTCGCAGAGCAGTAAGGTCTATATTATTCCTACTGCAAATAAGAACCTGAAAATTGCAGGACAAATCACCCGCATTGCAAATGAAGCAGTGGAAAAAGACGGAGACCGGATTGTGAAAGTCCAAGTAAAACCGGATGACAAAAATCATGTTTTGAAACCAGGATATACGGCGGACGTTCAGATTGACAAAACCGGAAAATAAAAGCCGGACACAAACCGAGAAATACGAGGAGGTCCAATCATGAAAAAGGCAAAACAAGTAACCGCATTTTTTTTGGCTGCTCTTATCGCCGCTTCCACGGTACCTGCCTATGCGGAAGAACAAAGCGCTTCCACCGCATACACTGTTTCATATTCGCAAGTGGAGCAGCTGGTATTGAACAATAATCTGCACGCGCAGAGCAACGGACTCACTGTTGGTATGCTGGATGACGAGAGTGAACTCAAAAAGAAGTATGATAAAATTTCCGATACCTTATCACAGACATCAGCAAGTTTGACCGCAATTATTAATAATCCGCAGACGTCTTCCGACCTGAAAACAGTTGCGCAAGGAACCGAAGTAACAATTTCATCGTTGTCGGAAATGCTGAATTCACAGGAAGAAGCGAACGACGATGATTATGAACTGACGGAACTTCAGGTCGCCCTGTCAAATAATCAATTGGTAAAGTCCGCGCAAAGCATGTTTTCGGTTTACTATCAGCTGCAGTATAATATCGGTCAGTTGAAAAATACTAGGGCGCTTCTAGAAGATTCATTGAACGCCGCGCAGACGCAATATGAATTGAAACTTGTTACTTCAACGGCTGTGACGGATTCAAAAACGGCAATCAGCACGCTGGATAATAATATTACGGATCTGCAAAACCAGTCCAAATCAATAGGCTACCAGATGAATCAGCTTTTGGGGCATTCTTACAACGACCAGATTACATTCGGAGACCTGCCGGTGCCTGACACGGCTTATGTGGGAAAAATAAATTTAACCAATGACATAGCTACGGCACAGGCAGCCAGCTATAAGGTCAAGATCAGCCTGAAGGAACGCTCCATTCTTGGCGACGATACAACAACGAACCGGGATAAGCGGCAGATCAAAAGCAACGAGGCGCAACTGGAAACGGAAAATGTCGGCGCTTCTTTGGAAAGTCAATACAGTACCATCACCAAACAGCAGGCCGTTCTGGCGACAGAACAGAATAAGCTGGCCAATGCAAAACTGAAATTTGATCAGGCAAAGGAGAAATATGATTTAGGTTATCTTTCAAAAATGGAATTTGATAAAATGGAAAACGATTATCTGACGGAAGAGTTAAATTCTGAAACAGCGTCTGCAACTTTGTTTTGGAATATCGAATCTTACAAATGGATTGTAAAGGGCTTGCCGACTTCTTGATAATAAATAAAACACAAATGATATAGATCATGTTTGACGTGTGTGACAGCAAAAACGACCTGTTCACGTATGTTTTCCATACAGGTCGACGTAAAGACTTAGAGGTGGCTCCCCATAGCAATAGGAATATCATGAAATTTGACAGCAAAAGCGATGAAAACATAATAGAAAGCAGGGGCAAACCCGTCGAAAGGCGGGGACGCAAAGCCGCAGGGTCTAACGTGCTTTTAAAGTGCAATGACAGTCTGGCTGCAAAAAAGATATAGGGCCCGCCCCTTTTCCATAGGAGCGGACCTTTGTTATGTTCGTAGTCTTTTATAAAAGGCTGTCGATAAGGCTTTTTTCTGCCTCTGGCGAGAGAGGTATCTTTATGGCATCGTATGTCTGTTTCCTCATCAAGAGGTTCCATTAACACGACGTCCACTGTGCTTACATATCCTCAAGAAGCCGATTCATAAATCGAAAAAAGGCCGTATTTTGCTTTGACAGGCAAAATGCGGCCTTTTTTATATTTCATTCGAGAATACAGCCTGTTTTTTTCGGGCTGTATTTTTTCTTGTTACATAAATTCGGGACGAGTTCCCCTCGCTGTCGCTCACCGCCTTTCCAATCTGTTTTTGACTTTTCAAAACAGATTGGAGGAAAGAACCTTGAAAAATCATCAGGGCAGCGACTATGCGCTCAACAAATTCAGCGACGGAATCGTTTACCGTTTTGCGGATCGGACTGTGAAAATTTCATTGGAAGATTAACTCGCGGAAAACCCCGGAAAAACAGAACGAAATTTTATGGAACTGAAAGCCTTATCGGACTCCATCTATCGGGAGCAAGACCGTTTGGAGAACGCGCAGACCAATAAAAACATATCCATTCACGGCTTGGAGGAAACAGACGAAGTTTCAACCGCTTCCCTTGAAGACGAATACATCGGACGACATGAGGACGAAATTTTAGAATACATTATTCAAACACATCTTACAAAAAAGCAGGCGCGGCGTATCCGGCTATGCATCTATCACGGGCTGAGCAGCCGCAAAATTGCCAAGCTGGAAGGGCTTCATTACCGGACCATTCAGGACAGCCTGGCACTGGCAAAAAAGAAAATCGAGAAATATTTAAAAAACTTTTGAATTTATACCGTGCAGAACCCCCTCAAAAAGGACGTTAGGTGAAAGGACTTTTTATAAATCCTTTCACCGGGACCTTGAAAACAGAATACGCATTCATCAAACACGTTGCCTTTGCCGTCCGTGAGGAACGGACAAGCCACATCAGCGGCTGCGCCATGATCTGCAAAACAGCTTCTATCTGTTTTGCGAGGAGCGGCAACTCCCGGCTGTAACTATCGGACGGCTTCCGATAAGGCCAAGACTGGCAAAGGTGATTATGATACTCCTGTCCAGCCACAGACATCGCAATGGGGGCAGCTCGGAGAGAACCTCGGAGGGGTTTAAAACCCGTGTGCCGGTAAGCCACCGGCAGTTTGATGATTTCCCGCATCGGGGGTGCCGGGGACAAATACGATGCAGAAAACAGATTGTAAAGTGAGCGCTGGGAGGACGGCAGGACGTGCTTCCGAAAGCAGCGATGCTTTTCCTTAGATTCGGAATCGGCTTGCCGCCTTTCCACAGCGCCTTACATACCCGTTTTGAAAGAATGGGAAATCTTTATAAGGAGATGTGATTATGGCAGCAAACATCTATATTTTGTCAGCCTGCGATGCGTGGGCGGAACACAGCAGTATGCGTATTTTAGGTGTCACAACGGATGAAAACATGCTTTACGCCATGCTTGCCGTGAAGATCAAGGCCGGGGACATGGAGTACGACGGCAGCAGTGAAAATGCATGGAGTAAATTCCAAAAGGATTTCAAAAATGGGGACGTCAATTTCAACAAGCTCAAATACGGTTTTGTGCAGACTTATGAGGATATGCAAATCACCGAGCCAATTTCTCTTGCCCAATTTCCCGAAGCCGGTGAAGCCTACGAGGAAATCACGGGAGCCAAGGTCAGGGCCGACATGGAGAGGCTGGGTCTTGATCACCGCAGCTTAGTCTATTCCGTGGTGGAAGTTCATACCGACTCCGGCGAAACTTCTTTTTATATGCCGGAATCTGTGACCGCGACACTCTGGAAGAAAACGATGATTATCTTGATTTTATGGATGGCTCTGACGATACCGAAGTTAATGTCAGCGTATCTTCCTATTCTCTTGGAACCGGTGAAAGCGAGTATCGACCCATATTCTCCTTCACGTGGTACACGGTCTGGAACGGGATTCCCTGGTCCTTTTGGAGCAGGTCAGAACGATCGACCGAAGGCGGATTCGGGAATACATCGGTACTCTGGACGAAGAAAACATGGAAAGAATCAATCAGGCCCTGACAATCAGTTTCGGTCTGTGAAGGAGTATTTCATGGATGAAAAGCTATCACGAAATGGTACTTATTCTTTGATGTTCCGCGGGTATCCCGATGTGGTCAACGTGAAGCAGCTCTGTGAAATGCTCGGAGGGATCAGCACAAAAACCGCCTGCCGTCTTTTGCAGGAAAACAAAATTGAACATTTCAAAATCGGGCGAATCTATAAAATCCCCAAAATCCATGTGCTGAAGTACTTGAAGGTCGAGGGATATTTTACGGAAAAAGAGCATTTTAACGTGGTAAAGCGTTGAATTATAATTAGGTATCTGCTATAATAAAGCTGTCAATGGCAGGTGCCTCTGGCTGCGAAAAAGGAGGTATTCAGTTTAATGGTTACAGGGCATCTGCGCGATAAGAACGGCATCTATCAGATCATTTTGAATTACAAGGACGCCAAGGGAAAATACCGAACAAAATCCTTCAGTACAGGACTTCCGGTCAGGGGCAACAAAAAACGGGCGGAAGATATGCTGCAGGCGGAGCGTAAAAAATTTGAGCAAGAGCCCGCAAACGATAACAAAAACGTGCTGTTTTCAGACTATTTGTTGAGTTGGCTTGACATGATGAAGAACAGCATCGAAATTACAACTTATGGTTCGTATTTCTACATCGTTAAAAATCACATTGTTCCGTATTTCAAGGAGAAAAAACTTCTGCTCCGGGACGTAAAGCCGAAACATATTCAGGATTTCTATCAGTATGAACTGAACGACAAAGGAGTTTCCGCGAACACGGTTATCCACTATCACGCTAACATTCGAAAAGCTTTGCAGTATGCGTTTGTGACGGGGATGATTCCATCCAATCCGGCTGATCGGGTGCAGCGTCCTAAGAAACAGCCGTTCGAGGGAAACATCTACAATGAAGAAGAATTGGAAAAGCTGTTTCAGATTGTAAAAGGGACACCGATTGAACTGGCGGTTCTTCTGGGTGCGTTCTATGGACTGCGAAGAAGCGAGATTGTTGGGCTGAAATGGGATTCCATTGATTTTATCCAGAAAACCTTTTCAATTCGGCATACCGTTACAGAAGTCAGCATCGACGGTAAATTTCTGACAGTTGCACGCGACCGTACCAAAACAAAATCCAGTTGCAGGACATTGCCGCTTGTGGCTCCTTTTGAAAGGTACTGAAAGAACTAAAACAGAAACAGGTAACGAACCAAAAATTATGCGGCAGCTCCTACTGTAAAAAATATCTTGAGTACATTTATGGAGAACGGATTAAACCGGCATATCTTACAGATCATTTTCCCCGAGTTTTGGAGAAAAACCATATGCGCAGGATTCGTTTTCATGATCTTCGCCACAGCTGTGCGAGTCTTCTTTATGCTCATGGGGTAAGCCTCAAGAAAATTCAAGAGTGGTTGGGGCACAGCAACATCAGCACAACCGCCAATATCTACACGCACTTGAGTTTCGATTCAAAGATTTCCTCCGCCAACGCAATTCTGAATGTTTTTCCTGGAGCTCCATCCCTTACACATCCCTTACAGAAAAAGACGGTAAATTCCACGGATTCCGTAAATCCAGCGGAGCCCAAAAAAACGAAAAAAATCCCCAAACCCGCATAAATACTGGGTTTGGAGAGATTCTACACTGGTGCCGCTGACCAGACTTGAACTGGTACGATATTGCTACCGAGGGATTTTAAGTCCCTTGTGTCTGCCAA
This sequence comes from Bacillota bacterium, assembly GCA_023397245.1. Lineage (GTDB taxonomy): Bacteria > Bacillota > Clostridia > Oscillospirales > Acutalibacteraceae > DATAML01. The sequence continues at coordinate 19,971 of JAEWUH010000164.1, read as the reverse complement.
TTCCACCACAGCGGCAAATCTTTAATTTTGAAATTCCGAATTTGCGACTTCGGAAGATTAAGGGATACAAGTAAGGGATGCGAAAGAAAAAACAGATTTTGCTCTTGAAAAAATTCAATAGCCACACGGGTTTGAAGGTCTCAAGCGACGATGGGGCCAACGGATTTTAAGTCCCTTGTGTCTGCCGATTCCGCCACACCAGCAAATAACATATGCTATTATAGCATAGAAGACTTTCAAAATCAAATAAAAAATTGAAATGATAAAGAGCAGCTATCACCGTATTATCGATAGCTGCTCTTCATTTGTAAAATGTACTTAACTAGTTACGCCAGAATATCCAGCAAGTTTTTGCTGCCGGGAACGGCGGTTCCTGCTGCGCTGTAATTGGCCTGTGCCTGCTGCGCCTGGGCTTGTTCTTCCTTTTGCCGGTCCTGCTGCTGCAGTTGCTGAATCTGCTGCTCAATCGCATCGATCTGCTGCTGAATCAGCTGTTCCTGCTCCTGAATGCTTTCCGAACTGCCGGATGAACCCGATTTACTGGAAGCGGCTGCTTCGGACTGCAGTTCGGTAAGCTGCTTCTGGAGCTTCTGCTCCTGAGATTCTAATTTTGCTATGTCTGATTGATTACTTGATCCCGATGATGAGGTCACATAGCTGCTTACGCTTGAGATGGCGGAGACGCTCATATTATCCTTCCTTTCCGGCTATTTTAACCGTCATTATTCATATCGATGAGTTCACATAAATGTTTATATTAAACAAATATTAAATTTCATAAAGAAAAATAGCGGTAAAATATTCGATTAAGTCAAATTTACGACATGCAAAATGCCAGAACCTTCTGACAAATATTGACATTTATAATATATGGATTTATTATAAAACTGAGGAGTGTGCTTTATGAAAGCGGTTATAATTGCGAATAAAACTTCAGAGGGAATCAGTGTGATCGGCGTTGATTTATACAACGACAGCGGGAGGCTGTGCGAACGCCCGACGAAACGTTTTATAGACGGCTTGAATGCGGTCCCTATGCTGGATACGGAGAAAATAAAAAATATTGTGTCAAAACAGTTTGGCGTTCCCAAAAAAGATATTGCATTCCATTAAAACGAATATTTTCGGCGCTGCCGGGCTGCTGGCGGCGCTGAATTTATATCATTCGGTTCATGAAACGAGGGTAAAAATGAAATTTATAAATAAGTTAAAACCAGCAATTTTTCTGTTGATTGGCTTTCTGTGCCTTGCGGGTTTAAAAGATATTTCAGCCAATTCCCGGCTTTTGCCGTTGTGTCCAACCGCTGTTTCGGGTAAAAACGGGGCGGATGCGGACAGGCTAAACCCCAAAAACGAATCAGCCTTGCGCATTGACCGCATGGACGCCGGGACGTCTTCTTTTAAAGTGTATCTGAGCCCTTCCTGCCAGACATGGAACCCTTACAGCGACGGCACCGGCAGTGAGGAATATCATATGAGACAGATTGCCGAAGCGATGCCGAAATATCTGCAGCAGTACGGCATCGAGTACGTTCTTGCCGCGCCGCAGAGCGGCAGCCGGGAGAACCAGCGGAACACCATCGTCTCGCGTGTAAAGCAGGCGGTCGCTGCAAAATGTGATCTGTACCTTTCCATCCATTCCAATGCCTCGGACGGCGGACCAAAAACAAACGGAACCTTGATTTTGTATCCGTCTACCAGTGCGTCGAGCCGTCGGTTTGCCCTTACGCTCGCGGATCATTTTATTTATCCGGATAAATCCGCGATAGACTTTGGCACAAAGGATGTTCTATGGGAAATGTATATGCCGCCGATGCCTCACTGCCTGATTGAGACGGCATACCATGACAATGCCGCGGATGAAAGCTGGATCGAAAATGACACGGAAAGCATTGCGCAGAACCTCGCTTACTGTGTCGCACTGTACGCAGGAAAAGCAGAAAATGTTTCTGAAATCAGTTTATCATAATTTGAAGAATTGAAGCACAGACGCTAAAGAATACCTGCAAAGACAAAACATAAAACGCAAAAGAGCGCGTTAGACAAAGTGAATCCCTTAATTCCCCAAAGCATAGCCTATCTTGATATTGTTCAAGATAGGCTATGCTTTTTTGCTGACAGTGGCCTTTTTCCAATTACGCATTTGTCGGGTTTTTCGGCCACTTCTCAGTATACCTTTCACTGTTCTGTCAGGTGGAAGGGTAGAAGGTTTTGTACCATAAAATTTTTGGCTGTTGTAAAAATAGTTTAACTCTGTTTGACAGCTTAACTTTTTGAGTTACTTCATAAGAACTCCATATAATTCGCTGAATTTCCGATTATTTTTAACTTAACAAAATTTTGTTAAGTTAAAAAATTAGTATAATATGCACAATTTGTAATATAAATTACAAAAAAATATATACATATTGCTTGACACGCAAAAATTCCTGTGCTATATTATTGTCAATGAAAATAATGCATGTCATCCTTTTTTACTAGGAGGAACCCAGGTGAAAGGTCGGCTCGGGCCAATAGGGAGTTTTATAAGGAATGCTTCTAAAATTCGGCTGTTTTTCATTGCCGGTTTTGTTTTCTGCTTTTTGAGCTGCCTCGTTTATTTAATTGGTTACGGAGCAAATGCCGCCGGCAACAAGCGGGAAATGAAACAGCTTTCTCCTGCAATGAATTCTGCTGCCTCCAAAATAATCAGCTCAACACAAAGTGTTGAGAAAACAGAAGAAAGCATTTCAGAAAAATTAAGTATTTTGCCGCAGTTCCAAAAATTATACAATCAAAATTCCGATATTTTCGGGTGGTTATGTATTGACGGAACCGACATTAATTATCCTGTTATGTTGACTCCCCGCGATCCTGAGTATTATCTGCACCGAAACTTTCAGAAGCAGCCGGAAAACCGTGGATTGCCGTTTTTAGACGGTGGTACCGATACCGAAAAAAGCTCCAATTACCTTATCTACGGTCATAGCATGAAAGATGGAACCGAATTTGCGGATTTGCTTCATTATCAGTCAGAAAGTTATTTTCAAAAACATCCCATTATCCATTTCGACACAATTTACCAAACGGGGGATTACCAAATCATCGGCGTTTTACTTTCCAAAGTTTACAACCAAAACGAAACTGTCTTTAAATATTATAAATTTAATTATCCGGCTTCAAAAGAGCAATATGAGGATTATGTGGCGAATGTCAAGAAACTCTCCCTGTACGACACAGGAGTGACCGCCGTTCCCGGGGAACCGCTTCTTACGCTGTCAACTTGCAGCTATCAAACAAAAGACGGCAGACTGGCTGTGGTTGCCAAAAAAATAATGAGGTAGTTATTGCAAAGTTTGTTCTTGGCAATAAATTATATTATTTACAGACGAAAGGGCAGGAAAAACATGAAAAAGTATTTCAGAAAAGCAATTACAAGTGTTATGGCTATCGTACTGATGGCGGTATCGGTTGGCGCAATCCCGGCACTGCAGGCGAATGCTGCATCCAAGAACGTAACGATCTATTTTAAAGACAACCAAGGCTGGGGTACGGCGTATTACTACGCCTGTACGGCGGATACCGGTTCTACAATCGGTGCTGCATGGCCCGGTACAAAAATGACTGCTGTCGGTGATAACTGGTATTCCGCAACGATTCCAAGCGCTAAAGCAGTGAAAGTCGTTCTGAATAACAACGCAAAGCCCAAAGCCAAGCAGACAGCCGACGTAACCGGTACGGATGGCAAGGGCCTGCAGCTCGGAAGTACTTATTATCTTGTACCCGGCGCTTCCAGCGATTCAAATGGTGCGGTTGGCTACGGCGGCGGTACTACCATCACTGTTACAACTACAAAACCGGCTGATTTCCCGGCAGCTGCGGCAGCGTCAGCTTCAACCGCCCCGAAAGATGCAACTCCCACAACCGGTGACAGCAACACAGCGGCAGCAGCAGGGGCTATTGGTGCTGTTTCTCTTGCGGCGGCATGTGTGCTGCTGGGCAAAGAGAAGGCAAGAGCCTGATTGTTTAATCCGTTTTGACAAATGAAATGAGCCGGAAGTGCTGCAACATATTTACAACAGCATTCCGGCTCTCCGTTATTTATTTTTTAACTTATTGAGATTCGCATTCAAGCAAAATCCGATTTCCTTCGTTTGCCTTGTAGTCAAGGCGAAGCATCTTTTGTAATGTTTCAGCCGCAGCGGCCGCCTTACTTTTATTTCGTATGAAAATAGTTTGGGTATCCGGCAGCAGCATATGTGCGTTGCCCAGACTGGAAACAACCACAAAATCCTGAGTATCCATATAGAGCTCTGCCTGAAGCGCCAAAATATCGCTTAAAATGATCCCTTTGCTTTTGCTGTGGGTCTGTAAAAATAAATGCAAATCAGAATTTGGCGTATTGATAAAAATATCTTTTGCGGGAAACCCTTTGATCATCCGTTCCTTCAGTCTCTGACTGTAAATGTCTTCCATTGCAAGAAACAATGTGTCCGCATGTAAAATTGCTTTTGCTTTTTGAAACAAAGCAGGATAATTCGGATAAATTTTACAAAACAGGTACTCGTCAACCTCGCAGTCCAAAAAAATGATCGGTACAAAATAATCTTTCGTAATCTTTCCAACCATATTGTTATCCACATCAATCATAAAAACCGCGTCAAGACTGTGTTTCGTGATGACGGTAAAGTCTTTTTGCAAGTCTTTGTTTGTTATAATGATCGTTTCAAAACCAAGTAACCGGACGCAGTTGCTCAATTCGGCTGCAAGATCATAATAAATCAATTTTTTCCCGGGCGTATTGTGGCTTTTCAGGTTAATGATGATGCCTACAAGATTATTTTTGTGGCCTACCGAACGTTTCGCCAAAGCACTGGGAATATAGTGCAGATATGTGGCGGCCTCCATTACCTTCAGACAGGTATCATGACTGATTTTCTCATTATCAGTATGGTTAAGAACATAAGAAACAGTCGCAACGGAAACATTGCACTCTTTTGCAATATCGCGCATCGTTACTTTATGTTTCGCCACGGTATACCCGCTCCTTTGATTGGTGTCTTTTTATTTTACCATTGTTTTATTACGAAGGCAACGCCGAGAAATAAAAATAATTCCAATCATGCCAAATAAAGTGAAAGAATATCTGCTGAATAAGCGGTTATCAATGACAGAAACCTGTCTTTCATAGAAATGTTTTTCATAAAACAGGGGAACATAGGGAGGCTTATCAAATTGGCTAAAAAATGCAGTTCAACAATCCTATCGTGTTTGATTTGGGGCAGCGGGCAATTTTTTATTGGAAAACAAAAGATAAAAGGCGTTTTATTTTTTGCTGTGCAAGCGCTCCTTCTTACCATTGAATTGGGAACCGGATACTGGTTTAACTATTTCGCCGGACAAATTCCGGATTTCCAAATCCGTCTATACGGGGGATATTTCACAAAAGGAATCTGGGGCCTGATTACTTTAGGCACCGTTCCCGGGGAAGACCATTCCACCTATTTGATGATTAACGGAATCATTTCACTGATTGCGCTCATTGCTTTCCTTGCAGCTTTCGCTTGGAATGTTGTGGACGCCTATCGTACCGGGAAAGCGGTCAGTGATACGCATACTTATGTAAGTTCGCGTACCTATGGGAAGAAACTGTATCAAAAGATGTTTCCGTACATTGTGCTTACCCCGATTCTCTTTGTTGTGGTGTATGTGGTCTTAATGCCCATTATCTTTTCCGTACTCACCGCTTTTACGAATTATAATATTAATCATCTCCCTCCGGCGAATCTTGTTAAATGGGTCGGATTTGATAATTTCAAGAAAATCGTCAGCATCCCGTTGTGGTCCCAGACATTTGTTGCTGTTTTTCTATGGACGATTATCTGGGCTTTTTTAGCGACCTTTACTACGTATTTTATGGGCCTTTTACAGGCAACGCTGGTCAACAGCAAGTGTGTGAAGCACAAATCTTTTTTTCGTTCAATTTATATATTGCCGTGGGCGATTCCGGGTACGATTTCACTTTTAATGTTCCGAAATTTGTTTAACGGCCAGTTCAGCCCTTTAAATCAGCTTTTGCTGGATATGGGTCTTATTCATGAGCGAATTCAGTTCTTTTCCGATCCGATCATCGCAAAAATTACAATTATCATGGTGAATCTTTGGATTGGATTTCCTGTGTTTATGGTTATGCTGCTCGGCGTTTTGTCGAACCAGGACCCGACTCTGTATGAGGCGGCCGGGATGGACGGCGCAAACAGGTTCCAGGTTTTTCGAAGAATCAAGCTGCCTTTGTTAATGAAAGCGACCGCTCCCTTGGTGGTCATGAATTTTGTTACGAACTTCAACGGGTTTGGATTTATTTACTTCCTTACGGACGGTAAACCGAATAACTCCTCTTTACAGGTTGCGGGAGATACTGATATTTTGATCTCGTGGATTTACAAGCTGACGTTGAATCAGTCCATGTACAATATGGCCGCTGTTTTCAATATTCTGATTTTTATTTTAATTGGTGCTGCATCGTATTGGAATTTGAAGAGAACGACAGCCTTTAAGGAGATGTGAAAATATGAGGAAAAAAGTGAACTCCTTTTTTGTACATTTCGAGTTAATAATAGTGGCGCTGCTTGTTCTGATTCCTATCTTCTGGATTGTTCTGTCGTCCTTCAATCAGGGCAATGGGTTGGCCTCCGCTACCTTAATACCGAAAAAGCTTACGATTGATAATTATGTAAGACTTTTTAAAGAAACAAACTTTGCCGTTTGGTTTAAGAATTCATTTCTGATTGCAACGTTCAACGCAATCGTTTCCGTCATCCTTATTATTATTACCGCATGGATTGTTTCACGCTTTAAATTCAAAGGCAGAAAATTAGGCTTGATGGGCTTGCTGCTTTTGTCCATGTTCCCAAATTTTTTATCCATGACGGCACTTTACACGCTGTTTTTAACCTTAGGACTACTGAACCAGCCGTTGGCATTGGTTATTATCTATGCGGCCGGCGCCATTCCGTATAATGTTTGGCTTGTAAAAGGCTATTTGGACGGTATTTCAAAAGAGATAGACGAAGCTGCCTATATTGACGGCTGTTCGAATTTCTCTACCTTTTTCCGAATTATTCTGCCGATATCAAAACCGATTATTACATATTGTGCGGTTTCTCAATTCATGCTGCCCTGGATGGACTACATTGTACCCAGTATGCTTTTGTCCACCAGTTCAAATAACACGACGTTGGCGATTGGGCTTTACAACATGATTTCCGGGAAAGAAAACGACAAATTTACAATGTTTGCAGCGGGAGCCATCTTAATTGCAATCCCGATTACGATCTTATTTATTATATTTCAAAAATATTTAGTGCAGGGCATTGCTTCCGGCGCAAATAAGGGCTGATTTTATTCACATTATTATTTTAAGCGTAATGAAAGGATGGAATGAAGATGAAATTCAAAAAGGCATTCGCATTTACCCTGAGTTTGTTAATGGTATTCTCTGTGGCAGGCTGCAAAGACAATATCCCGGTTGATACAACAAAATTGGCAGCCTCCGGCAGCTCCTCCGGCAGCTCCTCCGGCAGCTCCGGCGGCAGTTCCAGCGGCAGCAGTAAGGAAGCTCTGACTCCCGAAGAAGGCGCAACCTTAAAGTTCCGCACCGGCGGGGATGACAGCGACGTAGCATTCGCAAAGGCGGTTGCGGAAAAGTTTAAGGAAAAATACGGCGTTACGGTCTCTGTCGAAAAAGGATCCCTTATGGATAATATAAAAAAGGCAAAGCTGGAAGTTTCCGCAAAGTCGGGCATGAATGTATTTATGCTTCCCCACGACAATACATATGAAGCGATTCAGAGCGGGATCCCCCTTGCATTGGATAGCAGTATTGCTCAAAATCTGAACGATACGATCAGCCCGATAGCGATGAAAACGGTCACCAAAGACAACAAAGTATATGGTGTGCCGGTATCCATTGAAACCCCGGTGCTGTTTTACAATAAAAAATTGGTGAAAACCCCGGCTGCAACATTTGAGCAAATCTTTGATGAAGCCAAAACCTTCAATAGTACAAAAGAGAATAAATTCTGGTTCTTATTTAATGTTAACCGCGGCTCCGAGCTTTATCCGATGCTCAGCGCCTACGGCTACAATCTGTTTGGCTCTGACGGTACCGATGAAAACAAGCCTGGGTTCGATACCACCGAATTTTTAAAGGGCTTGCAGGTCCTTAAAAAGTTTCATGAACTTATGCCAATGAAGGCTGTGGATTCAAACAGTACGGATTTCATGGATAAAGAATTTGTTGACGGCAAGGCAGGCTACATCCTGGGCGGCCCTTACAATATAAAGACTTACCAAAAGGCGGGCGCGGATTTTGGAGTTATTCCGATGCCGACTTATGACGGCCAGCAGCCAAAGGCCTTTTCTACGATTCAAAACGCACATGTGGCGTCCTTCACAAAATACCCCAAAGCAGCACAGCTTTTCGTACAATTTCTTGCCACCAACGAGAGCGCGGAACTATTGTATTCAAAAGCCTCTAAAATTACGGCGTTGAAGGATGTTTCGAAGGTAAAAGGACTTTCAACCGATCCGATCTTAAGTACGATTTTAAAAGCGTTTGATAAATCCGTGCCAATGCCCAGCGTAAACAGAATTTCTTATTTCTGGACCATCATCAGTGAAGTTGGCCCCGAGGTGTTTGACGGTAAAATAACACCTGAAGCGGCACAAAAAAAAGCTGTGACAGAATGGGATTCATTTGTGAATACGGAATCATAATATCAAGAATTGAAAAACGATTTATTCGGTTCTGTTAGATGTTAATTCAGGAGGTTAATTTTGAACTTACAAGCACTTTATCATAAACAAAAAAGTAATTACGCCTACGCTTACAGCGAAACAGAATTACATATTCGTTTGCGTACTGCAAAAAATGATTGCACCAAAGTAACACTTGTTATTTCCCAGAAGCATAATTGGTCGGATAAGAAAAAGTATGTGATGAACAAAGCGGCATCGGATCGCTATTTTGATTATTACCAGTATAATTATGTAACGGACGATCCGCGGCTGGGCTACTATTTTGAAGTATCCGACGGAGAGGAAACACTGGTTTACAGCGAGTCCGGTATTTCGCAAACTTTTGACGATCAATACGCCTATTTTCACTATTTCCAGTTTCCTTTTATCAACCCGATCGATTTACACCGAGTTCCCGAATGGGTGCATGGGGCTGTTTTTTATCAAATCTTTGTGGAGCGTTTTTGTAACGGAGATTTTCAAAATGATCCGCAGCCGCTTACTCCATGGAAAGAGATGCCCAAGCCCAAAAGCTTTTACGGGGGAGATTTACTGGGGATTATCAATAAGTTGGATTATTTGCAGGATTTGGGCATTAACGTGCTTTATTTAACCCCGATCTTCCAATCTCCCAGCAACCATAAATATGATACGACCGACTACCGCAAAATTGACCCGGCTTTTGGTGACAAGGAGACTTTATGCCGATTGATCTCCGAGGCACATCAAAAAGAGATCCGGGTAATATTGGACGGTGTGTTCAATCACAGCGGCTACTTATTCGCGCCGTTTCAGGATGTTTTGAAAAACGGTGAGAACTCCAAGTATAAAGACTGGTTCCACATAAAGCGCTTCCCGGTATCATGCAATCCGCTTTCCTATCGCGTTTTTGGAACCAGCCCGGAAATGCCAAAACTGAATACTTCCAATTTTGAGCTGAAAAAATATCTTTTGGATACGGTAGCTTATTGGACAAAAGAAACCGGTATTGACGGTTGGAGGCTGGATGTTTCCGATGAAATTGATCACAATTTTTGGCGCGCATTCCGTAATGTCGTAAAAGGAATTAACAGCGCCGCTGTTATTATCGGAGAAAATTGGCACAACGCGTACCCGTGGCTGATGGGGGATCAGTTTGACAGCGTCATGAATTATCCGCTGACAAAGGCCTGCATTCAATTTTTTGCAATGCAGAAGGACAATGCGCAGGATTTTGCGGATAATTTATCCAGTATCTTGATGTGGAATTCAGAGCAGGTCAATTTTGCCATGCTGAATCTTTTGGACAGCCACGATACGATGCGTTTTTTAACGTGGTGCGGCGGCAATAAAGAAAGATTCAAGCTGGCGGTTCTGTTTTTATTCAGTTATGTCGGCATCCCCTGTACCTATTACGGCAGCGAAATCGAAACAGAGGGCAACGATGATCCCGACTGCCGCAGAACGTTCGATTGGAACAAAACACACTGGAATCAGGATCTGTATCAGTTTTATAAAAAAATAATAGCAATCCGAAAGAAACAGAAAGCCCTTCAATACGGCAGTGTTAATCTGCACGCAAAAGATGATGTGTTCTTTTTGGAGAGAGCCTATGAAAAACAAACTGTCGTTACGGTAATCAATAATACAGCGCAGCCCAAAACAGTTTTCCTGCATTGTCAAACGGCAGAAGATTTACTGACACAAACAGAATTAACAGGGAGTTTAAGCGGGCTGTCCGTCACGATGCCCCCATACAGCGGCAATATTTATTTGCTGAAAACGTAATCCCGATGAATTTGTTTGTTGAGGCTCATAAGTCAAAGTTATAAAAAATGGTTCAATGTAACAAAGGGCTGCATTGAACCGTTTTCAATTCAGACATGACACCGCTTGCACGAATAAAAGCAGTAATTTTCGGAGAAAAATAAAAAGTATTTACAGTATGGAAATATAACGAAATTAAAAAACAATATGAAAAAAGCCTGAAACCCGCATCAATACTGCGTTTTTCAGGCCTGATATCTGGCAGGGGCAGAAGGACTTGAACCCTCGGCACGTGGTTTTGGAGACCACTGTACATACACCAAAAAAGTGGCTTGGATACTGGATAGAATTCTAATATATGAACTATATTGACACCAGTTTGACACCAGTTAGACGTTTAACGCTAGATAGCGTGTTCAGGCTCAATGAGGGAAGGTTTCGAATCTGCTGCCAACATTATTATAAAAGATATATTGACAACGGAAAAAATATAGCTTATTATTAAACCGTCAGTCGGTTTAATATTTGAAGAGGTGGTTTTGTGGCTAGAACAGATGTTCATCATGAAGAAAGAAAAAGAGAAATTGTAAAAAAAATATGGAATATTTTTTTACAACACGGTTATGAAAGCACAACACTTGCATTGATTATTCTAGAATTAGGTATTTCAAAAGGTGCGTTCTATCATTACTTTCCATCAAAAGAGGCTTGTGCGGATGACGCAGTTAACATGTTTGCAAGCAATTGTGTAGAACAGATTGTAAAAAAAATAGGGATAAATTTAACGGCTGACAAAAAAATAGAACAGTTGATTACGCTTTGTGCTTCTACATCTTTACAAAATGCAGCGGAATACAATAAAATAAACTCACCCAATAATGCCATTTTTCATGAGAAGCTCATGGCAAGTCTGGTTAAGAAATTTGCGCCTGTTTATGCTTCAGTGATCGAACAGGGTATAAGTGAAAATATATTTCAATCGAATTATCCTCTTGAGACAGCCGAAATGATCCTTACCCTTTCAAATTTTTTCTTTGACGATGATATATTTCACTGGGAACCTGACAGGATGAAAAATCAGTTATTAGCCTTTCAGGATCTTCTTACATTAACTTTACAAGCACGTCCCGATACCTTTCAATTTCTTCAAAAAATGATGATAGGAGAGTCTATGTGAAAATCCTTGTTGTTGGCACCGGCATAATTGGAACAATTTACGGTCAGGTCTTATCTGAAAAAAATGAAGTACTTCACTATGTATGGTCGGAAAAATTAAATAATAAAAACGACAAAGTTATTCAATGGGACTACATTGACGAACGCAAAGCAAAAAAGAATCAAAATGTCACAGGGACATACCAATATCGTTGCGTGACGAAGGCTGATAACACCTATGACTTTATTTTTGTCCCCGTAAAGACCATTCAGTTACTTCCAGTATTGCAAACTCTGGTAAAGCAGGCACCCAATGCAAAATACCTGATCTTTACGCTAGACTGGAACCTGATTGACGACGTTGATGAAATCCTTTCTAAAGATCAGTACATTATCGGATATGCTGGGGGCGGCGGAACTTTCAAAGGTGATTTGCTTTGGGGAAATTTGGGAACAGATATTATGCTCGGTACCGTGCACCCAGAGCAACAGGAGCTTTTAAAAAAGATCGATAGTTGCTTCAGAGAATGCGGAATTGTCCCCGAAATACCAAGTCAGGCGCGCCATTGGTTATGGATGCATAATGTGAGCACGGCTCCGTTTGGAACAGCTCTTGCGAAATATCGAAATCTCACAAAATGCCTTGAAGACAAAGAATTGATAAAAACGGTTTTTGGAGCCTGCAGGGAATGCTGCGTCATTTGCCAAGTGCGTGGAGTAAATCTTAAGCAATTTCCCGAAGTCAAAATGTATCATTTCCCATTCTTTTTACTATACCCAATGTTTAAGACAAACCTGACAAAAAATCCGGTCGTACAGAGATATACTGCCCACGCGGTCAGCGACATAGATGAAATGTGTGCCAATTTTGAAGAAATATATCATACTGGGGTTGACCTGAAAATCAAGATGCCTAACATGAAAATTCTTCATAATATTCTGGACGTAGAGAAAAAGCACTAAGTCAAGTATACATCGAGCAGAACTGTAGGGGGATAACACACTTTTTCAATGTGCTTTTGGCACATAGGGCAAGGAATCCCCAGGCTCCTCTTCTTGGAAGGAGCCTGGGGATTCCTTGCCCTATGGCATATTAATCGACCAAAATGTTGGGTTACCATGGTCGGTCGTTTCACATTGTGCACCCCTAATTTTGAAAAAATCCAGTAAAATAGGCATTTTTCGGAGATTTTAAGTCCCAAAACACCCCCCTCTTTTTTTAGGGGTGTTTTGGGACTTAAAATTCATATGTTTATATAACATTTAGAAGTGTATAAATTGCTAAAATTCAGTAGCAAGGAAAATTCATGGTAGTATTTTTCTGCTGCTTTTTCTTTACTACATGACTGAGAAAATATGATATTTTATGTAATTTTATATTCTTTTTTATTCCCATGTGGTATAATGAAAATATTAGTTTTGGTAATAAGGAATGGGCAAAATGAACGTGACAATAAAATCTCCCAAAATGTTAGATAATAAACGAAATGGAAAGGTTATTGAAGAATTAAAGAATGACCTTGCCAAAGGGTCCAGACTGTCGGTTATCTCTGCATACTTTACGATATATGCTTATGCCGAACTGAAAAAGGAACTCAGTAAAATTGATTCATTGCGTTTTATCTTCACTGAGCCCACGTTTATAAAGAAAAATAAAGAGCTTTTGCGCGAATATTATATTGAACATGATGTAGCCAAAAGGGTATCCGGCAACGAATTTGAAATCAAGCTTCGCAATGAAATGAAGCAGGCAGCTATAGCAAAAGAGTGTGCTCAGTGGCTTAGGGAAAAGGCTGAGATTAAATCTCTGAAAAGAGCTAATCCAGCCCAGCCAAGATTGATTTACATAGAAAATTCGGATGAAAATATTTCGATTAATGGTACTGTTGATTTTACAACGGATGGTCTAGGGGTTACTCCATCCGATCGGATCGATAGTAATATGTGTATGTACGGAAAAGAGTATACCATTGGTTTTTTACAGTCCTTTAATGATTTGTGGAATGATGAAAACGCGGCCGAAGATGTAAAGCAAAAAGTTCTAAAGCAAATGCAGGTATTATATAAAGAAAACACGGCTGAGTTTATATATTTTATTACGTTGTACAATATTTTCAGCAGCTACCTCAACGAGCTTACGGAAGATAACATTATCAAGAGCAGAACCGGTTTTAAACAAACGCTTATTTGGGACAAGCTTTACCAGTTCCAAAAAGATGGTGTTATGGGAGCTATTGACAAAATCGAGAAATACAACGGGTGTATCATTGCCGACAGTGTAGGCCTTGGTAAGACATTTACGGCACTTGCTGTCATAAAGTACTATGAGCTGCGCAATGACCGAGTGCTGGTTTTAGCGCCGAAGAAGCTGCGGGATAACTGGACTATTTACACTCAAAACGATAAACGTAATATCTTTGGAGCGGACAGGTTTAATTATGATGTACTTAATCATACAGATTTGAGTAGAAGCAGTGGGTTTTCAGGAGAAATCAATTTATCTACAGTTAACTGGTCAAATTATGATTTAATTGTCATAGACGAAAGCCACAATTTCAGGAATAATCCGCCGGTTAAAGGGCGGATTACCCGATATGAAAAATTAATGAATGAAGTAATTAAGGCCGGTGTAAAAACGAAAGTGCTGATGCTTTCTGCAACCCCTGTCAATAATCGCATGAATGATATTAAAAACCAGATTGCTTTTATAACTGAAGGAAAAAATTACGCTTTGGCTGGTGTTGGACTGGCAAATATTGAACAGACGCTGAGAAAAGCGCAATTGGTCTTTAATAAGTGGTCGCAGCTTCCGGATGAACAAAGAGACACAGACACCTTTGTGGACATGATGGATCTGGATTATTTCAAATTGCTTGATACCATTACTATCGCGCGTTCTAGGAAACATATTGAAAAGTATTATAGCCTTGATGAAATCGGTAAATTTCCGAGCCGCAGAGTACCAAAAAATATTTATCCGCAGATTGATATGATGCACGAATTTCCGTCAATCAGCGAAGTAAACAGAACCATTAAAAAGCTGACACTTGGAGTGTACTCTCCCATTGCCTATTTGCTGCCTGAAAAACGTTCAGCATATGAGCGGAAGTATGATGTTGCAGTTGGAGCAAACCAGTCTATTTTCAAGCAGGCTGATCGCGAAGCTCAGCTTGTTAATCTGATGCGTGTGGGCATGCTCAAGCGCATGGAAAGCTCGATTCATTCCTTTGCCTTGACGGTGGATAAAATCTTGCAGAAGGTCATTCGGACGCTCCAAATCATCGATGACAAACAGCTTCAATATGATGCAGATGTTGATATAAATGATATTGACATAGACGATAACGAACTTGAAAATCTGATGTTTGGCAACAGCGTGAAGGTTCTCCTGCAGGATATGGATTTAATCAAGTGGCGGCAGGACTTGGACTCTGATAAAGCAAAGCTGGAGCAACTCCTCGCTGAAGCCGAAAAAGTAACGCCATCGCGCGACGAAAAATTGCAGGAACTGGAAGAACTGATATGTCAAAAAATAAATCATCCCATTAATGAAGGAAATAAAAAGATCATTGTCTTCAGTGCCTTTGCGGATACCGTGAATTATCTGTATCAGAATATATCTGAGAAAATGAAGCAACAAGGTATATATTCTGCGATGGTCACCGGTACGGGCGATAATAAATCTACTGTTCCAATTCCTAAAGAATTTAAAAACTCGATTAAGCTTTCAGATTTAAATACAGTTCTGACACTGTTTTCGCCTCAGTCAAAAGAATGTGGCAAAATATTTCCGGATATGCACCACCAAATTGATTTGATGTTTGCCACGGATTGCATTTCAGAAGGCCAAAATTTACAGGACTGCGACTACCTTGTCAATTATGACATCCACTGGAATCCGGTACGCATCATTCAGCGGTTCGGTCGAATTGACCGTATTGGCTCCACCAATGATTCCGTGCAGCTTGTTAACTTCTGGCCGACCAAAGATTTAGATGAATACATCAATTTGCAGCAGCGTGTCAAGGGCAGAATGGTTCTGCTGAATGTTTCGGCAACCGGGGAAGAAGATTACTTGGAGCAGGACGAAAAACAGGAAATGAAGGATTTGGAATATCGCAGAAAGCAGCTGCAAAAGCTGCAAACCGAAGTTGTGGACTTAGAGGATATCTCCGGCGGTATTTCAATTACAGACATTACGTTCAATGATTTCAAGATAAACCTAATGAATTATATGAAAGAGAATCGTAAATTGCTGGAAGAAGCGCCAATGGGCATGTATGCCGTTGCGCAAATTCCAAAGGACTTGCAGGATACCATTAAGCCCGGGATTATCTTTACTCTGAAACAGATTAAAGGCTATGAGCAGATCAAAGAACAGAATGCTTTGTTTCCGTATTATATGGTGTACATTGATGATGACGGAGAAGTCAAGCTTAATTTCTTACACGCCAAAAAGATTCTCGATTATTATAAGAAGCTTTGTTTAGGGCAGAGTCATGTTTTTTCTGAACTTGTTGCAGAGTTTAACCGGCAAACCGATGATGGTCGAAATATGAGCCATTACTCCGACTTGTTAGAAAACGCCATTCAGAATTTGATTGGGAAAAAGCAGGAAATCGGCGTTGCCAGTTTATTTAGCAAAGGCGGCACAACCATGCAGAAAGAATTCTTTGACGGCATGGAAGATTTTGAGCTGATTAGTTTTTTAGTCTTAAAATGATGGGTGATGCTGACTGATGTTTGATGACTTTGTAAAAGCCAAAGGTTTGGTAAAAAGTGATATTAGCGAAACAATGTACCGAAAGTTGGAATTCAACTATACAATGTTGAATTATATTAAACTTTTCGAGTGTGAAGATGGAGTTTGCCATATTACCAAGAAGGAAATAGCTGAAAAGATGGGGTGCTCTCCCTCGTTAATTTATAAAACGATTAAAATGCTTTCGCAGGATGGAAAAATGATTGAGAAAATCGGGAAGGCACAATACAAGGTCTATCAAATCGATGTTTTCAGCTATGGCCCTTATGCAAATTATATTGCATTTTCACATTGTATCCAGACAGTACCAGACTTTTTAAAGCTAAATTGGAAACAGCAGGCTGAGATCATGGGAATTCCATATAGCCAAATACAGCGTGTCTATTCTTGGGTGAATATAGGAATGAGGGAAATGAAGGACTGGTGATGGCTATGTTTCTATATGACTATTTCGCTTTCCCCGTAAGTAGCAAGGTTGGTAACACTATCTTTAAAAAGCAGTTCTATGACAACACCGATCTTTCAAAAGCAGATAAAGACCTGTTTACCGACGCGGTTAGTAAAGTCATATGGAAATACTGCCTGAAGCCGGAGACAATCAACATCCAGTCCTATAAAGATGAAGAGCGCGAATATCCAGAAATTGAAGTGCTTGAAGTTACGCTTTCCGCAGACACTGGCGTAAAGCGTATCGCTGAAATAGTGATGCGTGCGATTCCGTACGCAATGATTTTAATTTTTACCTGGGATAACAAATTTCAGCTTTGGGCGGCGCAGCAGAGAATCAATCAGGCCGACAGCAATAAGAACACCATTGATGAATTTATCAATACTGGCTGGATTGATATAGAAAATTTATCGGCATGGGACGAAAGTTTTCTGAATGGCATTTGCATTCAGAACTTTTCCCATGCCAATTTTTATCGCTTTTATTCGGATTTTACCGACAGAATCCATCTTTATAATTTACAATGCAGAACGAAAAGCGTAAACTTAGAAATGACAGCACAGCAGGTAAAAGAGCGGTTAAATAAGCTTGATGAAATCGATGCCCAAATTGCTGATTTACGCGTGCAGATGAAAAAAGAGACCCAGTTCAACCGCCGGGTGGAAATTAATATGAGGATTAAAAAGTTGGAAGGAGCAAGAAAAGAGCTTGAAAAAAAATAACTTAACTGATAAGGAACAGGAGAGTTTAAAAGCCTTTCAAAGTTTTAAAACTACATATCCGAATATTTATAGGTGGCTAATAACTATTGCAATCATCACAGTTGCAGTGCCATTTTTTATTTGGGGATTCTTTCTATTTGGTAATAAAATTTGGGGTATATCAACGAATTTTTCAGCAGGAGAAGTTCTTGGATTTTATGGCACATTTTTGGCGTTTTTAGGTACAGCTGCTTTGGGTGCTTTAGCATTGTGGCAAAATAAGAAAATCAGAGAGCAATCTAAAAATGAAAATGATGAATTAAAAAGGCTGAATAAAGATGCCAATACAATAAATTCAAGACTTTTAGATATTCAACAAGCTCAATACATGCCAATAATTGATATTGATAATGATAAACCGCATTTTGAAAATAGCGATAATCGTACTTCTGTCACCATTACATTTAAAAATCGTGGTCATAGTGATATAAAATACTTCGTTATAGAAAAAATGAGTAATGAACATTTGCAACGAATAAAACAAGAAAAGACAAGTTTATTGCCTGGGATGATGGCAAGTATGAAAGCCATTATGAGTGTTTTCAGTAATTTACTCTATGTTGAAAATCAAGAATACCAAGGGAAAGCAGATGAAAAAACAATCATTGGATTAATGGTTGATGAACGAAAGACTTGGAATTTAGAAATTGAACATAATGAAAGTGCTATAGGTTTAAAAATAAAAATGATTAATATTTATGGACATACCTATTGTGAAATAATTACTTTTGATTTAGTGAAAAGTGATAATATAAATAATAGAAAAATTGAAAACAAGACTTTAGATATTGAAAAGGAGACCAACCACAATGACAACAGCTAACCTTACCGGCTCAACTCCCAACATTGCCGAAGAAAATATCGCAAAGCTAAAGCAAATTTTCCCCGATGCCTTTGCTGAAGGCAAGATTAATTTTGATAAACTCAAGCAGGATTTGGGCGCGTACATAAACGAAGACAATGACCGCTATAACTTTACCTGGCACGGTAAAGGACAGGCGCTACGCCTTGCGCAAACACCGTCCACAGGTACGCTGCGTCCATGCAAAGAAGAAAGTAAGAACTGGGATACCACTCAAAACCTTTATATCGAGGGCGACAATCTCGAAGTACTAAAGCTCCTGCAAAAAAGCTATCACGGCAAGGTTAAGATGATATACATCGACCCGCCATATAATACCGGCAATGATTTTGTTTACCCTGATGATTATAAAGACAATCTTGAGAATTATTTGGAATTGACTGGACAGTTAGATAATGAGGGCAAAAAAGTCGGCACCAATAGTGACGCCAATGGCCGTTACCATACCAATTGGCTTAATATGATGTATCCGCGCTTAAGATTAGCAAGAAATTTGCTCACGGATGATGGCGTGATTTTTATTAGCATTGATGATAGCGAACAGAAAAACTTAAAATCTATTTGTGATGAAATTTTTGGAGAAGAAAATTTCATTGCAAGCGTTGTTTGGCAGAAAAAATATGGTCCAGCCAATGATGCAAAACAGTTTTCACAGACACATGAATATATTATTTGCTATAGTAAAAATTCAGAAATATGGCGACCTAATCTTTTAGCAAGAAATAATGAACAGATAAATGCGTATAAAAATCCTGACGAAGATCCTCGTGGGATATGGAGAGCAAGCGATTTATCAGCTAGAACCAAGTCGGAATCGTGTGTTTATCCTATTAAGTTGCCGGGTGGGAAAGAAGTGTTACCGCCCCCAAGTCGTTCATGGATAGTCAGTGAGAAAAGATATTTTGAGTTGCTATCTGATAATAGAATATGGTTTGGTGTTGACGGTAATGGTAGGCCTATGCAAAAAAAATTTTTATCAGAGGTTAAGGATGGAATTACTCCTCAAACATGGTGGGATAGGAATTTTGCAGGTGACAATAAAGTAGCACGTTATGAAATGAAAGAAATATTTCCAGAAAATGTGTTCGATACACCTAAGCCGACTAAATTAATAACAAGAATCCTTGAGATATCGACTAGTGCTAATTCGCTTATCCTTGACTTTTTCTCCGGTTCAGCTACCACTGCCCATGCTATTATGAAGCTAAATGCAGAAGATGGCGGCAACCGCAAATTTGTTATGGTACAGTTGCCTGAACTCTGCGACGAACAAAGTGAAGCTTTTAAGGCCGGCTATAAAAACATTTGTGAAATCGGTAAAGAGCGTATCCGCCGCGCGGGAGAGAAAATAAAAGCGGAGCTTGCCGAAAAGCAGAACGGACAAACCAGCCTGACCGATGATGGTACTGCGGTGAACCCTGATGATTTGGACATAGGTTTTAAAGTGCTGAAACTGGAT
>JAEWUH010000160.1 GCA_023397245.1 Bacillota bacterium | reverse complement strand
ATTACCATACGGGCTCCGGCTCCCCGGGGCGTGGAACCGGAGCTTGCAATCACGGTTACCAGAACGGCGTCGTTTTCCTGTTCAAGCTGCTGCCGGATCGTTTCAAATAGCTGTTTCATCAAAGCTGCTCCTTCTTCAGCCGTCTCTGCACCCGTTTAAGGGCTGCGGCGGCCTGCTCGTATTTTCTTTTGTGCTCCGCTTTTGCTTCGGGCGTCACGCATTTTTCCGCGCTCTTTGCGAACCGTTCGTCAAGAGTTACTTCCCTTTCGCCGCTTACAAGCTTATCGGCAAGATAAACGACGGTTTTCTCCGTGACCGGGCTGTCTTCTTCCTCTTGTAAATCGTGATGGGCGGCTATGATATCCGCGACGCTTCCGTACCCTTCCCCGGCCAGCCATTTCGCGCCGCGTGCGGGATGGTCGTGTTCGGCGCGGGCAATGTCGTGGAGCATTGCCGCGGAATAAATGAGCTCCTTATTTAGTGGATACCCGCTTTTCTCCAGCCTGCGCGCCAGCTCCAGCGCTTTTTCCGCAACGGCGCAGCTGTGATTTTTTACGGCATCCGGCGTATGATATTCTTCCCAAAGGCTCCGTATCGTTTCTTCGTCGGGCAATGTTACCGGCAGAAAGCCGATACGCCCGACTGTGAGAACTCCGTTCTGTACATTAATTTCGCTGATTCCGCCGTAGGGTTGGGGAATGGTATACACTTCCCGGTACGGTTTGCCGAGCAGGGAACATAAAAGCAGCCGGTTGACCGAAGCGTGCGCCACAACGGCGATATCGCCCGTACTTTCCCTTAGCGCCTGTTCCACTCCGGCGCGGAAGCGGGCAAGCCCTTCGTCAAACCGTTCGCCCCGCTCCGGGGGATACCGCTCGGGATTGGTTCTCCTCTTTTCGTAAAGCTCCGGGTACCTTGCCCGGATTTCTTCAAAGGTCAATCCCTCCCAAAGGCCGCAGTCCAGTTCCCGCAGCGCTTCTGAGCGGATAACCGGAAGCTTTCCCCGCACGGCCGCTTTCGCCGTCCGCACCGCGCGGGCCAGGGTGCTTGTATAAACCGCCGTAAGCGGGATATCCTCAAAGTATGCCCCGAGCCGCTGTGCCTGCCGTTCGCCCTCCCGTGAAAGAGGCAGGTCGGTGCTGCCGATGCACCGGAGCACGCCGCCCGGAAATTCGGGTTTTCCGTGGCGTATGAGATAAATATGCCGGGTCTGTGGCGAAGAGAACAAGGCTTCCCCCTCCTCGACTTATAATGAAAAGCAATTTGGTGGGTAAAAATCACTTGCCGTAGCCGTTCGGGAAATACCGGTCAAATATTCCCTGCACCGTTTCCCGGCACTCATTTTCAAAGGCATCGTACTGCTCCAACAGTCTTTCGCCGCGCTCCGTCAGATACGTATTCCCGCCGTGCACACCGCCCTGAAAGCGTTTGACCACCGCGTATTCAAGCTGGTTTTCCATCGCGTTGATCATGTTCCAGCCCTTACTGTAGGAGATATTCATCTGGCTGCAGGCCGTACGCACGGAGCTTGTATTGCGGATGAGCCGTAAAAGCAGCGCGGTGTCCTGCCCGAAGAAGGCGTCCTCCCGCGCCAGCCGCAGCTGCAGCTGCGGGCGGAACATCTGCCGATTGTGCCAGTGCAGAAGCCGCTCGTAGTCCTCCGGCGTATCCATATCAAACAGAACGCCCTCGTCCTCCACTTTCACCTGCTGTTTCAGAAACCCGCTGCTTTCCACCGCACCGGCAAGTCCCTGACTTCCGCCGTATGCCAGAATCTTTTCCACAACCTTTGCGTCCAGCAGGAGCGGATGGCCCTCGTGCCCCCCGCAGACCGGAACGGCCACCGGGCTTTCGGTTTCCAGCAGACGGCTGACGGTGCGGCTGGTAAACAGGGGGATATCCACGGGGGAAAACAAAATCCGGTCACACTGGTTCTGAAGATAGGACAGTCCTATTTTTGCCGAATCAAACATCTGGCTGGTTTCATAGGCTTCGTTGCGCAGGCAGATAATATCCATGCGCGCCACGTGCTTTTCCAGAATATCCGCGTGGTTGCCCGTAATCAGCACGACCGGGTCTGCTCCCGCCTGCTGCAGAGTGGAAATAATCCGTTTTACGATCGTAATCGAGCCCACCTTGAGCATCGGCTTAAAATCATTCATTCGGGAAGACATTCCCGCCGCCACAATCACTGCGCCTGTTCTCATTTCCGCCTCCTGTATTTATACGGTTCTCCGATCATAAATCTTCCTTTTGACCATGCTGTTTGCCATTTTTTCCGGTTCGTTCACCGACTTTGCGTATACCCGCACCGTTATGCTTCGCTGATATCTGTTACAGTAATATTCCTGTACCTTTCGGATCATTCCTTCTTCTACGCTTGGAAACGCTCCGCTGTCCCGCAATACGGTTTCAATGTTCAGGCTGTCCCCGCTTGAAACAGAGGCTTTGTAATCGAGCACTTCCGGGAAAGAAAGAATGAGTTCGTCGAGTTCGCTCAAGGCAACGGGCTGACTTTCACCGATATCAACCTTATTTTCCAATCTGCCGCGAACCCGGTTCATGGTTCTAAGCAACGTTCCGCAGGCACACGGATTGGGAGAAAACGATGCGATATCCCCCGTGCGGTAGCGGATCAGCGGCATCGCTCTGCGGGTAAGGGTGGTAAACACGACCTCGCCCTGCTGCCCGTCTTCCACGGTTCTTCCGGTTTCCGGATCGACTATTTCAAAGTACAGGTCGGCTTCCCGCATATGGTAACCGCTCAGCGCTTCGCATTCCACCCCGCCCCCGTAGCCCGTCTCGGTCATGCCATAATGAGTGAACACCCGGCACCCGCACTGTTCGGTCAATTCACGGATAAGCACCTCCGGCACGTAATCCGTGCTGAGCAGCACCTTTTTAATCCTGCTTTTAAAAACCGCCCGTTCCGCCCTGCTCAGGTACAACACCTGCATAGGAATCCCGACGATGCAGGTTATGTTATATTCGGCGATCAGTCTTGCCGCTTCGCCCGGTTCTCCCATAATCCCGGCGACAAAGCACGCTGTTTCCGACCGGGAGAGCGCCTTTTCCAGCAAATCCCCGATGCTGCCGCAGGAATTGCCCGGAAGCAGAACGAGCACCCGATCCGTACGGTCGGTCAGGCAGCTCATACCGTGCTGAAAAAAGTCCACGGTAAGCTCTAAATCCTCTTCCGTAAAGAAAATCCGCTTTTCCTGCCCGCTTGTACCGGAGCTGCGCAGCGTGACAATCCTCTTTATCTCTTTCTGTGGCACACATAAAAAGCCTTCGGAATCCTGTCTGATATTGCCGGGTGCGGTAAACGGGAGATTCTGAAAATCCTCAAAGGAACGGATTGCGTCCGGGCGAATACTTTTAAAATACACACGGTAGAAACGGCTGTTTTCCTTTACGTATTCCACCGTTTCCCGGATTTTTTCAAGCTGATAGTTTTCCAGCGCTCTGCGGTCTGCCGTTCCGGTTTTGCGGAGTATCCAGTCCTCCAGCGGCGTCCGTTTCATAGTTTATCCCTCACTTCCGGTTGCGATACAGAGAGATTCCCGCGGTATCGGTGATATTGTAAATGCAGAATGGAATAAGCTTCCCCTGCGGGCTTACCACATGGATACAGCAGTCCTTTACCCGGTCGAGGTCGACATTCCACACATCCTGAAACGCCATAGCCGAAATGCTGAAGGAGTTATTATGGATGCTTTGCAGAATTCTGTCCCAGCCCGCATCCGTGCCGGTGCTTTCCGTGGCTGCTTCTGCTCCTCTGCCGGCCCAGTTCCGGGAGACGTATTCCTTCGTTTTCTCCGCTCCCTCCTCCGCCCTTGGGGTCACGCATTTACAGCTTATTTTTGCCGCGATCTGCGTAAGCTCCCGGCTTTCCGGATAATAGAGGAAGCTGCCGTGGAAGGAGCAAAGCGAATTCTCGCATTTGGCGGGTTTTAGATTCGCCGCCTTGATTTTTCCGTTCGTCTGCCGTTCCAGCTCATCCATAAGCTGCGGCAGCGTGATGCGGTCTTCATCCTTTGGTGCCTGCGGTATTCGGCCGAAATAGCTGACCGGTTGAAAATGCACCCCTCTTACGACGTTGATATGTTCCAGCGCGAAATCGATGATTTTTCCGATGTTGTCCGTGTTTACTCCGGGAACCAGCGTGGGAACCAACACCACGCCGACGCCGTGTTTCTCACAGTTTTCGATTGCCTTCCGCTTAACGGAAAACAGTTTCCTCCCCCGGAGCTCTTGATAAATTGAATCTTCCGTCCCGTCAAACTGCAGAAAAACCGAATCGAGGCCGGCGGACTTCAGCGCTTTTAGATATTCCTCATCCTCCGCAATGCGAAGGCCGTTCGTGTTTATTTGAATGAACGGAAATCCAAGTTCTTTGCCAAGCCTGATAATCTGCGGCAGGTCGTCCCTTACGGTCGGTTCCCCGCCGGAAAGCTGGATATTGCAGCCGCCCGCGCTTTGCTTCACGCTTTCGTACCATGCTTTTATCTGTTCAATGGATGGGTCGGTATCTTTGCCGGCCTTTGAATCCGCAAAACAGAACCTGCAGTGAAGATTACAGCGCTGGGTAACCTCAATCAGCGCCGTGCAGGTGTGCTGCCTGTGCTCGCTGCAAAGGCCGCAGTCGTAGGGGCATCCCTTTTCTGCCTCGGTCAGAGGGCTGCGTATCACCGCCCGCTCCTTTTTCCGCATCCAGTCCTTTATGGGGATACTGCCCTTCCATATAACGGAACGGAAAGTACCGTGCTCCGGGCAGGTCTTTTTCATGTAGCAGCCGCCGTCCCGCTCATACACGGCGGCATCGATCTTCTTTAGGCAGACGGGGCAGAGACTCTGCGTGCGGAAAACGATTGGATTCACTTTCATTCAGAATCCCTGCTTCCGAACTCAAAACCGTGATCCCGCAGAATTTCCTGCACCTTTTCATAGCTTTTGGTCAGCGTACCGCCACATTTCAGGCGGTAATCCTGATTGGTGTTGTAATCCTCCACGCTGCACACGCCGATAATATCCCGGCACTCCGTACTTCCGAACTCGCTTTCAAACCATTCGGTGTATTCGTCTATCATCTCGGAGTATCCCGGCTTGGGGTATTCACGGTCACTGCCTTTCCCCGCGTACAGCCCCAGCACGGCGATTCCCCCCGTAAGCACCCCGCAGGTTTTCTGCGCGCTGCCCACGCCCATGCAGAGACCGTTTACCGCCCGCAGCAAATCCGCGTTTTCCTTTTCCTCTTCATCCAGCGCCATTTTTACCATGATCTGCGCGCAGCAGTACCCGCAGTTTACAAGCTTGAACATTTTGAATCCGGTATCATCCATTTCCCTTCGCCTCTTTTCTTGCGATCAGAATAAAATATCCCGGCCTGCAGCGTTTTAACGCTTCCTGAAAACCGCATCCGTCCATGCAGCCGTCTGTGGAAACGTTCCAGAAGGCGCCCATGGAACCGTGAGTGAAGACGGCTTTCACCAGCAGTTCCCTTAACAACTCGCTGCAGTCCTCGCACAGTTCAATCCGAAAGCCGGTTTCCCGCAGCATCACTTTCAGCTTTTCCAGGTCATGAAGCCCGCGCATACAGCTGTTGAACGTAAAATTCTGCAGCGCGCCGACTGCTTCCGGGTTTCTTGCGTAAACATCCGTAACCGCGAACCATCCGCCGTCCTTCAGCACCCGGCAGACCTGACCGAGCGTTTTTTGCAGGCTGTCCATGAGGGACAGGGTGCATTCCGCGAATACGCAGTCAAAGCTTCCGCCCTCAAACGGGAGATTCTCCCCCCTGCCGAGATAAAAATTACCGCAGCCGAATGCTTTTACGGCGGCTTCAATCAGCTTTGCCGAGGGATCGATTCCCGCCGCGCGGATGTGATGGTTTACATGGAGGTAATTTACGGTTGCGCCCCGGCCGCAGCCAAGATCAAGCACGGTGTCGTCCGCGGTAAGTCCGCAGTACCGCACCGCTTTTTCCGTCAGACTGAATCCGCCGGGCCGCAGGGTTTCCCCCATCACCTCGGCCATGCCTGCGCTTTCATACGCGTTGCAGCAGCGCATCCTATTTATCCTCCAGTCCCTTTTCCACCTCAAGCATCTTGCCCAGAGCCAAATCCTCCCCGATAAACACGGTACCGCACTGGGGGCACTTCATGAGTTCCACCTCAAAATTTCCGCCCAGATAGCTTACCTTTACCTTGCTTAGAACCAGCTCTCTTTTGCATTTATCGCAAATCCACGGCAGATTCCGGCTGTTTTCCTCTTTCATACCTTACTCCCTCGCTACTTCCATTCTGTGGCTGTAGACGCCGTTGACAAGAATTCCGTCTTCCTTCTCCTCATAGCGTACCCAGTAGGTGACATTTTCAATGCGCAGGCTGGCCAGATAGTTGGAATTCTCCGGATTGAAAAAGCGTTCACCGGTATCCTGCGCGTGCGCCACTACCTTCTCAATATCCTCAAACAGGATAAACCGCTCCTCCATAACCTTCCAGATTTCGGGCGGAATCATCAGCTTCAAGGTATTCTCCTTCTTTGCTTCCGGCTCTTCGCCCCACAGGTCTTTGAGGAGCTTCTGCTTCAGATGCGCGCGGTTGGCGTGCCTTTCGGACAGATTCGGCATTTTCTTCCCGGCAAGCTGTTCCATATCTTCCCCGAAAATCAGGTCGAGAATGTGGTACGTCCGCTTTCCCTCCTCCACAAACAAATCCTTGCACATGGCGCAGTAAACGAGCAAATCCTTGGAGCTCTCGTCCATACGGTCTTTTACAAAGTCCCGCGCCTGCTCCCGGTTGGCGTAAAAGACGAGGCCGCCGTATCCGCAGCACTTCGTTTTTTCCCGGGTATATTTCAGCTCGTCGATTTGATAGCCGAGCTCCGAAGCAATCTGCCTTACGCTTTCATGGATGGCTTTGTTATGCCGCGAACCGCAGGCGTCGTGTACGTTCAGAACATGCCCGCCGCCCTTTTTTGCTTCCTTTGGCAGCCCATACCGGACAAAAATCTCCCAGAGGGAAACATAATCAATGTCCTTAAGGTATCGCTCGAAAACGCGGCTGCAGCTGGAACAGGCCAGGATAAAGGTGGGTTTTCCCATTTCAAGCCATGTGTTTTTGATACGTTCCGCGCTTTCCTTCATCAAATCCTGCCGTCCCGCCCAGTCGGCCGGGGCACCGCAGCAGCCGAGCATAATGCCGACGCCCTCCTTGATATTGTCGAGCAGGTACCGATATGTTTTCTCAACATACTCGGGGTACGAAGCGGAGAGCTGGCAGCCCGGATAAAACAGGTAATCCACTTTTTCCGTACCCGGTTTGTCGCCCTTATACAGAGAC
>JAEWUH010000133.1 GCA_023397245.1 Bacillota bacterium | reverse complement strand
TCCCGCAGCAGTCCCCTGCGGCGGAACCTGGGCCCAAAAACGAACGGCATGCCGAAACCGAATCCGACGGGCGGCGGGTCGTCTTTCACTTTATTTTCGTTGGCGCGCGCATATTCCGCCAGGTCGGGATACATACGGCATACGTCGTCATAAATACTGTCGGTCATCTGCTCGACCATATCCTGTGTCGGCAGCATCGGGCTGAAAGTGTCCATCTGATCGCATACCAGCATGATATACGGTTGTAATTTATAAAAAATTTCCGGATAAACGACCGGGTTCATCATCTTTCCTGCCATAGGCATCTCCTGTGAAGGAGCCATGGACGGATTTGGAGCCTGCATATTCATCAAAGGATTCGCTCCTGCATTTAACGTGCCCTCATTCATATTCATCTGTCTTTCCACTCATTTTCCTCCATTCAGATTATTGCGGGGCATATAGTACATCATATGTTTTTAGCGTCTTTATGTTACTTAAGAAACCGCTGAATCAACCCCGGTGCACTGCTCACCGGTCATTAAAATCAGCCGGACGGTCCGCGCCTGGATTCAGTCCGTGGTTTCCTAAAAATCCCACGGAAAAATGAAGACTTGCCGGTAAAACCCAATATTCCAGAATAAATTTTTATTTATGTAATATTGACAATTTTTTCATATAGTTTTATACTTGTAATAGTAATAATGCATGGTTTTTAAACTCCATGCAGATTGCAGCAAGGTGTTCCCTGCCGGATTTACCGTGGCCGGGCAAGCGGCGCACTTGGTCTGCATACTATTTCGGAAGGAAGCGATTTTATGAATCATTATGCAATTACGATAGCCCGCGGTTACGGAAGCGGCGGCCGGCGTATCGGACAAAAGCTGGCCGACAAACTGAACATTGATTTTGTGGACCGTGGGCTGCTTCAGCTCGCATCCATTGAAAGCGGTATCAACGAAGCGCTGTTCGGTCAGGCCGACGAGCGGGTGAAGAAAGCGCATCTTCTCTTTAAGAACAGCCACAGGAGCCATCTGGGCGAAGTCCTCAAGCCGGAGCAGAGCGGTTTTATTTCCGATGAGAATTTATTTAATTTTCAGGCTAAGGTCCTCCGCAGCCTGATTGAAAAGGAATCTTTTGTGGTGATGGGCCGCGCGGCAGATTTTATTCTGAAGGATTATCCCAATGTACTCAAGGTCAATATTCAGGCGCCCCACGCGTTCTGCCTGAAGGCCGCCATGGACCTGATGGGGTTCTCCGAAAAGGAAGCGGAGGTATTTGTTGAAAAAACCGACCGGTACCGTGCCGATTTTTATCAGTACTACACCGGAAGGTCATGGAACAATCCCGCGAATTATGACCTCTGCCTGAACAGCGAAAACTTTGGGGACGACAACTGCATTAAGCTCATCATCGAAAGCGCGAAGCTGAAGTTCGGCCCGGATTTTGGGATGCAGGAAAAAGAGGATTAAACCGAAAACAAAGCGGATACTGTTTTTGCATAAAACAAAAACGACCACCTTAGCAGGCAAAACTGCTCAGGTGGTCGTTTCTATGGTATTCGGTTATTCCTCAATGGATGGATTTCTTTTTATACTTCTTTCCCGCTACTTCAACATTGCCGATCGTAATCAGGGCGTCGGGATCAAAATCAAGTACGATCGATTTCATTTTTGCAATTTCCAGACGTGATATAACGGCATAGATCACGTCCGTAGGAGCTTTTGAAAATCCTCCCTGCCCGTTCAGCATGGTAACGCCCCTGCCCAGACGTGCAAGGATGGCCTCCGTAATTTCCTCATACTGATCTGAAACGACCATAACCGCCTTGGATTCATCCAGACCTTCCACGATAATATCGATCACCTTGAACGCGATAAAATACGTTATCAGCGAATACATGGCCCGGTCCCACTCATATACAAAGCCGGCCCCGATCAATATAAAGCAGTTTAAAAACATTACAATCTCGCCGATGGAAAAACTGATCTTCTTATCCAATATGATCGCTACAATCTCCGTACCGTCCAGCGACCCTCCGGCGCGAATGATCAGCCCCACGCCCATCCCGTTTATAATCCCGCCAAAAACGGCAGCCAGAAAAACATCGTGGGTAAGGCCGGGTATGGGGTGCAAAATTGAAACGCCGACCGACAGACACGCAACGGCAAACACCGTAGATAAAACAAAAGATTTACCGATCTGCTTATAGCCGATAATCAAAAATGGAATGTTTAATAAAAACGTAAAAATACCGAGGGGCAGGCCGGACAGATAGCTTGTAATCATTGAAATTCCAATCACTCCGCCGTCAATGATATTGTTTGGAACCAGAAAAATTTCCAGCCCAATCGATGAAAGCGTGGCTCCGACCATAATCAGCAGTATTCTATTGGCGACGGAACGGATTTTTCCTCTCTTTCCGGTCATGAAAGCACCTCCAGTCAATGTTGATTATATTATAGCATAATCACCTGTTTCCTTCAAACATGACAGAGGAAGCAGCCAAGCCGCTATTGACAGATTGATCTGGAAAAGTACACTGTTCCGACCCGACCGGCAATCCGGTATGGATATGAATATCAAAGAGAAAGGATAAGTCTGCCGGACAATATTGACAAGCCCCCTTACGGCAGCATACTATGTATCAGTAAGCCGCAAAGGAGTGATTCATGAATGTGTTGCTGGAATTCCTGTTGCCAGTGGCGTAGATGCTGCAGATGTTGCAGATGTTGCAGATGCTGCGGATGCTTCCGCTTTTGGTAATGCTTTATGGGCGTCCACCGTTAATCGGTGGGCGCTTTTTTTGAGGTTACATAATAAAATTGTTTACAGAGTTTTGTGTATTTGCCATAAGCACTTCAACTGCTTTGACATTTGTCCATTTTCGTTTTTCCATAACAATGCCCCCTGATGCAGTTCTATTTTCCTACATCAGGGGGCCTCTTGTCTATTGTCCGCTTTTACTGTACCTGTTCGGTTGTAAAGAAGGCTTTATGTTGGAAAGAAACAATCGCATTAATCCATTTGATTCAACAGATAAACGTCCGCTTCGTATGGGGCGAATTTCATGATTTTATGTATCGATTCATTTTGCCCATCCGAATAATTTGAGAGAATTCTTCTGCTGACGTCGGTAAGGACTTCGAGCGGCAGCTCCGCTTCCGTGTTGTTTTCGCTAAAGTTAAGAATCGCCAACAGCGTTTGACCGTCCAGATGTCTAAGATAACAAAAAATCTGATCGTGTTCCTTTAACAATGGGACATAGTCTCCATAGATGATAACCGGGTATTTTCGGCGCATATTTATCAGTTTCTTATAGTAATTCAATATAGAATTGGGGTCGGACAAGGATTCCGTGGCATTGATTTCCTTATAATTGGGATTTACCTGAAGCCACGGCGTACCCGAAGTAAACCCTGCATTTAGGGTATCGTCCCACTGCATTGGGGTGCGTGCGTTGTCCCGTCCCTTCGCATAGATATATCTCATTACTTTTTCCCTGTCATCCGGATTACGGTCAACAAATTCCCGGTAGATATTCAGCGTTTCAATATCGCGGTACTGGTCTATAGAAGCGAATTTTACGTTTGTCATGCCAAGTTCTTCACCTTGATAAACATACGGCGTTCCCTGCAGTGTAAATAGTAATGTTGCCAGCAGCTTTGCGGACTCCACTCTGTATTTTACGTCATCTCCAAACCGGGAAACGGAACGAGGCTGATCGTGGTTTTCAAAATACATGCTGTTCCACGCTTTTCCGTTCAGATCCGTTTGCCATTTCGTTATGATGCTTTTAAACTTATTCAATTCAACCGGAATATCGTTCCACTTTCCGTTCTCATTCGTTCCAAGGTCAACATGTTCAAACTGCAGGATCATATTGAGTTCATGGCGGTCATTTCCCGCGTATTTCAAGGCATCCTCTGTTGTTACGCCTCCGGTTTCGCCGACGGTCATAATATCATACCGGCTTAAAACCTGCCTGTTCATTTCCTGCAGAAATTCATGTACTCTGGGTCCGTTGCTGACATATTCCCAGCCGGAAGCATATTTTTTATTCGGCAGCTTTTTGCCGTCAGGGAACCGCTGGTCTTTTGAGATGCTGTTAATCACATCCATGCGGAAGCCGTCGACCCCTTTGTCAAGCCACCACCGCATCATATCATAGATTTCCCTGCGCACCTCGTCGTTTTCCCAATTCAGGTCCGGCTGCTTTTCTGCAAACAGATGGAGATAATACTTTCCGACTGTCTCGTCATATTTCCATGCGGAACCGCTAAACGTGGAAGCCCAGTTGGTCGGTTCCGCCCCGTCCTTCCCGTCCCGCCAAATGTAGTAATCCCTGTATTTGTTTTGCGGCGTCTGTCTGCTTTTTTGAAACCATTCATGTTCATCGGATGTATGGTTGACAACCAAATCCATCACGATCTTTAAATGCCTTTGATGTGCCTGCGCCAGCAATTCATCAAAATCCTGCATCGTGCCGAATTCCTTCATGACGGCACGGTAATCCCTGATGTCATACCCGTTATCCTCATTCGGGGAATCATAAATCGGGCTGAGCCAAAGCACGTCAATCCCCAGATCTTTCAAATAATCCAGTTTTTGAATAATGCCCTGCAGGTCTCCTATTCCGTCGCCGTTGCTGTCTTTAAAGCTGCGTGGATAAATCTGATATACCACGCTTTCTTTCCACCATTGATTGTTCATTCATTTCACCTTATCGATTCTGTTTTTACTGTTTAAATGTGTGTATTACGTTATTGTTTTACCGCGCCTGTTGTTACGCCGCTGATAATCCATTTTTGTCCGATCAGATATACCAGCAAAATCGGCAGCAGCACCATGATGTATGATGCGAAGGCAAGATTATAATCCGTTGAAAACTGGCGCTGAAATACATACTGCGAAAGCTGAAGGGTCTGCTGATCTGGTTTGCTCAATAAAACCAGAGGCATTAAAAAATCGTTCCAGGTCCACATAAAGGTCAAAATTGCAACTGTGGCGCTGATTGGGGTAAGCGTTGGGAATATGACTTTAAAAAATACCTGCCATGGATTCGCACCGTCAATCGTGGCCGCTTCATCCAGCGCAGTCGGAACCGTCTTGATATAACCTGTGTAAAGAAACGTATTCATAGGCAGGCCAAAAATAATGTAGAGAAAAGTGATGCCTGCCACATTATCGATATGAAACAGATTTGCCTGCTTGACTAAGGGCAGCATAAGCACATTGAACGGAATAAACATGGCACTGATAAAATAGTAATAAAGCGCATTGAAAAATTTGCTTTTTTTCCGATTCCTTGCGATTGCGTAAGCCACAAGCGAATTTGTGAGAAGCGTAAAAATCAAAGCGATTATCGTTATAAAAAACGTGTTGGCAAACTTTGCGGGGTATTCCGTCATCAGCCATGCATCGGCGAAGTTCTGCCAGCGGATGGCTTTGGGAATGGAAAGCACATTCACCATATCGCTGGGATCTTTCAGAGCGATTACCAATGTAAGGTACAAAGGCAGAAAGATAAATAAAACAGACAGCAAAATCAGTATGATCGTAATAGCCCAGGCTGTGTTTTTTCTGCTTGTTTTAATCATTCGAACCTCTCCTCCCTTTTTTCAAGGACAAACATTTGGAACATTGAAATCAGAACGATAACAATAAAGAGCAGCACGGCGTCGGCAGACTGGTAGGCAAACTGCCCGCCCAGAAAACCCCGTTTATAAATCAAGACCGAAATGGTCGTTGTGGCCGAACCCGGGCCGCCGTTTGTCATTGCCATGACCTGATCGAAAATCATTAAAAAGTTTTTTACGCAAAGCACCATATTAATGGTGAAAAAGGGAGCAATGAGAGGAAAAGTAATGCTTTTAAAGCGCCGCCATCCGGTGGCGCCGTCAAGGTCTGCAGCCTCATAAAGATCCTGCTCTACGGTTTGGAGGCCGGAAAGATAAATCAGTGTATTAAAGGCAAGCGACTGCCAAACGGTAACGAACAATACGCCCACCCAGGCGTTATCCGTTCCTAGAATATTCACGCTTAACGCCGCGATTCCCAGGGCCTGGCCGATGGGAGGAATGAGGTCGGCAAAAATAAAATTGAAAATAAAGCCGACGATTACATTCCCGAGCATGTACGGCAAAAAATAAATGGCTTTCAAACCATTTTTAAACTTGATTTTGGAATTCAGCCCCAGCGCAAGCAGCAGGCTGAAAAGATTTACAAGAATAGTTGCCAGTACTGCAAAAAAGAAAGTAAACAGATATGCGCTGCCGACATCTTTATCGATAAAAATATGCAGATAATTTCGCAGGCCTACAAAGTTCCACTTTCCATATCCTTTCCAGTCTGTAAAGCTATAAAATATTCCCTGCAAAAACGGGTAAGTGTGAAATAGAAAAAACAGGAGCGCCATAGGGACTGTCATAATATAAAAAGCGAAGCCGATCCGCTTTTTACTTTTTGTCATATAATTACCTCGTTTCCGTTTGTCTGCAGCTGAACCGATCTGCGGAAAATCGTGCAAATAAACCCAATTTGCACGATTTTTCCGTCAATCTGCCTGCCGGAAGCCGAGCTTCGGCAGAATAAAAGGAACTGCCGGTTAGCCTACATTTGCCACATCATATTTTTCGTCGCACTGCTTCAGGAAGTCCGAAATATTCTTTTCTGCGTCCATATTTGCGGCAGCGTTTTTCGTAAAGTTCTGGACGATATCCGCCAAAATAAAGCCGGCAGGATAATAGTGATCCGGGAAGTTTGCCACCTTGCCGTTTGCAATATCCGCTTTTACGCCGGCAACCGTCTTGTCTCCCTGCTCCACGCCCTTTATTGCGGAGAAAGCAAACTGGTCTGTTATGTATTTTTGCGCGGATTCCTTTTCCGTCATAAACAGAACAAACTTCTTGGCTGCGTCTTTTCCTTTGGAGTCTTTATTGATTGCAAATAAAACATCGACGCCGGAAGTCACATAGTTCTTTGAAGCATCATTGGAAGCCGGGAGCGCAAACAGGTCGACATTGATATCTTTATTTGTCTTTTTAAATTCGCTGATTGCCCAGTTGCCGTTAATCATCATAGCAGCTTTTCCCTGTGCAAAAGCTTTATTTCCGTCATCATATGTTGTGCCCATATAGTCTTTCTGCGCATATTTTAAGAGTTCAAGATATTTTTGAGCTATTTCCTGATGGGTTGCCGCAAAGGTCGTCTTCTTTGCCAGCCTGTCACTCGTAAAGTTTGCCGGCTGCAGATCCGGCGCCATGCTGTTCCAAGGCGGCAGGCAGCACCATGCGTCCTTTAAAGTAAATTCAAAGGGGGTGATTCCTGCAGCCTGAAGCTTGTTGCATACGGCAATAAACTCATCCCATGTTTTCGGGACTTCCACTCCGGCTTTTTTAAACAAATCCGCATTATACAGCACGCCGGAAGCATTTGTCGCGTAAGGTACGCCGTACAGTTTTTCTTCCTTGTCCTTCTGCACGTCATAAATCATCTTCTTGTAGGAATCCTGAATATTCGCGGCATACGGCTCATTGCTCAGATCCTCCAGAATGCCGGCGGTCTGAAGCTCCGTAAAGGTTGAGTCGCCGCCCATTGCGACTATGTCCGGAATATCGTTTTTCGTTAAGCGGGTTCTTAATACTGTTTTTGCTTCATTCGGGCATGTAATGGTAATGGTGACGCCCGGATTTTTCGCTTGAAATTCATCGACCAGAGACTGCATGATTTTTTTATTTTCCGATTTTGTAGAGAACAATTCCAATTTGGCAGGCTGCGCCGTTGCGGCTGCCCCTCCGGTCTTTGTGCTGCTCCCGCCGGAACACCCTATAAACGACGAGCCTATCATGGCAAGGCAAAGCGCTGAAGCTGCAATGGATTTCATTGTTTTCTTCATGAATCTTCCCTCTTTCTGATATTCGGCCTGCAAAACATAATTACTTTTTGCAAACCTTTATTGGAATTATAATAGCATTATAAACTTTATCTTTCAATAGGTTTTGCGCAAAACTTTCAAAAATGTTAAATATTTATTATAATATTGTGCAATATATACAACAAGCTCGTCCGCTGAAAATTTTTCAGCGGACGAGCTTGTTGTCTTGTTCTTGATATTAAAATATCATACTGCGCACGGAATCACGTACAATCAGTTCGATTGGCAGCCGGATATTTTTCTCCGGTATGATCTCTCCATGAATCAGCTTTATGAGAAGTTCCACCGCACAGCGGCTTTTTTGTTCCACATTCTGGCGTACCGTAGTCAGTTTAGGCCTGACGGATTGAGCAAGATAGTTATCATCAAATCCCGCAATCGAAATATCCCTGGGCATCATAACGCCGCTGTCATAAAAGAAATTCATTGCACTCACCGCATAATAGTCCGATGCAAAAAACAAAGCGGTAAAGTCATGGATACGCGATAAAAGTTTTTTAAAGTCTTCCTGGCGCTGCCAGCAGTTACGGGAAAATCCGATATAATTCTCTTTGCCAAACGGAATTCCGGCTTCACGAAAAGCCCTGGCGCAGCCCTGAAGCCGCCACCAGTCAACTCCTATCGGTTTAGGAGCATCGGCCAGAAATGCAATTTTCCTGTGTCCGTTTGCCAGCAAATAACTGGCCATCTGATAGCCGCCTTCCTCATCATCAAGGCCCACATTTTCATATTGAAACAGATCATCATCAAAATAGCTGTCAATAAAAACAACGGGTTTGTCCGTGCTTTGTTTAATCTGACGGGCATTCTCCGTCTGGATTCCAAGCATGATCAGTCCGTCAATATTCCATGTAGCCGCAAGCTTCAGCACTTCGTCCGCTCCGCCGGCAGCGCAAAGCATCATAAAATACCCATGCAAGCGAATCGAATTTTCCAGAGCGCCAATCATCGCGGAGCTGAACGGGTCCTGCACTACGTTGTTTTCATCACGCTTCGGATAGTTCAAAATCACACCTATAATTTTGGAACCGTTTTTTACCAGCATTCTTGCGCCCATATTGGGAATATAATTCAATTTCTCAATAATCTGATTAATTTTTTCTACTGTTTCAGGAGATACCCTTTTGGTGTTTCCATGAATAACGTTGGAGACTGTTGTAGGACTGACGCCGGCCTTGTCCGCAATATCCTTGATGCGTATCATTGTCTTCTCCCCCCTGCCATATCAATGTGAGAGCAGCTTTGTTCACTGACGAATATAAGCCAATGCATTTTTTAAACCGGATAAAAACAAATTCTCCCGGCTTCTCTATTACCGCATAGTCAAACTACTTTTTATTATACGATTTCATTTCTTCGCTTACAACATATTTGTTGCTTTATTGCGGACCGGATGAAGTGGGCATATCGTCAGCATTCAGAAACAAATCAGCCTTTTCAAGATATTATGGGATGATGAATTCAGGATTCCCAAAATGTTGAAGGAGGCAAAGAGATCCATGAATTTAGGTTACGATAAAACATTGAATTATTTAGACCGTATCCGACGCAGAAAGGGAATTAATCAATGTAAGGATTTCTATCGAAATCTGGCAAATGAGAACAGGCAAAACGCTATTTGGCTTATCAATGATCGCAGGCTGCATTTTGCTTCTCTGTTTATCTTGCAGCCGGAAATCAATGAATTGAAGCTGGAGCTGAATGAACGGAATCAGACTGCTCTGGACTTATGCAAGAAAATTTCTGCCGGCAAGGGAACCTCCCAAGATGCTGAAATTTCAATTCAACTCAGCAGCGAACACGTTCACCGGGTTTTACTTTGGATTCTTAATACGGGTGCAGCCGATGATGGCTTGGGCAATGAATTTGACCGGATTGTTGATACAGCGGCTGCGGTTCTAATAAAAACGCATCACGAAGAAAGTATCATTCCGGTCATTGCAGATCTGATCTTTCAGCGCAGCCGGAGGGGGAGCTACTGTCATGATCTGGTTTGGGCATTCTTTCAGTCCCGGAATATCGATTCACTCCGAT
The DNA here is from genome assembly GCA_023397245.1 of Bacillota bacterium. Classification (GTDB taxonomy): domain Bacteria; phylum Bacillota; class Clostridia; order Oscillospirales; family Acutalibacteraceae; genus DATAML01. The sequence continues at coordinate 2,933 of JAEWUH010000133.1, read as the reverse complement.
ATATTGCAAAGTATCTTCGTTCTTCCAACACAGCCGATGTTCAATTAGCGCGCAAACTCCTGAATCTGCCACAAAATACGGAATTAAGCGCAAGAGCCGACAGGCAAAAAGAATACGAAAACTACCTCTTGTGGCTGCATGAAAACGGACCGTATCTTTATTTTACCGGAGAAAGTCTGCAATACTCCAACAGTCCCGACCCATGCAGGCTGGACCTAGAGGCAAAATACCTGCGTAAAACCATCGATTCACAGCATCACAAACCAATCGTTCCTTATACGCAGGAAGAGCTTACCTGCTTAAAAAGCTTTGATGAAGCACAGGAGAATGAAAAATCAACCCTTGCAGATTATTCTCAAGCCTTATTCAAAAGAAATCATCGCAGCTGGAATCAGTGGATCCACTCCCCTGTGGATCAACAACTTCATATTGCCGGATACGGCCGGAGGGCACTGATATGATTATCATCTCCGGCAGCACGATAAAACCAGAGGACATCGCTGCAGATTATGCGGCTGATACGATGGAACGGAAAATAATCAGTCAGCTTGCTGAAAGCGCTGAGAAATACAATTATGATTCTGTAGAACAACTAAAGTTTGAGGTAAGAATGCGAAAGGAGATTATTGATTCCTCTTACGAACTCAATGACAGCAATATGGATTTTGCTGTTTTCCGAGAATCGAAATGCAATCCGGAATTCTGGGATCGGGCGGATGACGGCGGATTTGTGCTCAAACAGGGCGTAAAACCCAGCGAAGCGATTCGAGATATTTTTACAAACAGTTCAGAATATGCCACGGAATGTGCAACGGCGATGATGATCCTATATTATAAAGCCCTTTTGAATATCTATCCCGAAGCCCTGTTTGACAGAACATTCTCCGAAATTGAACTCATGAACTGGCACCATATCAATAAGCTTCTGAGGGAAGCGGGGCTTATGAAAAAGCAGGAGGATTATATATGGGGTGACCGCAGATACTTTGTGAATCCGGACGTGGATCCGCTGACGCCCCAATGGCAGGGGGAAAATGTGATTGTGCTTGACGATGAAAAATACTACGGACACGGGATCGGTATATCGGACGAAAAAACGATAATTAAAGCTCTAAACAAACATCGGAGCGAAGGTGCAAATGAGTCTGCATATCTCAGTGATGCCGCAGGCCGGCCAGATTTCAAAAAGCTGGCCGATCTATACCTCAAAGCGATTGAATAAGCCGAAATTACTAATAAAATTGTTCCCCGGCAAACAAACGGGCATTGCAAAGAATCCCCCTGACGTAATAATAAACTACGAAAGGGGGACGATCGGTTATTGGTCATTTTTTATTTAAATACTCGGTCGGGGTCATTTTGTAATATTTCTTAAAAACAGAATTGAAGTGCTTCGCGTTCACAAAGCCGACCTGCATTGCCAATGTATATATTTTATCGTTGGGATTTGCCTTCATTAATTTCACTGCCTGCTCCATTCGGATGCGTGTAACAAATTTGGAATAGGGCTCGCCAATTTCCTTATGAAACAAATCGCTTAAATAGCTTGACGATACCCCCAGTTTTTCTGCAATCAGCGTCAGACTAATCGGTTCACTGTAATGGGAATAGATGTATTCCTTTGCCTGATCGACCAACTGACTGCTTTCCGTTTCTTTTTGAATGTGGGAACTCAATTTAAGCGACTGAATCGCTTGGAAAACGGTATTACGGAATTTTTCTTCCAACTCGGGGTCGGAGGAAGATAAATCCTTCAGACTGTAAGTCTTTTCAAGTGCGGATTTTAAGCAGCCCTTTTCCTTTTTAAGCTTTTCCGTCAGGTAATACAAAAGAAAGATACCGGATCTGATAAGCAGTGATTTTTGGTCTTTCGGCAAGGGCAATTTATGGAGGAAGGTATTAAGATCATTTTGCAGTTTTTCATCATTACAGGATACAAAATCGAAAAGAATTGCTTCGAGTGACAAGCGAAATTGTTCCAGAAAAAAACGGTTTCGAATAAGATCGTTCGGAGAGTCCAGCGAACAGTCAAGCAAAGCCGTTATGACACTTTGCTCCGCGCTGGCATAGGATTTTTGCAGAAATAAAAAATCATCTACAATGATGCCATAAGAACCGTAAACATGAACCCGGTACGTATGATAAAAATAGCTGTCGATTTGGTTCATGGTATTATGAATCTTAATTTCCAAATGGTCTTTATTGTCCGCGCAAATCAGGATAGCCGAATCGTCATAACGGCAGCTGCTGCTGGGAAAGCCCTGTGAAGCAGCCAGTTGCGCACAGTATTGGTTCAGCTGTATTTTGCATGAAGCGATATCCGGATCATTGTTTTGCAACAAAATATCTGCGTAATTTACACCGAGTATCAGAATACACCCATATGGTTCATTTTCCCAGATTGATCGTCCGCAAGCCTCCGCATGGAGCATACGCGCACTTTCATCGTTCTCCTTAATGATCGCGTCAAGATACGCATTTTTCAGTTCCCGGTCGGAAAGATTATTTGCTCTGAAAAGAATATTTTCCGAGAACCTTTGCATCTCAGAATGTTTGAGGGAAGCATCAATTTTTTTCAGTGTTTCCGTAATGTTTTCGTCATTGAGCGGTTTCAGAAGATAATCGGACACGCCGCAGCGGATTGCCCGCTGCGCATAATCAAAATCATCGAAGCCGGACAAAATCACCACTCTTGTTTTGGGGTAAATTTCATAGATGAATTTCGCAAGCTCCAGACCGTCCATCTCCGGCATTTTGATATCGGTAATCACAAGGTCAAAGCTTTGGGTTTGCAGCAGGCTGACTGCTTCCAGCCCGTTTGCTGCGATTCCCGTTACACACCAGCCCGGGGCAATCTGTTCCAGATTTGCGCTCAGATATTTCAGCATAAGAGGTTCATCGTCAACAATCATGACGGGACGCATCCGGATTCC
>JAEWUH010000126.1 GCA_023397245.1 Bacillota bacterium | reverse complement strand
CGCCACAATTAACCCCGCTCTGGCAATAGGGGAGGCGGAGAAGGTCGGCAGTATCCGTGTCGGCAAATACGCAGACCTTGTTGTGCTGGATGATAATTTTGATATCCGAATGGTAATCGCAAAAGGCAGGGTTCCGGTTAGAACTTTTTAATTCACTTTTGAGAGCCCGCAAAGGCTATACTTATTTTATAATAAACCTAAGAATGCCGCCCGGATCAGCAAGAGCTGAGCCGGGCGGCATTCTTATACAGTTATTATTTCAGATTCTCTTCGCATTTCAGCATCCGCTCTTCATAGCCGTCAAGCTTCCAGTCCAGCCTTGCCAAAATTTCATTCAGCTCCTGAATGCGCGCAACAATCTGCTCGCGCTGTTCTAAGAGGAGCTTTTTGCGGGCCGGAATGGTCTCTTTTCCCTGATGGAACAGCGCGACGTACTCGATGAGTGTTTCCACCGAGACGCCCGCCGAGCGCATACATTTGATATATTCGACCCAGTGGCAATCCTCCTCGGAATAGTTGCGGATACCGCCCGCCGTGCGCGCAACATTGGGCAGCAGCCCGACACGTTCATAGTATCGGAGCGTATCGGGCGATAAATCATATTTTTTACTTACTTCAGTGATTGTCATAAGGCTGCCTCCATCGGATCTTTTTTCTGTGCCGTTTATCCTAGGCCGGATAAGGGCTTTTTACTCGAACGTTGCCGCCACATCCTTCAGCAGGTCGGAAATCGGCAGGTGCTGCGGGCATTGCCGTTCACACTGTCTGCATCGGATACAATCGGAAGCCTTTCCGTAGGTTTTCGCATAATTTTCGTAATATGCGCCCTGTATGGAAAAGGACTTTTTTATCTCCTGCTTTTCCGCGTTGTAAAGAGCAAAATATTTTGGTATCGGGATTTTTTTCGGGCAGCCTTCCACGCAGTAGCCGCAGGCGGTGCAGGGAACAGCAATGGAATCATGGATGATATCGACCGCTTTCTTCACAATGCCGAATTCTTCCTCTGTCATCGGTTTAAAATCCTGCATATATCCGGTGTTGTCCAGAAGCTGCTCCATGTTGCTCATACCGCTGAGCACAACCAGAATGCCTTCATGGCTCGCGGCAAAGCGGATCGCCCAGGAAGGCACGGATAAATCCGGCGCGTGATCCCGGAACAGCTTTTCCGCTTTTTCCGGGACATTTGCCAGCGTACCGCCCTTGACGGGCTCCATCACGATAACATCCTTTCCGTGCCTGCGTACCGTTTCATAGCATTTGCGGGACTGGATGCTTTCGTTGTCCCAGTCCAGATAATTGAGCTGAAGCTGTACCACGTCCACCTCAGGGTGGGCGGTCAGTATCTCATCCAGCAGCTCGGCGTTGTCATGGTAGGAAAAGCCGATCTTACGGATTTTGCCTTCCTGCTTCTTATTCTGAATGAACGCGAAGCTGTCAAGCTTCTGCGCAACGGCATAATGCGATACGCCGAGATTGTGAAGCAGATAGTAATCAAAATAATCTACGCCGCATTTTTCAAGCTGCTCGTTGAAAATACGTTCCATATCCTCTTTCTTTTTCAGGAACATGGTCGGCAGCTTCGACGTCAGCGTAAAGCTGTCACGGGGATGCCTTTTCACGAGCGCTTCGCGGGCGGCAATTTCACTTTTATAGTCATGATACATATACGCCGTATCAAAATAGGTGAAGCCCCTCTCAAGGAACGTATCCACCATTTGATTCATTTCATTCATATTGATGCTTGTCTGGTCGTTTCCATCCGTAAGCGGCAGGCGCATCAGGCCGAATCCCAATTTTTTCATTGCGGTCATCCTTCTTTCCCGGCGGCAAGAGCCGCCATTGTATTCTGAATCGCTTTTAACGCTTCCGCAGGGTCATCGATGCCGGATACCGCCTGCTCCATGGGACACGGGTCGGTACCGCTGCGGTTGATGATTGCCCGGACAAGCGTTTCATACTCCGTATGGATTCCGTGGCGCGCAAGCACCTCTGCCGCCGTTTCGCTCATGACGGGTGCGTAAACCTCTTTTACGCCTCCCATAATAAAAAGGAGCGCAGCGGCTTTTCCCACGATTTTATCGGCAGCCGAAAAGCCTTTGATGTCGGTGCCGCCCGCAAGCCATTCCACAAGCGGAGCGACGCCCCGTTTTGTGCTGGTATAAGAGGCCCCGTCCCGGAACAAAACACAGCTGCAGCCGCCGGTTCTTAATAATTCCTTTGCCTGCTCAAGATCAGTCATGATTCTTCATGCCCTCCAGGCGATACATCAGCAGGGGGATCAGCGCCCACTGCAGAAGGATGCCGGGGAGTCCGGCAGTCACCATAGTCCAGACAGAAGAAATCTGCACGGCAGAACTTCCAAAGCCGTAGACGGCGGCAGCCACCGCCAGAGCCCGCACCGCGCGTCCCGCAAGCTGTATCAGGAGAAGCTTTGCAAATACCGGGAGTTTCGTTTTGGAAAGGAACCCGCCTGCAACACCGTACGCCGCAAGTTCAAGCGTGATGAACGGCAGCATACCGGCAGCCGGCATGCCGGAAATCAAAAAGCTGATGAGGGGGCTTGCCGCGCCCGCAACGATGCCGACGATCGGCCCGCCCAAAAGCCCCGCCAGCAGAACCGGCAGATGCATGGGCAAAAATGCGGAACCAAGCGCCGCTCCCGCGCCGGAAATCACCCCTGCCGCGTGGAAAAGCTGCGGCAGCGCGACGGCTGTCACCACAGCCAGAGCCGCGGTGATGGCTTTCATTTTAATGGATGTTCTTTTTAAAGCGATTGTTGACATTTCAAATCTCCTTTAGTTCTCAGAATGTTTCTTTCGTCGGTTTTATCCGCGGAAACAAAAATCCGCTTTATGAATAGTGTAACATCTGGAGTTAACTCCAAGTCAAGAGGTATTTTAAATTTATTTTTGTATTTAAACAGATGGTATTTTTATGCCTTCGGGCGTTTGCACGCCGGACAGCGGTAAAGGGGCTGCGGCAGGCTCAGTAAAACCATAGAAGAACGTAATAAAACGGAGCTCTGCCGCAACAGCAGGGCTCCGTTTCATCCAAAGGAGAAATCCGGGATATTTAGATTATAGAATGCAGAAAGACCTTTATATTCCGCTTCAGTACCGAGTTCTTGTTCAATGCCTAAAAGACGATTATATTTCGCAACGCGCTCACTTCTCGATGGCGCTCCGGTTTTAATTTGCCCGGAATTTACGGCAACCGAAAGATCGGCAATGGTTGTGTCTTCTGTTTCGCCGGAACGGTGTGAGACGACCGCCGTATAGCCTGCCAGCTGCGCGGTGCGGATAGCTTCCAGTGTTTCTGTCAATGTGCCGATTCACATAATTCATAAGCTTTTATTCAGATCGGCAATATTACCTTTCTTCTTCGGGTACCTCCATGTGGCGGGAACGGAAGCTTTTCAGCAGAATATTATTCTCCAGATGAATGTGTTGATGCAGGTC
>JAEWUH010000266.1 GCA_023397245.1 Bacillota bacterium | reverse complement strand
GAGTATGGAGGAATAAGAAATTGTGGATTCAGTAAAAAGCAGGCATCCGAATTTATGCCTGCTTTCTTTGCCATTAATTATAGCTTCTATTCTTTTGCTTTGTTTATTGATGCGGCACGCTTGATTGCGGAGTAAGCACCGTTCGCGCTTAAAGCTATGACAACCGCATTAAAAGGAATCAGTGCGCCGGATGCCCATGCGAGCGCACCGGTGAAATAGGTGGCGCCAAGCAGAAGTATTACGGCGATTACATAGGATATCCACTGGGTGGCAATTCCTTTTAAGAACGGAAGATTCTTAACGAACTGGGTAATCAGGGAGGTTCCCGCAACGCAGCCGGAAAAAGTGGCGAGGGTTTCCCAGGTAAAAAATGTGTTCATACAAACTCCTCCGGAGGCCTTTCCATGGGCGCGGCAAAGGCGCAGGGCCTCTCAACCATTACAGTATGAGGGACTTGGTAAGCTTGTTCCTATCCTCTTTTTATCCGCCGCAGAGACTGAAAAGTCTGCAGCCCGCTGTTCCGACGTTCTCATATTAAAAAATTAACTTGTTTAAATTTATGCTTGACAGGGAGAAAATGGGTGCTATAATTAAACACGTATTAAACATGTTTAAAAGAGGGGATAACGTGGGAAACGAAGATGCCGCAAAGCAACTGCTGGCGGCTGCAGCCGAACTGTTGGAAGAGACGGAGAAACCGGAGGAAATCACATCCCGGCAGATAGCCGCCCGCGCCGGGGTCAATCTGGCGCTGATCAACTACTATTTTCAATCAAAGGATAAGCTCCTGTTCGACGCGGTCGGTAAAATCATGGAGCGTTCCGCGGACAGCTTCCTGGTCGAGCCGAAAACCGTCATTCCGCCGCGGGAACGGCTCCGCAAAATGCTGTATGAGCTGTGCGAGACGGTGGTAAAGCACCGAAAGTATACGGCGATTTATATCCCACATCTTTTACTGCAGGATGACATTACAACCCCTTTTTACATTCTTCCGATTCTGCGGGAATATTTCGGCGAGCGCAGGACGGAACTGGAGTGCAGGGTGATTGCCTATCAGATGATAACCTATTTTCAAATAATTTTTTATCGGGCAGACGCCTTTCAGAAATACACCGGCCTGAATATCCTGGATGTATCCACAGAGAAAGAACTAATCGATATGGAACTGAAATTGATGCTGGGAGAGGATAACAATGACTGACTTAACGGAATATATGAGCTGCGCAATCGAAAACATCGTTCAGGATGCGCTGAAAAGCGCGTTCAAAAACCCAAAGGAAAGCGCGTATCTCTTAAAATACGCCGTGACGCAGAAAACGGCGGGGCAGAAGCGGAAGGAAAGTGAGCAGAAAGGGAGCCACATCCCGCCGTTTCTGATTGCAAGCATAACAACGCACTGCAATCTGTTCTGTAAGGGCTGCTATGCAAGGGCAAACCATTCCTGCGGGGAGCACCTGTGCAAAAGCGAGCTTTCCGCGTCGGAATGGGAAAGCATTTTCAGTCAGTCAAAGGAGCTGGGCGTTTCCTTTATTCTTCTGGCGGGCGGAGAGCCTCTCCTGCGCCGGGATGTTATCGAAAAGGCGGCGGAGTTCCCGGAAATCATCTTCCCTGTATTTACGAACGGAACCATGATGGACGAAGGCTACTTCGGCCTGTTCAACCGGAACCGGAACATGATCCCGGTTTTCAGCATAGAGGGAAATCAGGCGCAGACGGATGCCAGACGGGGCGGGGGAACCTACCGTACGCTGATGGACGCCATGGACCGCATGAACGAAAAAGGGATATTCTACGGCGCATCCGTCACCGTTACAAAGGAAAACCTGCTGACCGTTACAGGCGACGATTTTGTGAATGGCCTTTACCGGTCGGGCTGCAAGCTGATCTTATACGTGGAGTATGTGCCGGTCAGCGCTTCCACGGCTTCCCTTGCGCCCGGCGATAAAGAACGGAAGGCGCTGGAGGAGAAACAGGCGGCGTTAAGGGAAAAATATGAAAATATGATTTTCCTTTCCTTCCCCGGCGACGAAAAGCACACGGGCGGCTGCCTTGCCGCTGGCAGGGGCTTTTTCCATATCAATGCGGCCGGCGGCGCGGAGCCCTGCCCGTTTTCTCCTTTCTCCGATACCAGTGTAAAAGCGGTGGGGCTGGAAAAAGCTTTGCAGTCCCCGCTGTTCCGCAAGCTGAATGCGGAAGGGCTCCTTTCCGGGGAACACGAAGGCGGCTGCGTTCTGTTCCAAAAGGAAGCGGAAGTAAAAAGTCTGCTCGCATAATTACACAGAAAGAAACCCTTTCACCGCAGAACAAGCTCTTGCTTCGTTTTGCATATCCTGGTTTTGTAATATGGCAGAAAAAATCCCGAACCGGTAATGAACCGGCTCGGGATTTTGTTGTTGCAGCTTAATGAGTGTCGCAGGCGCAGGCTTCGCATTCCGGAATCTCGCCGACAAACGGGGTCGGGTCGATACCCTGCTTCTTATAATAGTCGGCGACAGCGGCCTTAATTGCCTGCTCGGCCAGCACGGAACAGTGGATTTTTACCGGCGGCAGGCCGTCCAGCGCTTCCATTACCGCTTTGTTGGTCAGCTTGAGCGCGTCCTCGATTTTTCTGCCCTTGACCATTTCCGTCGCCATGGAGCTGGTGGCGATTGCCGCGCCGCAGCCGAAGGTCTTGAACTTCACGTCGGTGATCGTATCGTTGTCAACCTTAATGTACATTCTCATGATATCGCCGCATTTCGGATTGCCTACCTCGCCGACGCCGCTGGCGTCCGGGATTTCTCCTACATTGCGCGGGTTTGCAAAATGGTCCATAACTTTTTCGCTGTATGCCATATAAGTCTGATCCTTTCTAAATTACTATCGGTATCCGGGTTTGCAGCCCGGTATGAAAACATAGCTTATTCAAATTTCTTCTGGCCGGAAATGATTTCTTCCCACAAAGGGGACATGGAACGCAGACGCTCCACAATTTTCGGCAGGATGTCAAGAATATAATCGATGTCCTCTTCCGTGTTCTGGTCGCTGAAGGTGAGCCGCAGGGAGCCGTGCGCGATTTCCGCCGGCAGCCCGATGGCGAGCAGAACGTGGCTCGGGTCAAGGGAGCCGGAGGTGCAAGCGGAACCGGAGGAAGCGCAGACGCCCTGCAGGTCGAGCATCAGCAGCAGGGATTCGCCCTCGAGCCCTTCAAAGCAAAGGTTCACGTTGCCGGGCAGGCGCTTTACACGGTCTCCGTTTACGCGGGAACGCTCAATTTTCAGCGCGCCGTCAATCAGCCTGTCCCTCATTTTGGACAGGCGCGCGGTACGCTCGCCCATGGTTGCGCAGGCTTCCTTTAAGGCTACGCTCAGCCCGACCGCGCCGGCCAGATTTTCGGTGCCGGCTCTGCGTCCGCGCTCCTGCGCGCCGCCTTCGATCAGGTTCGGCAGCCGGAGCCCCTTGCGGATGTAGAACGCGCCTACTCCCTTCGGGCCGTGGAATTTATGTGCGGAAAGCGAAAGCAGATCGATGTTCTGTTCGTGAACATTGATGGGGACGTTGCCTACCGCCTGAACGGCGTCCGTATGGAAAATGACCTTGTGCTTCTTGCAGATCGCGCCGATCTCCGGAATCGGCTCAATGGTGCCGACTTCGTTGTTCGCATACATGATCGAAACCAGCGCGGTATCTTCGCGGATTGCGGCCTCCAGCTCTTCCAGCCTTACCAGACCGTCCTTGTGTACGTCCAGATAAGTGACGTCAAAGCCCTCTTTTTCAAGCACGGCGCAGGTATGCAGAATCGCGTGGTGCTCAAATTTGGAGGTAATGATGTGCTTTTTCCCCAATTTGGCCTGCTCGTGCGCAATTCCTTTCAGCGCCCAGTTGTCGCCTTCGCTGCCGCCGGAGGTAAAAAAGATCTCGCTCGGCAGAGCTCCCAGACATTCGGCTACGGTTTCGCGCGCTGTTTCAAGCTGTTTTTTCGCCTCGCGCCCTACGGAATACAGACTGGAAGGATTTCCGTAGTATTTGCTATAAATGAGATCCATCGCTTCCAGGACGGATTTTGAAACAGGAGTAGTTGCGGCGTTGTCCGCGTAAACAAAACGACCCATTGTATCACCCTTTGAAATTCATTTATATTATTGTAGGTTTTCTACGGTATTAATATACACCTATTTGGTATAGATTTCAATAGTACAATAAAATTATTTATATTTTTCCGCTGCGGCTACCGCAAGCCGGTCGCAGCGCTCGTTTTCCGGGTGGCCATCGTGGCCTTTTACCCATTTGACCGTTATTTTATGACGTTCCGCAAGATTTAACAGCTCGTCCCACAAATCCGTGTTCAGCGCGGGCTTTTTGTCGGCCTTGCGCCAGCCGTTCTTTTTCCAGCTTTTCGCCCAGCCCTTTGAAATGGCGTCGCACACATACTTGGAGTCGCTGCAGAGAATGACTTCGCAGGGCTCCTTCAGGCATTCCAGCGCCGCAATCACTCCGCTCAGCTCCATACGGTTGTTGGTAGTATCGGCCGCACCGCCGCTGATTTCTTTTTCCGCCCCGTTATAACGCAGTACTGCGCCCCAGCCGCCCGCGCCGGGGTTCCCGGAGCACGCACCGTCTGTGAAAATTTCAACCTGCTTCAAAAAACATCATCCTTATCCGGTTATTCTTTCAGTTTCCGCATAAAGTATAGCATAAAGCTTTTGCTGAAACAATTCCGAAGCCCGTTTAAATGCGGGAATTTACGGCCATAATATATTTACTGACGACTGTTTAATGACTTGACAGGTATAATGAATCAAGGTACAATAATAACGATATTTGTGTCCGGATTCGTTTTATTTGCTTCCTGGGTGCTGTTTTACCGTACTTTTCCGTATCCCAAAAGTTTTCGGCGCCGGGCGGCGCGATTCTATTTGAAACAGAAAAGTCCCTTTTTTGAACAGAGCCTGATTTAGACATTAAATATATTTCTGCATTATTATGCGGAAAACCAGCACTCTTTTGCAGCTGCCCGAAGCAGTGCCGAAAGTGCAACAAATCAACAGGGCTGTACCATGTCCGCCTGCACCGTTTGCAGACGGACTCTCTTTGGCTGCACCCTGAATTAATAATGGAGGTTATTTTGTGACAGAAAAAAATCAGAATAAGCCGGCGGAGCGCAAAGATGCCGGGGAGCCGAACAGCAAAACGTCAGGCGGGGTACGTTCCAATCTTTATCAAAAGGTGGTTCCGCCAAAGAGACAGGCACAGAGTACGGAGCATCTGGCCCGGAGCAAAACGCAGAAACCTGCGGATCAGGTCATCGGCGGCGACACGGTTCCGG
>JAEWUH010000192.1 GCA_023397245.1 Bacillota bacterium | reverse complement strand
CAACTGCATCCAGTGTAACTTCTGCTCCTATGTCTGCCCGCACGCGGTTATCCGCCCGGCAGTCATGACCGAGGAAGAGGCCGCTGCCGCTCCGAAGACCCAGAAGTACAAGGATATGACCGGTATGCCGGGCAAGAAGTTTGCGGTGACTATCTCCGCTTACGACTGCACAGGCTGCGGTTCCTGCGCAACGGTCTGCCCGGGCACAAAGGGCGAAAAGGCTCTGGTTATGAAGCCGGCAGAAACCCAGCTCGAAAAGCAGGAAGGCTTTGATTACGGCCGCAGCCTGCCTGAGAAGCCGGAAGTTCTTGAGAAGTTCAAACCCGTCACCGTAAAGGGCAGCCAGTTCAAGCAGCCGCTGCTTGAGTACTCCGGCGCCTGCGCGGGCTGCGGCGAAACTCCTTACGCCAAGCTCATCACACAGCTCTTCGGCGACAGAATGTATATTGCCAACGCAACAGGCTGCTCCTCCATCTGGGGCGGTTCCGCACCGGCAACTCCTTACACCTTCAACAAGAGGGGCTTTGGTCCTGCATGGAACAACTCCCTGTTCGAAGATAACGCAGAGTTCGGCCTGGGCATGACCCTTGCGCAGAACGCCATCCGCGGCAGACTTGCCGAGTATGTTGAGAAGATCGAAGCTTCCGAGAGCGCTTCCGCTGAATTGAAGGAAGCCGCAAAGAACTACCTTGCAACCGCGGGCGACAGCCATACTAACCGCGATGCGACCGACAAGCTGATTCCGGAGCTGGAAAAAGCGGCAAAGGCCGGCGGCGAGGTTGCGGAGCTTGCGAAGAAGGCTCTTGCCGATAAGGATTATCTCGCGAAGAAATCCATGTGGATCTTCGGCGGCGACGGCTGGGCATATGATATCGGCTTCGGCGGCGTTGACCATGTGCTTGCTTCCGGCGAGAACGTGAACATCTTCGTCTTCGATACCGAAGTTTATTCCAACACCGGCGGACAGGCTTCCAAGTCCACCCCGATCGGCTCCGTGGCACAGTTTGCCGCAACCGGTAAGGCGACAAAGAAGAAGGATCTTCCGGCAATCGCAATGAGCTACGGCTATGTCTATGTTGCCCACATTGCAATGGGTGCCGACTACAACCAGTGCATTAAGGCAATCACCGAGGCCGAAAGCTACAACGGACCTTCCATCATCATTGCTTACGCTCCCTGCATCAACCACGGCATTAAGGGCGGCATGAGCATTGCGCAGACCGAGGAGAAGAAGGCGGTTGAAGCCGGTTACTGGCAGAACTTCCGCTTTGATCCGCGTCTTGCACAGGAAGGCAAGAACCCGTTCCATCTTGACAGCAAGGCACCTACCGCGAACTATCGCGACTTCATCATGGGCGAGGTTCGTTACAACTCCCTTACCCGTGCATTCCCGGAGCGCGCAGAGAAGCTGTTTGCCGAAGCTGAAAAGGTTGCGGCAGAGAATTACGAGCATCTCGCAAAGCTCTCCAGCTTGGAATAATCCTATAAAAATGTTTTACGCCCCGCGCAGCTGCAGCTGCGCGGGGCGCTTTTTTGTCATGTAACACGGTACGGGGCGGAAAAATAAAGTATGGAATTGTCACAATTTGGATATTCTATTCTTGGTCATTATTTTTCTTCCTAATTGTCTACAACAGATTGACATCGTTTTATAAAATGATACAATATATAGTATATTTGTAATAGGAGGAGAGAGAATGGAAATCTCTGAGAACGCGCTTACCGTTTTAAAGCGCAGGTACCTGATGAAGGATGAGAACGGGGAAGCCGTGGAAACCGTGGAGGATCTGTTTCGCCGCGTTGCCGATGCGATTGCCGCCTCGGACAAGCGTTACGGCGAAGGTGCCGATACGGTGAAAACGGCGGAGACCTTTTATGATATGATGACGGCGCTGGAATTCCTGCCGAATTCGCCTACCCTGATGAACGCGGGCCGGGCGCTCGGTCAGCTTTCCGCGTGCTTTGTGCTTCCCGTTGAGGACAGCATGGAGGATATTTTTGAGGCCATCAAGCAGGCGGCGCTCATCCATAAATCCGGCGGCGGCACGGGCTTTGCCTTTTCGCGCCTGCGCCAGAAGGGCAGCGCGGTGAATTCCACGGGCGGGGTCGCCTCCGGCCCGGTCAGCTTTATGAAGGTGTTCAATATGGCGACCGAAGCCGTAAAGCAGGGCGGCACGCGGCGCGGCGCAAACATGGGAATCCTGCGCATCGACCACCCGGACATTATGGAGTTTATCGACTGCAAAGCCAATAACAACGAAATCAACAATTTCAATATTTCCGTCGGCCTGACCGAAAAATTTATGAACGCGGTCGAAGAGAACACGGACTACGACCTGATTGACCCGCACACAAAAAAGCCGGTGGCGAAGCTGCACGCGCGTACGGTGTTCGACCATATTGTAGACGCCGCGTGGCGAAACGGGGAGCCGGGAATCATTTTCCTCGACCGCCTGAACCGCGACAACATCGTGCCTGCCCAGGGGGAGATCGAATCCACTAACCCCTGCGGCGAACAGCCGCTGCTGCCCTATGAATCCTGCAACCTTGGTTCCATAAACCTGACCAAAATGCTGAAAGGTGAGGATGGAAAGGTTGAATTCGACTGGGACAAGCTTGCCGATACCGTAAAGAAGTCCGTGCATTTTCTCGATAATGTAATCGACGCGAACAAGTATCCGCTGGATAAAATCGACCACGTGACCAAGCAGACGCGGAAAATCGGGCTGGGCGTCATGGGCTGGGCGGACAGCCTGTTGCTGATGGGAATCCCGTACAATTCGGAAGAGGCGATTACCCTCGGCGAAAAGCTGATGAAGTTCATCACGGAAACAGGACGGGAGCAGAGCGCGGAGCTTGCCAAAACGCGCGGCACGTTCCCGCTGTTTGAAGAAAGCATTTTGCCGCAGGAAACGCCGCAGCGCAATGCGACGATCACGACGATTGCGCCGACCGGAACGCTGTCCATTATCGCGGGCTGCTCCAGCGGCGTGGAGCCCGTATTCGGCTACGTCTATATCCGCAACATCATGGACGGCACGGAGATGATTGAGGTCAACCCGATCCTGAAAGCGGAGCTTTTAAAACGCGGCCTTTATACCGACGCGCTGATGAAGCGCATCGCCAAGGAGGGCACAGTCGCCCATATTGAGGAGTTGCCGGAGGACCTGCGCCGCGTATTCGTTTCGGCGCATGATATCAGCCCGGAGTACCATATTCGCATGCAGGCGGCGTTCCAGAGGGGAACCGATAACGCGGTTTCCAAGACGGTGAATTTTGCGAATTCCGCCACGCGCGAGGAGGTTGCCGAGGTCTATACGCTGGCGTTCCGGCTTGACTGCAAGGGCGTAACCATTTACCGCGACGGCAGCCGGAACGAGCAGGTGCTGAATATCGGGAAGGTGAAAAAGGACGGCGAACCCGCCGCGGAGCCGGACGAAGAAAAGCACATTGTGCCGCGCCCCCGCCCGGATACGGTGACCGGAGTTACCGAGCGCGTAAAAATAGGCTGCGGCAATCTTTATATCACGGTAAATTACGATGACAAGGGTATCTGCGAGGTGTTTACCAACACCGGCAAGGCGGGCGGCTGCCCCTCGCAGTCGGAAGCGACCGCGCGGCTTGCCTCCATCGCCCTGCGCAGCGGGATCGACGTTAAGAGCATCATCGAGCAGCTCAAGGGAATCCGCTGCCCGTCCACCATCCGTCAGCCCGGCCTGAAATGTACCTCTTGCCCGGATGCGATCGCAAAAACCATCGAGCGCGTCTACCGGCAGCAGGCGGAGCTCGGCAAATGGCCGGCGCTCCCCGAGTTTGCCCCCAAGGCAAGGCCCGTTCCGGCGCCGGAAGCAAAGCCCGACGAGGCAACCGGCAAGCTGCACTTCTGCCCGGAGTGCGGCGCAAAGCTGGAGCACGCGGGCGGCTGCGTAATCTGTACCCAATGCGGCTACTCTAAGTGCGGCTAATCCGCTGGCTGTTTTTGCCCAGTAGAATCTCTCCACCGCTAACGCGGTCCCCCTCCCTTTGGCAAGGGAGGCTAAAAAAAGAAGGTGATACCTTCTGCCACAACCTTAAGCTTAAAGCTAAGTGCTTAACCGTCAATGAAAACCTAACAGAAAATTGACATAACCGCGTTAAATGGGGATACGGGGGGATGCAAGGGGGATTGGATGGAGCCCGCCCGGCCTGAGGGCAACTAAATATGTTATCAATTTTGCTTAGAAACAATACCACGAAAGACAGGCGGAGATTGGGTAACACCCATCTCCGCCTGTCTTTTATTCTGCTAAAACTCGATTCCCCTGCGCGCCGGGATATTCCGGTCGTAGGGGTGTTTGATTTTCTTAATCTCGGAAACATAATCGGCAAGCTCCAGAACCTCCGGTTTTGGGTCGCGTCCCGTAAGGACAAGCTCCAGACTCTGGGGCTTGTTTTTTATCAGGCCCGGCAAAAGCGTATTGGCGAGCAGGCCGCAGGAGATTGCGCCGAACACCTCGTCCAGAATCAGCAGATCGCATTCTCCGGCGTTCGCGGCGGAAACCGCGCGTTGGAACTGGCTGCCGCAGAGCGCGGCGGCTTCCCTTAGCTCGGCGGGCGTCATCTGAAAGGTAAATTTTATATGCTCCGGTGCGGGCAGCACACTGAAATTTTTCAGCTCCCGCAGCACCGTCAGTTCGCTTGAGGTGCTTCCTTTCAGGAATTGCGCCAGCAATACCTTTTTGCCGCTGCCGCAGGCGCGGATTCCCAGCCCGATTGCGGCGGTGGTTTTCCCCTTGCCGTCCCCGCAGTAAATATGGGTAAGACCGTTCATATTTCATCCCCCGTAACACATCAATACTGCTTTTATAATAGCACACCGCCCAGCGGAAAACCATATCCGGGCGCGGCGGAATTTTTCGGCAAACAGAAAATTTTATTGATATTGTAACCTTTAGAGGAATACAAATGAAACACGTGCACGTCTTTGTATGGAAATCCGGCTTAATTCAGAATAAAAAAACGGATGGCCGAATACGCCTGCCTGTTCATAATTCGATAAAAATCCGGTTGCATATTATTCTTGAAATTGTCATAGAAATGTAAACTGACTATCACACCAACTTCACAATCGGCCGGCATAATAGAATCACACCAAAAGAAAAACGAAAGGAATTGATTCTATGTATAATCCATTGAACGACGATAATCATGCGGGAGAAAATCAAAACGGTAACCCCATGACATATTATGGTCAACAAATGAATTATGATCATAATACAGACAACCGGGATAACCAAACTGAATGGCAGGGGGACTCCTATCACTCCGCCCCCCGGAGCAGCCCGTCCTACAGCTGGGAACAGCCGCCGCAGAAGCCGCCTAAGGCTTTTTTTGAAGCGAAGCCCGTGAAAAAGCACAAAGGCGGAAAGAAGATCTTTTTGAAGGCGGTGGCCGGCGTTCTGGCCTGCCTCATGATCTCCGGAGGCTCGATCTTTGGCTTTACTCAGCTGGTAAACAACGGGTATGTGAAGCTGAGCACCTCCGATAAAAGCACGAGCAGCGCGGCGTTTACCATTACCAAGCTGGTGAACGCGAGCAATACCGCGGCAAGCGGCACGGCAAGCACGCTTACCCTTCAGGAGGTTGCCAAAAAAGTCGTTCCGTCGGTCGTCTGCATCCAGAATTACCAGATCACGCAGAATTCCCGCTATACCATGGGCGGAACAGCCGGAGGCAGCGCGGGTAACACCACAACCAATGAGGACAGCTCGGTCAGCCCGACAAGCGAGGGCTCCGGCATTGTCGCCACCAGCGACGGATACATCATTACCAATGCGCATGTGGTCTCGGGCGCCTCTTCACTGAAGGTCATTCTTTCCAGCGGCAAAAAATACGAAGCAAAGCTGATCGGCAGCGACAGCGTTACCGACCTGGCTGTGATTAAGATAAATGCCACCGGCCTTACGGCGGCGGAATTCGGTTCCTCAAGCGACCTTCAGGTTGCCGACACCGTGATGGCGGTCGGGAATCCGGGCGGTATGGAGTTCAACTCCAGCGTGACCGTAGGCCATGTTTCCGCGCTCAACCGTGAAATCACCAGCTCCGACACCGGCTTTACCATGAAATGCATCCAGACCGATGCCGCCATCAACCCCGGCAACTCCGGCGGCGCGCTGGTCAACAGCTACGGTCAGGTCGTGGGGATCAACTCCTCCAAAATCGTAGCCACCGGCTATGAGGGACTTGGCTTCGCGATTCCGATCAATTACGCCCAGCCAATCATCAGCGACTTAAAGCAGTACGGCTACGTGAAGGACAGAGCGGTACTCGGCATTACCGGACAGTTTATCGACAGCATGACCTCCCGTTTCTACGGCCTGCCCGCCGGCATGTACGTGAATACGGTCACCAGCAGCGCGGTTACCTCTGCCGGTATTAAAAAAGGCGACGTGATCACGAAAATCGACGGCAGCGACGTGTCCAGTGAAAACAGCATTACCACGGTCGTGATGAACAAGAAGCCGGGCGAAACCGTTACGCTCAATGTAACCCGGTCACTCACCGGCGAAAGCTTTACCGCAAAAGTGAAGCTTTCCCAGTCAACAGGTAAATAAGCTGATAAGACCTTTTTCATAAATCTCCCTTCTTTAAAAAATGACGGCGAAGCCATTCGGCTTCGCCGTCATTTTATGTAATAGGAAGATTCCGGCAGCGGCAGTAATTTAGGCATCGGCCCCGCGGTACCGCACGTATATGCCGGGGCCTGCATTACTTTACGCCAAACGATTTTTCCACAAGCTCTTCGTAATTGATGTCCGGTTGCTCGGGAACCTGCCCGTTCAGGGCGAATTTTACGTTCAGCCTTTCGCAGGCGGAGGGGAGCATCCGCAGAACCTCCTGCGGAATATCCGGCAGGATGACGATTGCCTGATTGATGCTTTCGATGAGATATCCGGTATGCTCGGTGCCTTCCAGCCGCATTACGCCTTTCGGCTCT
>JAEWUH010000141.1 GCA_023397245.1 Bacillota bacterium | reverse complement strand
ATCGGCGTAAATTGCCGCGAACGGCTCCTTTTTTTCGATTCTGGAGTTGATTTCCGCCTGAATTTCAAGATTCCCCGGCAGGCCGGTCAGCGGGTTTGCCCCCCGGTTGCGGTCAATCCTCCGGAGCGTGTTGCGCACCCTGCTCAGTACTTCCCTGTTGTTGAACGGCTTGGTGATATAATCGTCCGCGCCCAGCTCCAGGCCGACCAGCTTGTCTTCCTGATTATCCTGGGAGGTCAGCATGATGATCGGCATCAGGTTGTTGCTTTCGGCGTCCCTCAGAATGCGGCAGACCTCAAAGCCGTTGATGTCCGGCATCACGACGTCCAGCAGCACCAAATCCGGCTTTTCCTCGCGGACCATCCGCAGGCCTTCCTGCCCGCTGGTCGCACGGATTGCGCTGTAGCCTGCATCGGCCAGAATATTGGCAATACACTGAGCAAAAAAGTCGCTGTCATCGATTATAAGAATTTTCTTTTCAAACATGAAAGCACCTCATTTTCAATGTATCCAATTATTATATTATCGAATATGAAGGATAAAAAATCAATAAAAATATATATTTTTGTCTTATTATCCATTCGCTTCGATAAATATTGGCAAAAATACACATAAAATTGTCCGCCTCAAATGAGACGGACAAAAAAGGCAGGGCACAGCCGCGGGGCTTTATGGCTGCGCAGGACAAAGGATGCAGACAGGCGGACGTTTGCTTTGCCGCCCGCCCGATATCAAACCGGCTTCCCGATTTTCCGGAACCGCGCGTACCGCTGTTCCGTCAGTTCGCCGGGGCTCATCTGTAATTTTTTCTCCAGTACGGAGCAAAGGCTGCGGCGCAGCTCCTGATAGACCTTCAGAAAATCCCTGCCGCTTTCCGGGATGATTTTTTCAATCACGCCCAGCCCAAGCAGGTCGTTGGCGGTCATTTTCAGGCATTCGGCCGCTTCTTTTACCTTGGAAGAATCCTTCCAGAGGATGCTTGCGCAGCCCTCCGGCGAAATAACCGAGTATACGGAATTTTCCAGCATCCACACCTCGTCCGCCACGGCAAGCCCAAGCGCGCCGCCGCTTCCGCCTTCGCCAATCAAAATCGATATGACCGGAACCTTCAGCGCCATCATGCTCATCAGGTTTTCGGCGATCGCCTGCCCCTGCCCGCGCTCCTCCGCCGCGATTCCGCAGAACGCGCCGGCGGTGTCCACAAAGCAGACCACGGGGCGCCCGAACTTTTCGGCCAGCCGCATCTGGCGCAGCGCCTTGCGGTAACCCTCCGGGTGCGCCGAACCGAAATTGCGCAGTACCTTTTCCTTGGTGTCGTGCCCCTTTTCCAGCGCGATCACGGTTACGGGCTGCCGGTTGAGCCGGGCGATCCCAGCAACCACCGCCCGGTCGTCGCCGAAGCGCCGGTCGCCGTGCAGCTCCACAAAATCGGTAAATACGTTTTTTATAAAGTCCGAACCGGTCGGCCGGTCCTTCGACCGCGCCGCCTGAACCTTTTCATAAGCGTTCATCGGGTTTCCCCCTTTGCGTGGAGGGAAAGCAGCTTTGCGAGCTGCCGTTTCTGCTCCCTCCGATCGGAAATCTGGTCAACAAAGCCCTTGTCCAGCAGGAATTCCGCGCGCTGGAAGCCCGCGGGCAGCTTCTGCCGCATGGTCTGCTCAATGACGCGCGGCCCGGCAAAGCCGATGAGCGCGCCCGGCTCGGCAAGGATAATATCGGCCTCCATGGCAAAGCTGGCGGTCACGCCGCCCGTGGTGGGGTCCGTAAGTACGGCAAGGTACAGGCCGCCCGCGTCGCTGTGGTGCTTGACCGCGCCGCTGGTCTTGGCCATCTGCATCAGAGAGAGGATTCCCTCCTGCATCCTGGCCCCGCCGGAAACGGCAAAACCCACAACGGGCAGGGCGTGCTCCGTGGCGTATTCAAAAAGCAGGGTGATCTTCTCCCCTACGACCGTACCCATGCTGCCCATCATAAAATTCGCGTCCATAACAAACATCGCGCAGGAAAAACCGCCGATCTGCGCCGTTCCACAGACGACCGCTTCCTTTTCCGCGCTGGCAAGGCGCGCCTGCTTGAGCTTTTCCTCGTAACCGGGAAAACGGATGCGGTTGACCGAGGTCAGGCCGCCGAAAAGCTCCGAAAAGGTACCTTCGTCGGCGATCAGGCTGATGCGCTGACGCGCATTGATGCGGAAATGATATCCACATTTCGGGCAGACATGGCTGTTCCCGGTGAGCGCGTCCGTAAAAAGGGTCTGCCTGCACGCGGGACAGGAAACACACATCTCCTCGGGGATATCGGGCGCGCCTTTTTTGAAGTGCCGGCTATACGTTTCAAGTTCGTTTTTCGGCCTTCGGAACAGGTCTTTTGTAAGCATTCGTTACCCCCGCTTCTCTATAAAATCCGTATGATAATTGCCGGATTTAAATGCTTCGTCGCTCAGGATATCCATCTGGAGCTCGGCGTTATGGTTCACGCCCTCAATCACCAGCTCGCACAGCGCCGCCTGCATTTTTCGTATGGCTTCCTCGCGCGTTTTGGCGTGCACAATCAGCTTGCCGATAAGGGAATCGTAAAACGGCGGAACGGCATATCCCTGATACAGCGCGGTATCGAACCGCACCCACGGCCCGCCCGGAACGTGGAGGAACGAGATTTTTCCGCAGCTCGGGCGGAAATCCGCCTTGGGGTCCTCCGCATTGATACGGCATTCGATGGCGCAGCCGCGCACTTTGATTTCCTCCTGCGTAAAGGAAAGCGGCACGCCGGAAGCAATACGTATCTGCCATTTGACAAGGTCTATCCCCGTCACCAGCTCCGTAACGGGATGCTCCACCTGCAGACGGGTATTCATTTCCATAAAGTAAAAGCTGCCGCTGTCGTCCAGCAGGAATTCCACGGTGCCCGCGCTCACATAACCAACGGCACGGGCGGCTTTCGCCGCGGCCTCCTCCAGCTTCTGCCGCAGTTCCTTCCCGACGGCGGGCGAAGGGCTTTCCTCAATCAGCTTCTGCCGCTTGCGCTGGACGGAGCATTCGCGCTCCCCCAGACACACTGCTGCGCCGTACTGGTCGCACAGCACCTGCACTTCAATATGTTTGACCGGGGAAAGGTATTTTTCCAGATAAACCGAGCCGTCGCCGAACGCTTTCAATGCCTCCGAGGAAGCGGCGGCAAACGCGTTTTTCAGCTCCTCCGGCCGGTTTACAATACGGATTCCCCTTCCTCCGCCGCCCGCGCGCGCCTTGACCAGAAGCGGAAACCCGATCTGCTCCGCTTCCCGCCGCGCCGCTTCGGCGTTTTCCACGATATCGCTTCCCGGAACGACCGGCACCCCCGCGGCCTTCATTGTGCGGCGCGCGGCGTCCTTGTCGCCCATTTTGGCAATTAAATCACCGGAAGGCCCGATAAACGTGATTTTGCACTGTTCGCAGAGGCGGGCAAACTCCGCGTTCTCCGAAAGCAGCCCGTAACCGGGATGAATGGCCTGCGCGCCCGTGGCGGCTGCCGCGGAAAGGATGGCGCTCATATTCAGGTAGCTGTCCTTTGCGGGAGCGGGGCCGATGCAGACGCTTTCATCCGCAAGGCTCACATGGAGCGAGTCCCTGTCCGCCTCGGAAAAAACAGCCACGCTGGAGATGCCCATTTCCTTGCATGCACGGATAATCCGTACCGCGATTTCGCCGCGGTTGGCAATCAGTATTTTAGAAAACAAGTTCCCGCCTCCTTTCCGTCAGCCGTCGATCAGGGCAAAAGAAAAATCACCCGAAACTGCGAGCTTTCCGTTCACGGAACCTTTTGCGCTGACAAAATAGAACGGGCTGCGCTCCTTTGTAAGGGTAACCTCGATTTCCAGCGTTTTCCCGGGCAGCACCTTGTTTTTAAATCGGGCTTTATCGATTCCCGTAAAATACGGCGTTTTTCCCTTGATTTTATCCGCGAGCAGAACACAGCTCGTCTGCGCCATCATTTCGCAGAGGACCACGCCGGGCACGACCGGATTGCCGGGGAAATGCCCCTGCAGGAACCATTCGTCTCCCCGCACCGTGTAGCTGCCTTCGGCTTTGTTTTCGCCGATCACTTCCGCGCGGTCGACCAGCAGCATGGGCTCCCTGTGGGGGATAATCCCTTTAATCTCTTCTCTCTCCGTAAGAATCACCTCATACCATCTGGAATAGAACCTGCGCGTACTCGACCATCTGGCCGTCCTGCGCACAAATTCCCGTAATTTCGCCGTCGCGCTCCGCCGTGATCTCGTTTAAGAGCTTCATGGCTTCGATCACGCAGAGCGTGTCGCCCTTTTTCACGCGCGAACCGATGCTCACATACGGCTCCGCTTCCGGTGAAGGCTTTGTGTAAAACATGCCGACCATCGGCGACTTGACCTCCAGCGCGTCGGGATTTTCCATCATAGGCGTTTCGGCTTTTACACCTTGCGCCGGCGCGGGCGCGGCCGGGGCTGATGCCTGTACCGCCGCCGGAGCGGGCTGCCGCTCCATGCGCAGGATGGTATCCCCCTCCGTAATTTCAAACGCGGTCAGGCCGTTCTCCTTCATGGCCGCGGCGATTTCCTTGATCTGCTTGATATCCATGCAATCTTCCGTCCTTTCCGTATATATCCGGGAAAACCTCTCTGATGCTGATTATGGGGTTTATTATATTTTCTCTGTTTGACCTCATCCTTGGTAAGGACAAAGTCACCGCAGATGACAGAGAGATTTTACCCGTTATATTTCCGTATCGCAATACACGCGTTGTGCCCGCCAAAGCCGAGGGAAACGGAAAGCGCGAGGTCGGTTTTCTGCTTTCTTGCCGAATTCGGCACATAATCCAGGTCGCATTCCTCGTCCTTTTCCGCGTAGCCGATGGTCGGCGGAATGATCTCCTCATGGAGCGCAAGGACGCAGGCAACTGCTTCCACGGCGCCCGCCGCGCCGAGCATATGGCCGGTCATGGATTTTGTGGAGCTGACGCAGAGTTCATAGGCCTTTTCGCCGAATACTTTTTTGATTGCGATGGTCTCGCATTTATCGTTGAGCGGGGTGCCGGTGCCGTGCGCGTTGATATAAACCTTATCCTCCGGGCGCAGGCCGGCTTCCTCCGCCGCGAGGGAAATGGCTTTGGCTCCGCCCGCGGCCTCCGGGTGCGGAGCGGTGATATGATAAGCGTCGCAGGTATTGCCGTAACCGGTCACCTCGGCGTAAATCTTCGCGCCGCGTGCCTTTGCGTGCTCATATTCCTCCAGGATCAGAACGCCTGCGCCCTCGCCCATGACAAAGCCGTCGCGGCGCTTGTCGAACGGGATGGAGGATTCCAGCGGAATATTCTTTGTGGAAAGCGCCATGCAGTTCGTAAATCCGGCAACGGCAAGCGGGTTTACGGTTGCTTCCGCACCGCCGGCAATGATCGCGTCGGCGTAGCCGTATTTGATGGCGCGGAACGCTTCGCCCACCGCGTGGGTGGACGTGGCGCAGGCGGTCACAACGGGCAGGCACGGCCCCTGTGCGTGAAATTTGATGGCGATATTGCCCGCCGCCATATTGGAAATCATCATCGGCACAAAAAACGGCGAGACCTTTTTCGGACCGGAATTAAGAAATTTCTCGCACTCGGTAGTAAAGGTATTCATGCCGCCCGTGCCGGAACCCACGTACACGCCAAGGCGCTCCGGGTCCACCTTGCCTTCGATTCCGCTGTCCGCCATCGCCTGGGCGGCGGCGGCAACCGCATACTGCGCGAAAAGGTCGGTCTTGCGGATTTCGCCCTTTTCCATCCAGTCATGCGGATCAAAACCCTTGACTTCCGCCGCAATTTTTACCTTAAAA
Organism: Bacillota bacterium; assembly: GCA_023397245.1. Classification (GTDB taxonomy): domain Bacteria; phylum Bacillota; class Clostridia; order Oscillospirales; family Acutalibacteraceae; genus DATAML01. Next base: position 180 of record JAEWUH010000141.1, on the reverse strand, counting down.
TCCGTTGTATCGAATTTTGTTATAAAGTCGATGCCGCATTTTCCGGTAATCAGGCTGTTCCAGAACTCCTCCGCGGAATTGCCCACGGGCGAGATAACGCCCAGCCCGGTTATTACCACTCTGTTCATGCGCTTCATTCCTCTCGCTTTTAATAATCTCTCTTCCACTGTGGTACTAAAT